>NC_018011.1:2806195-3115543 GCF_000265365.1 Alistipes finegoldii DSM 17242
GAAATCCCCCCCCCTGCCAAAATGAAAAGCAGCAGATACGGTAATAATTTTTTCATAACGTGTGGGATAAAAGAGTTGAAGATTTTTGATGAATAAAAAAAATTGCGAAACGAATTTACTGGTTTTCTCCGAAAATTCCAATACCCGTTCGCCCTCCGCGGAAGTCGTCCGAAAACGGATTGTAACTGTAATATTCGGTTTGTTTTATAATTTTTTTCTTTTCCTGCGGATGGAATTTGCAGGGTTTTTTCGAACCGGGGCCTGAAAATTACGATTCGTAATTTTAATTTTTTTTCGGATTTTTTTCGACCGGGTGCGCAAATGAAAGCGGGACTTGCGCACTGCCGTTATCGGTCTGCCGGGGCGGAATTATCCGCAGACTTCATCCGTCAGCCGTGCGCAGATACTCCTGTTTGCGGGCCGTTTTTTCGGACGGCTGTTAAATATTGTCTCCTCTGTTTTTCCGATCGATTGCTTTTTGCCGTGAAAATACTTATCTTTGAACGGGTTTACCGATTCTGCAAGCTGTTTCTATCCGTATATGATCATATAATATTGTCGGCAGAGACTTGGTGTTGCGCCGTCATGTATCCGACCCTACTTTTGTTTAACTTAAATAAATTGCTATGAAATTTTTTACGATGCGGAGACTGGCCGCCTGCGTGGCTGCCCTGCTCCTTGTTTCCCCCCCCCTGCTGACGGGTTGCGACGACTATGACGACTCGGAACTGTGGCAGAATGTGAACGACCTGAAGAGCCGGATCGAGGCTCTCGAAACCAAGATCGGCCAGATGAACACCGAGATTGCGGCCCTCCAGAAAATCGTGGACGATGCGGTGACCGTCGTCAAGGTCGAAAAGGGCGCCGACGGCTATGTCATCTATTTTTCGGACAACACGACGGCCGAGATCAAGAACGGCACGGCCGGAGCCGACGCACCCGTTATCGGCGTCAAGCAGGATACGGACGAGGTCTACTATTGGACGATCACGACCGACGGCAAAACCGAGTGGCTGATGGCCGGCGGCGCGAAACTGCGCGTGACGGGCGAAAGCGTCAAGCCCGTGATGTCGGTCGATGACGAGGGCTACTGGACGATCAGCTACGACGGCGGCAAGACCTCCGAGCGGATTCTCGATGCCGCGGGCGATCCCGTTTCCGCCGTGACCGAGGGCAGCAGCATCGGTTCGCTGTTCAAGAGCGTCAATTACGACGACAACAATGTCTATTTCGAACTGAGCGACGGTTCGATCGTGACGGTGCCCGTGCGCAGCAATTTCTACATGCTGATCCGCAAGGCGCCCGAAGTCGCGACTTTCGTTTTCGGCGAGACCAAGGTCTGGGACGTCGAGTCCGCCGGGGTGACGAAAACCCTTGTTTCGAAGCCCGACGAGTGGAAGGTGACCTATGCCGACGGCAAGCTGACGGTCACGGCCCCGACCGAAGCGCATAAGGAGTGCGCCGATCTGCGGGGTACGGTGGGCATCACCTACTTCAGCGCCAACGGTCAGGCCGACGCCGTGATGATGGACGTCGTGGCCGACGCCGACTACAGGGGCGAGACCGTGGGTGAAGATTTCACGGTCAATATCACGGAGATCACCGATAAGATTGTTACGATGGCCGTTACCCCGAAGAATACCGAGACATATTGGTATGTAGGATATGGTACGAAAGAGGAAATCGACGCTAAAGGGACTGATTATCTGGTCAAAGCCCCTAACGGTTACCTTTCGATGCTGGGATTCTATGCCACCATGGGCTGGCTCGACAATTATGCCAGCAAGGGGATGAAATCGGACCTTTCGTTAAGTATCGGGTTGCAACCCGCTACGGAATATTATGCCGTGATATTTGGCTTTGAAGCCAATGCCGCCACTTCCAGCAGCACCCTTACCACAGGTGTGATGACGGTTCCTTTCAAGACTCAGGAGCCGGTCGTAATCAATACCGTTTACCGCATCGACGTCTCCGACGTGTCGTGGTACGGCGCCAAGTACGTCTGCGTTCCGTCGGACGATCTGGGGTACCTCCACGGTTTTATCCGCAAGTCGGAATTCGACACTTATGACGATGACGCCGCCTTTATGACGTCGCGTATCGAGATTTACAAGAAGGCCTACAAAGACGAACTGGAGAGCGGCGCGCTGACATGGGCCGATCTGACCTTCACCGAAACGCAGACTGTCGTGGCTCCGGCCTATATCGAAGAGGCAGGCGCTACGCGCATGGGACTGGTCGATGATACGGAGTACTATGTCTATGCCTTCTCCTGCACCGACGGCAATGCCACCTCGCCGTTGTCGAAGGCAGCCTTCAAGACCGGAAAATTCACCCCTTCCGAGGAGTGTACGTTCGAAATCACCACCACGGTCGAGCGTCAGGACGTAACGGTGAACGTCGTGCCGTCGAACAGGAACGTCACTTATTATTTCAGCGTCACCAGAGCCGCGCAGCAGGAGCAGTTCGACGCCGACCTGCAGTTTGCCGTGGACGACCTGATCTGGACCAAGATATGGGCCGAGTCGCAGCAGATCACGCTCTCCAGCATGCTTTCGAAGGGTGAGGACAGCAACAAGTGGACCGACCTTTGGGCCGCGACGGCTTATATCGTTTGCGCCTACGGCGTTTCGGAGGACGGGACGATCACGACGCGTCCGACCCTCGCCCGCTTCGTGACGAAGGGGACGATTGACCAGACGAGCGTGAAAAACGCCGCCGCGAGCGCCATGGGCGGCAAGGTCTTCCGCCGTTAGCCGTTCCGGACATACTGAAAACGGGAACGCCGCAGGAGATTTCCTGCGGCGTTCTTCGTTTCTGCGGATTCCGGCGCGTCAATAGCCGAAAATCTCCTCCTGCGATACGGTCTGAATGGGACCGAGGGTTTTCAGGTAGTTGAGATCGAGGTCCTGAATGTCGCCCAGAATGCCGTAGACGTATTTGCGGCCTTTGACCCACTTCTGCTGGGCGGCTTTCACGTCGTCGAGCGTCATGGACTGGACCTTCTCGAAAATCTGCTTGTCGCGGGGTGCGTCGAGGCCCAGATCGCGGGCGCGGAGATAGCTCCACAATACGCCGTCTTTGACCGTGCGCTCGGTACGCAGGCGCGAGACGAGGGCTTCCTTGGCGATGCCGAACGCCTTTTCCGATTCGGGCATGTTGTTGATGATGTCGTCGAACGCTTCGGCGGCTTTTTGCATCTTGTCGTTCTGCGTGGCGATGAAGGCGTAGTAGCTGTAATCGCCGTTGGCGTTGCTCGGCGTAGCGAGGGTGGCCCATGCCGTGTACGCCAGACCGCGCGCCTCGCGCATCTCTTGGAAGACGATGGTGTTCATGCCGCCGCCGAAATATTCGTTGTAGAGCGTGATTTCGGGATCGGCTGCCACGTCGAATTTCTCGCCGCGGTTCGAGAACTGCAGGTAGTAGAGCTGTTTGGCGTCGTACTGAGCCAGTACGACCTTGTTCGCGTCGGTGGGCAGCAGGGCGCTGAACTTCTTCTCCAGCGGCTGCAGGTCGGCGGCGACCTTGTGGTGTTTCGCCAGCGCACTCTTGACTTCGGCCTCTTTCTGCGGGCCGTAGTAGAGCACTTCGTGCTGTTTGCCCGTCAGGTCGCCGATTTTGGCGAGCAGCTGCTCCGAGGTCAGCGCCTGCAGCGCCGGGTCGGTGAGGGTCGTGCGGCGGATGAAGTCGCCGCCGTAGAACAGATAGCGCTGGAGCGCGCCGAAACAGCGGCTCTGATTGAGCTTCGCATCCGCACGGCTCTTGAGCATGTCGGCCTTGCAATTCTCCAGAATCGCTTCGTCGGGTTTGGCTCCGGCGATCAGCCCTTCGACGATCTCCATGGCTTTGCCCATGTTTTCGCTCAGTCCGGTGATCTGGATCGAACTCTGGTTGGCCCCGGCGTTCATGTAGAACGAGCAGGCGATGTCGTACATCTCCGATGCGATCTCTTCGGCGGTCATCTTGTCGGTCCCCAGATAGCTCAGGTAGTTGAATGCCAGATTCAACGCCGGATCGTTCTCCGTACCGGTGTTGAAGACGTAGATCAGCGTGAAGATATCGTTGGTCTCGTTCTTCTTGTAGAGAACGTCGATGCCGGGCTGCGCCTCGAACTGCGACATGTCTTTCTTGTAATCGACGAATACGGGTTCGATCGGCTGCACCTGCGAGGTCTGTATCTCGGAGAGGAATTCGCTCTGCGAGTCGCGGTTGGTCACGATCGGGGTGATCTTCGGTGCTGCGATCTTCTGCTCGTCGGGGTCTTTGCCCTCGCGTTTGTAGATGATGGCGTAACTTTCGGGACCGAGGTATTTGTTGGCCCACTCCACGACGTCCTGCTTGGTGATCTTCGACATGCGGTCGAGCCGTGCGACCTCGTCGGCCCAGTCTGCGCCGCTGATGAACGAATAGACATAGAGTATCGCGCGGCTGTCGTTCTCCTCGAACGAGCGCATCAGCTGCATTTTGTAGTTGTTGATGGTCGCTTCAATCAGTTTTTCATCGAAGTCCCCCTCCCGCAGTTTTGCCACCTCCTCCAGAAGCAGGTCGCGGACTTCGTCGAGCGACTGCCCCGTCTTGGGGCGTCCGGCCACGAGGAACGAACTGTAATCGGGCTGCGTCGAGGCATAGCCGTAGGCCGAGAGCACCTTCTGCTGCTGGTTCAGGTCGAGGTCGATCAGTCCGGCCTGTCCGTTGTAGAGGATCGAACCCACGATGTCGCTGATGTCGGTCGATTTGTCGTTCGCGCCCGGCAGACGCCAGCCCAGCATGACGTTGGCCGCTTCGAGTCCGTAAACCTCCTTCACCACGGGAGTCGTGATCGGCTTTTCGGGTTCGAACTGCAGTTCGGGCAGGTTGGGATTGGGCTGCATGTCGCCGAAGTACTTCTCGATCGTGGCGACCATTTCGTCGGGTTCGAAATCGCCCGAAACGCATACGGCCATGTTGTTGGGCACGTAGTAGGTCTTGTGGTAGTTTCGGACGTTGGTGATCGACGGATTTTTCAGATGCTCCTGTGTTCCCAGCACGGTCTGCGTGCCGTAGGGGTGGTTGGGGAACAGCGCGGCGTCCATCGCTTCCCAGACTTTGCGGCTGTCCTGCGTCAGGGACATGTTCTTCTCCTCGTAAATGGTCTCAAGCTCGGTATGGAAGCCGCGGATCACGGGATTCTTGAAACGGTCGGCTTGGATTTTGGCCCAGTTGTCGATCTGGTTCGAGGGAATGTCCTCGACGTAGACCGTCATGTCCTGCGACGTGAAGGCGTTGGTGCCGTTGGCTCCGATGGCCGACATCAGCTTGTCGTACTCGTTGGGAATGGCGATTTTCGAAGCTTCGTAGCTGATCGAGTCTATGCGGCGGTAGATGGCCGCGCGCTCGGCCTCGTCGGCGGTCTTGCGGTAAACCTCGAAGAGACTTTCGATCTCGTCGAGCATCGGTTTCTCCGCGGCGTAGTCCGAGGTGCCGAACTGCTGCGTGCCTTTGAACATCAGGTGTTCGAAGTAGTGCGCCAGACCCGTGGTCTCCGCGGGGTCGTTCTTGCCGCCGACCTTCACGGCGATATAGGTCTGGATGCGGGGCGCCTCCTTGTTTACGCTCATGTAGACTTTCAGTCCGTTGTCGAGCGTGTAGATGCGGGTGTTCAACGGATCGCCCGCCACCGTTTCGTACTTGTACTTGGAACAAGCCGCGGCCAGCATCGCTGCGATGACTACCGCAAATAGTAGAAACTTTCTCATTATCGATAGGGTTAGAAAAGAGTTGCGAACCAGTCCCGGACGGCGGGGTAGGTGTCGGCCGTCACATGGACGAACATGCCGATCGCCGCCGCGAGTTTGATGCCCGTGCCGACGACGAACGAGAGGAACGAGCCTATGCCGACCAGAAACGCCTTGCCCGCGTCGCGGCGGTCGTTGAGCAGCTCGCCGAGCACGGCGCCGAAGAAGGGGCCGAGGATGATGCCGACGGGCGGAAAGAAGAAGAATCCGGCGAAGACGCCGACCGTGGCGCCGATGGCGCCCGAACGGGAGCCTCCGAAGCGGCGGGTCATCCACGCCGGCAGGAAATAGTCGGCGACGCTGACCGCCACGGTAATGGCCAGCCATAGCCAGATGGCCGCCGGCGACATGCTCGAATAGGAGGTGAAGTAGGCGCAGAGAAGTCCTGCGTAACTGAGTACTACGCCGGGCAGGGCGGGGACGATACAGCCGACGATGCCGACGATCGAGAGCAGAAATGCTGCGACGGAGAGTGCTATGTCCATAATATTCAGCAGTGGAAAAAATATCCGTTATTTAACAAAGGTAAGCATTTATAGCAAAAAATCTCCCTGAAACGGGAGATTTTACTTTACTTATGACGGTTTACCGCCTTGCAGGACGGTGAAGCCGTTATTTCACGAGCCGGTTCGTCGCCGTGTCGGGGAATACGATCCACGGCTTGAACTGTTTGGCGTCTTCGAAATCCATCAGCGCATAGGATGCGATGATGATGACGTCGCCGACCTGTACCTTCCGGGCCGCGGCGCCGTTGAGGCAGATGCAGCCGCTTCCGCGTTCTCCCTTGATGACGTAGGTCTCGAAACGCTCTCCGTTGTCGATGTCCATAATCTGGACCTTTTCGCCCTCGATGATGTTGGCCGCCTCCAAAAGCGCCTCGTCGATGGTGATGCTGCCCACATAATGCAGATCGGCCTGCGTGACCGTTACGCGGTGGATCTTGGATTTGATGACTTCAATCTGGAATTTCATTATCGGATACGGATGTTGTCGATTAAACGAATGTCTCCCGCCTGCACGGCGATACAGCCCTGAATACGCTCGGCGTCGCTCCATGCGGCGACTTCCTGCATCGTCCGCGCATCGACGGACTGGTAGTAGATGACCTTCAGCAGCGGATTGCGCTCCACCTCGGCCGTGACCCACGCCTTCAGCGCTTCGGGCGCCAGTTCCTGCGACTTTTCGGCGGCAGCGCGCAGGGCGGCGTAGATCTGCGGGGCTGCGGCGCGGTGCTCCGCGTCGAGCAGCGCGTTGCGCGACGAGAGGGCCAGCCCGTCTTCGCCGCGGACGATCTCGCATTCGACGATCTCGACCGGAAGCGACAACTGGTCCACCATCGCCTTGACGACGGCGATCTGCTGGAAATCTTTTTCCCCGAAGTAGGCGCGCGCCGGGCGTACGATGTCGAACAGCCGGCTGACGACCTGCGCCACGCCGTTGAAGTGACCGGGGCGTGTGGCGCCCTCCATCACCTTGTCGATCTGTCCGAAGTCGAACTGACGGCCGTCCGGTTCCGGGTATATCTCCTCGACCGAAGGCATCAGCACGAAATCCGCGCCGGCCCGCTCCAGCAGACGCGCGTCGGCCTCCGGAGTGCGGGGATAATGTCTCAGGTCGTTTTTGTCGTTGAATTGGGTGGGATTGACGAAGACGCTCACCACGACGGTGGCGTTCTCCCGGCGGGCGCGCTCGACCAGCGAGCGGTGTCCCGCATGCAGGGCGCCCATCGTCGGGACGAACCCGATTCCGGACTGCTCCGCAGTCTCCAGCTCCGCGCGGAGCTCTTTGACGCTTGTGAATATTTTCATCTCTTCTGAAACGAACTTGCGGGGCAAAGGTATGAATTCCCGCAAACATAACGAAGAAAAAACGGAAAAAAAGCGCCGGACACTCCGGCGGCGGCCTTTCCCCGGCCGGAAACGCTTCTGCGGGGCGTTTTGCCGCTTTCGGTCGGGCTGCTGCCGCGCTGCGGACAAGCCGTTCGTGCGAAAAGATGTGGAATTCGTTGAATATATTTCGGGGAATGGCAAAAAGCGACTATATTTACAGATATTTAGACCCAAGCGGGAATGCCCGTCGCCCGCATCGGCAGATGCGGGAGTCCGGGGGCCTCCGTTTCCGCAATACACTGATAACCGCTCTCTCCGGGGCCGGAGACGATTTTTAATTGACTATGAAGAAAATCTTACTGTGTCTGCTTGCCCTTGCGGCCGGTCTGACCGCTTTCGGACAGAACGAAAGCTCGTTCGGCGTTCGTGCCGGTCTCAACGTGGCGAATCTCCATCTCAGCGCAGGGGGCCTGAGCGCGTCGCTGGACTCGCGCGCCTCCTATCATGTGGGCTTTGCCTATCAGCAGCCCGTGCTGCGGGTGCTTCCCCTCTATTTCGAAACGGGACTTTACCTCTCCGGACGCGGGGCGTCGGTGACGGCGGGCGATCTGGATTTAGACGTGGAAGGAAAGGCCAAATTCAATATGTTATACCTGCAGGTTCCGGCTGTGGTGAGCTGGCACTTCAATATTAAAAGCGTCTCGATCCAGCCAGCCGCCGGCGTCTATTACGGTTTCGGCATCCACGGCAAGCTCAAGGGCGACGCCGCGAAAGTCGATCTGTTCAAGGAGATTTCAGTGCCCGTCGAGGACGGCTCCGTCGAAGGGCAAGTGTTCAAGCGTTCCGATTTCGGACTGCGCT
Source organism: Alistipes finegoldii DSM 17242 (assembly GCF_000265365.1). Taxonomy (NCBI): domain Bacteria; kingdom Pseudomonadati; phylum Bacteroidota; class Bacteroidia; order Bacteroidales; family Rikenellaceae; genus Alistipes; species Alistipes finegoldii. Next base: position 2,814,660 of record NC_018011.1, read on the forward strand.
TCGGCGTAGGGGTTACCGTCATGAAGCATTACTATGCGGGCGTCGGCTACGATCTCGGCCTGCTCAATATCTCCAAGGATTCGGGCGAGGGTAAGATAAAGAACGGCAGCTTCTTCATTTCGCTGGGTTACAACTTTTAACCCCGCTGCCTGAATGAACGGTGCGCATGTCCTTCGGGATGTGCGCATCTTTCGTATTGTTTTGTCCGTTTTTTGCTATCTTTGCCGAAGCGAAACCCCGGCTTGGACGGACGGTGTCCCGGCAGGGCCGGTTTGCGGCTCTGCATTCGGCTTGCGCTGTCCTTGCACGGCAGGCGCTTTCCGGCGGAATCCGGTTCCGGCCGTTTGCCGGGAGCGTGCCGTTTTTGGCGAGAAATTCCAAACCCGAACGATATGAAAAATTTATTGACGTTTGCATCTATGACTGTTACCGCTCTCGCACTGACCTCGTGCGGCGGGGCTTCCCGAAGCGAAACCCCGTGGATCGTCGACCGTTTCGACGACATCAAGGTCATCCGTTACGAAGTCCCCGGCTTCGAGCAGCTTCCGCTGGAGGAGAAGGAGCTGATCTATTATCTGGCCGAAGCGACCAAGTGCGGTCGCGACATCCTGTTCGACCAGAATTTCAAATACAACCTCGCCGTGCGCCGCACGCTCGAAACGGTGTATGAGAATTACGAGGGCGACCGCACGACGGCCGAGTGGAAGGCGTTGGAGAAATACCTGAAAAAGGTCTGGTTCGCCAACGGCATCCATCACCACTATTCGAACGACAAGTTCGTGCCCGAATTCACCGAAGGTTACCTGCTCGACGTGATCGAGACCATTCCCGAAGAGAAGTTCGGCGAGCTGAACCCGCTGCGCGGCGAGGTCTGCAAAGCCATTTTCGACGCTTCGCTCTACAAGACGCGCCTGAACCAGACCGCCGGCGAGGACCTGATCGCCACTTCGTCGAACAACTATTACGAGGGTGTGACGCAGGCCGAAGTCGAGAAGTTCTACGCCGACATGGCGGACCCCCACGATCCCGAACCGATCTCCTACGGCCTGAATTCCAAGCTGGTCAAAGAGGACGGGGTGGTCAGGGAGCGCGTCTGGAAGATAGGCGGCATGTATTCGCCCGCCATCGAGAAGATCGTCTACTGGCTCGAAAAGGCGCAGGCCGTGGCGGCCGAGCCGCAGAAGAGCAATATCGCCGCGCTCATCAGCTATTACAAGACGGGCGATTTGCGCGAATTCGACCGCTATAACATCGGCTGGGTGAAGGATACCGTGTCGAATGTCGATTTCGTGAACGGCTTTATCGAGGATTACGGCGATCCGCTGGGACGCAAGGCGTCGTGGGAAGGCATCGTCGATTTCATGGACAAGGAGGCCTGCCACCGCACCGAGGTCATTTCGGAGAACGCGCAGTGGTTCGAGGACCATTCGCCCGTCGATCCCCGCTATCGCAAGGAGAAGGTGAAGGGCGTTTCGGCCAAGGTCATTACGGTGGCGATGCTCGGCGGCGACTGCTATCCCGCCACGCCGATCGGCATCAACCTGCCCAACGCCGACTGGATCCGCAAGGAATACGGCTCTAAGTCGGTGACCATCGACAACATCACCTATGCCTACGACATGGCCGCCCATGGCAACGGCTTCAACGAGGAGTTCGTGCTGCGTGCCGACGACCGTGCGGTGATGGACAAGTACGGCAAGCTGGCCGACGACCTGCATACCGACCTGCACGAGTGTCTGGGCCACGGTTCGGGCCAGTTGGCTCCGGGCGTCAAGGGCGGCGAGCTGAAAAGCTACAGCTCGACGCTCGAAGAGACGCGCGCCGACCTGTTCGGTCTCTACTATCTGGGCGATCCCAAAATGGTCGAGCTGGGGCTGGTGCCCTCGTTCGATGTGGCGAAGGCCGGGTATGCGAAATATATCCTGAACGGCATGATGACCCAGCTGGCGCGCATCGAGCCGGGCAAGAACGTCGAGGAGTCGCACATGCGCAACCGCAAACTGATCTGCGAGTGGTGCTACGAGCGCGGCAAGGCCGACAACGTGATCGAGATGGTCAGGGAGAACGGCAAGACCTACGTCGTGGTCAATGACTACGAGAAGCTGCGCGGACTGTTCGGCGACATGCTCCGCGAGATACAGCGCATCAAGTCCGAAGGCGACTACGAGGCGGGCCGGGCGCTTGTCGAGCGGTATGCCGTACAGGTCGATCCCGAACTGCACAAGGAGGTGCGCGACCGCTATTATGCGCTCAGCATCGAGCCTTACGGCGGTTTCGTGAATCCCGAATTCAAACTCGTGGAGAAGGACGGCAAAATCGTGGACGTCAAGATCAGCTATCCGGCCGACTACGTGAAACAGATGCTCGGTTATTCGAAGGATTATTCGTTCCTGCCCAATATCAACTGACGGTAATCTCCTTTACGAAAAGATGCGCCCTGCGAGGGGCGCATCTTTTGTTTTTCAGCGTGTCTTCATCATCGGTTCCGGGCCTCTTCGCTGCCGCCGATGGCGAATGTCGAAACGATCACCATCTTCTCGTCCACGTTGTTGGGGTTCGAGACGATGATGCCGTATTCGCCTTCGGGCTGCTCCCCGAACGTCAGGCGGTAGGAGCTTTCCCCGTATTTCTCGGCCGAGAAGGGGAGGTATTCCATGGTGTTGGATTGGACGGCGAAGGACCCGACGGCCGAAATCACCGCCGAACGGTTCTTCTTTGTGCTTTTCATCCGGAAGATGCGCACGATCGACATCGGGTCGGCTTTGTTGTCCTTGGCGCGGACGATGAGGGCGAACGGCTCTCCGGTTTTGAACCGTATTCCGGCCCTGCCGCCTTCGATGACTATTTTTGTCTTGGATTTGCTGGCTGCGAATCCGGCAATGTATACGCCGCCGCCGGTTCGCATCTGAACGTTGTGTTTTTCGAGTTTTGCGGACGATCCGTCGGAATATATTCCGACGACCTCACCCTCGAAATCGGGTTCGAGGGTTTGTGCCGTTACGGCGTTACCCCCCCCCAAGTCATGGCCGCTACGGCCATCAGGAATAGGATTTTTTTCATCGTTATATAAATTTGGATTGTACCGCGCAAAATGCACGGCAGACAAAAATAATAATTTTCCGCAAACTGCACAACAGCCTTTCCCGCTTTTTGATGCCGCCGTATACGCCGCGAGACGCACCCGTGGGATGCGTCTCGCACTTTTCCGGTCTTTAGGATTTACTCCTCGACCTCTTCGAACTGGTCTTTGCCTACGCCGCAGACGGGGCAGACCCAATCGTCGGGAATATCCTCGAACGACGTTCCGGGGGCGATGCCTCCGTCGGGATCGCCGACTGCGGGATCGTAAATCCATTCGCATACGATGCAACGGTACTTTTTCATCTTCTCTGTCTTTTTAAGTGAATAAAAAATGTGTTGATTTCGGTATAATGCAGTTAATTGCGTATTCTCTCCTTTTCGGGCCGTTTTTCCGGTCCGGCATTCCGTCGCTTCCGCAAATCGGATGCCGTCTTATGTCGCCTGCGTTTCTCAGGTCGTCTGCGTCTCCTTTGCGGTCTGCGCTTCCTCCCGTTCCTCCTCCCGTTCCTCCTCCTCTTCTTCCGCAGCTTCTTCGGTCAGCCGGTTGCCGCCCGGCGGCATGAGTTCGGCGATCAGACAATCCGCGTCGGAGCACGACACGTAGAGCCGCTCCTCGTATATGTCGGTGATCTCCACGAAGTTCTTCCACTCCGAAGCGTACAGACGTACGCGTTCGAACCGGCGCAGGTCCAGAAAATGGCCGTAGTAACCGAAGAATCCGCAGCCGCCGAAGAGCGGAAAGAACCATTTCATCCGCTTGGGATCGACGCGGCGTACCGAGGCGATCTCCCCGCGCTTTATCTCGGTGATGTCCAGCAGACAGCGCACCTCGACCTTTTCGTCCGTAACCATGATGTAGCGGGGAATCGACAGCGACATCAGGGCGATGAGCGCCACGATGAACGACGTGAACCAGGCCGAGAGATAACCTCCCTCGTAGAGGTGGTACAGCAGGCCGCCCAGCAGTCCGAAGACCACCAGATAGATCAGCGTCCAGTAGATCGTGCGGCGGCTGAAGCGGTATTTATATATTTTCTCCATCCGTTTCGTGCGTTTCTTCGCGGTCAGCCAGCAATGCTTCGGCGATGACCGTATCTTCGGGAGTCGTGATCTTCAGGTTCGCCCGTTCGCCTTCGCAGAGAAATACAGCTTCCCCGGACAGTTCGACTACCGAAGCGTCGTCGGTGAATTCGGGCCGGTATTCCGTTTCGTAGGCGCGGCGCAGCAGCTCGGCGCGGAATACCTGCGGCGTCTGGACGATGCGCAGGCGGCGGCGGTCGATGATCTGCGAAGCCGCGCCGTCCGTTTCGCGGAACGAATCCACAGGCTCGACGACCGGAATCGCCGTGCCGTGTTCCGCGGCGGCCGCGACCGTGCGCCGGATCAGCTCCTGCGACCCCAGCGGCCGCACGCCGTCCTGCACGGCGATCAGCTCCGGATCGCGTTTCAGGGCCGCCAATCCGTTTTTCACCGAGTGGAACCGCTCCCGTCCCCCTTCGGCGACCGTGTGCGGCGCCACTTCGAAACGCGCCGACAGATTGTACCAGAAGCCGGTGTGTTCGGCGGGCAGTACGACGACGATTTCCGCTCCGGGAAGCGCCGCGGCGAAGTTGTTGATCGTGCGCGCCAGTATGGGCATGCCCTCCAGCAGCATGAACTGCTTGGGACGCGCCCCTCCCATGCGGCTTCCGCCGCCGCCCGCTACGATGATGACTCCAGTTTGTCGTTCCATATCAGTTTCTTTCCAAAACCGAGCGTATTGTCGGTCAGTTTCATATAATCGGGCCTTATCGCCCAGAGCGTCAGCTCGGCCAGCGCCGCGTAGGGAAACCGTTTGAGGTATGCCCGTCTGGCCGTTTCGTCGGCCCGCGCTGCCGTGCCGCACAGCTGCAATCCCTGCACCCGGCCCACGATTTTCGTTTCGAGGACCACCGATGCCGCGATACGCGGATTGCGCTCCATTTCCTGCGCATGGCGCGTTGCGGGGTCCGATGTGAATACGAGCAGGTTTCGCTCCTTGTCGTAACAGTAGAACGCATTCGAGCAGTAGGGGACCCCTTCCGCGACGGTGGCCAGCGTCAGTACATGGTGCCGCCGGAGAAAACGCACGAAACGTTCGTTTATTGCTTCGCCGCAGCCGCTTGTTTTTGCCGTCCCGGATTCCGCGCTTCCGGGTGTTTCCGCAACCGGGGTGTTCCTTTCCGCAGCCGGGACGCTCCCTTTCTCAGCCGGGGCTTCTTCCGTTTTCGTTTCCGGAACCTTGTGTTCCGTCCCCGGTTTTTCCGTGTCCCGCCTCTCCGCCGCTTTTGTTGCGACCGCCGGCTGCATCTTTTTCCCGTCCGTTTCCGCTGCCGCCATATGCGTTATTTCGCTGCCGTGGTTTCGCCTGCCGGGGCGGAAGCCGCCGGAGCCTGCGGAATTACGAGCGAATCCAGCTGCGTGATGCGCTCTTCGTCCTTCACCTCGCCGTTCAGCTCGGCCGCGATGCGGTCGCGTACGAATTCGAACGTCGCCCGGTTCTCTTTTGCGATCGGCTCGGCGGGTTCCTGCGGAACTTTCAGCGGGTCGATCGGCGTGCCGTTTTTCCAGATGCGGTAGTCGAGATGCGGTCCCGTCGAAGCGCCCGTCGAACCGACATAGCCGATCAGCTGGCCCTGCGATACGCGCGAACCCTTCGAAATGCCTTTGGCATAGCCGCTCAGGTGCAGGTAACCCGTCATCAGGTTGCCCGCATGCTTGATCTTGAGCGTGTTGCCGCCTCCGCCGCCCCAGCCTTTGAAGGTGACCACGCCGTCGGCGACGGCATGCACGGGCGTGCCTTTCGGTGCGGCGTAATCGACGCCCGTATGCGGGCGGTACACCTTGTAGATCGGATGTTTGCGGGCGTAGGTGAATTTCGAGCTGATGCGCGAATATTTCAGCGGCGCCTTGAGCATCTGCTTGCGCAGGCTCGCGCCGTCATACTCCCAGTAGCGGATTTTGCCGCCCTGCCGGAACGGAATGGCGTAGTACTCCTTGCCGCCCTGACAGAATTTCGCGCCCCAGATGCGGCCGATGCCGACCGAGACGCTGTCGTCGATGAACCGCTCGTCGTAGATGACCGTGAAGTTGTCGCCTTTCTGGATGCCGAAGAAGTCCACCGTCCACTGGTAAATGTCCTCCATTTCGGCGGCCAGCGCATAGGGCAGCTCCTGCTCCATGATAGCGCCCCAGAGCGACGAATTGATCGTGGCGCTCTTCTTGGTGCGGCGCACGGTAAACTGTTTTTCGCCCGTGCGGACGCTCACCGAGTCGTCGTGGAATCCGAAGACCACGTATTCGGCGACGTTGCGTTCGTAAACCAGATAATCCAAGTGCGGGGCATAGAGCGAATCCTCGTGGATGAAGGCCGTGTACTTGTGTCCCGCGCGGATGTTGCGCAGCGGGAAAATATCCTTCGAAGCCTTGTCGAGCCGGTCGATCGTCAGCGCCGAAACGCCGAATCCGTTCAGGATTTTGCCCAGCGTTTCGCCGCTTCCCACCTCGCCGGTCTCGGTGCGGTAATTGTCGGCGTTGATGCCGTATACGATGTTGTGCTGCTCGGCGGCTTCCTCCCCGGCCGTTTCCTGCTGCTGCGTTCTGCTGCACGCCCCCGCCGCAACCAGCAGCAGGGCGCATATGGGTAATCTGAGACTTTTCATAATCGAAACAAAGATATAAAAAAACGACTCTTCCGCCAATTTTATTATTCGTTTGTCAGTGAGGCCTGAGATTTGCTTTTTTTTGTTTTGCGTTCCGAAGATTTATTTCTACCTTTGAAAAATTGTGTAGATAAACAGACCGAAGATGTTGAAATGCCTGCTTGCACCTGCAGCTCTCTTATATAAAGCGGGGGTGACTTTCCGTCACCGCTTGTTCGACTGGGGAGTGCTCAAAAGCGAGAAGTTCGACATCCCGGTCGTCTGCATCGGCAACATCACCGTCGGCGGTACGGGCAAGACCCCGATGGCCGAAATGGTGATCGCCTACATGTCGCAGATGCACAACGTGGCCCTGCTGTCGCGCGGCTACGGTCGCCGCACCAAAGGCTACCGGGAGGTGAAGACCGATTCCCACTACCGCGACGTGGGCGACGAACCGCTTCAGATCAAACTCAAATTTCCCGGCACGGTGGTCGTCGTGTGCGAGAAACGCGCCGAGGGCATCCGCCGCATCCGGGCCGAACACCCCGAAGTGGACCTCATCATCATGGACGACGGCTTCCAGCACCGTTATGTGGAGCCGAAGATCAATATCGTGATGATCGACGCGACGCGCCCCATTCAGCATGACAGGATGCTGCCGCTCGGAACGCTGCGCGACCTGCCCGAAGAGCTGCACCGCGCCCACTATTTCGTGGTCACGAAGTGCCCAGAGAAGATGGCCCCCATCGACCGGCGCATCATGCGCAAGGTGCTGATTCAGGTCGCCTACCAGCGGGTGTATTTCACCCGTTTCGAGAGCTTCATGCCCCAGCCGCTCTATCCCGATGCGGCTCCTGACGAACCGCTTCTGCACGGGCGGCAGGTCATTGCGCTTTCGGGCATCGGCAATCCCAAGCCGTTCCTTGCGACGCTGCGCGAACGCTACGAGGTCGTGCAGGAGATGACGCTGGAGGACCACCATGTTTACAAGGTCCGCGACCTGAACCGGCTGCGGGAACTGCTGGCCCGCTGGCCCGGTGCGGTCATCGTGACGACCGAAAAGGACGCCGTGAAACTGACCAACCGCGCCAAGATCCCCGAAGAGATCCGGCGCAGCATATACTATTTACCGATAAATATTTCATTCATAGAGGATTCGGCTACGGATTTTCTGCAAAAACTAGAAGAAGATGTTAGAGGAAATTAAAAAAACGGCGGCTTTCATCGACGCCGCCACCGACTCTTTCGCTCCCGAAGTGGGCGTCATCCTCGGCACCGGTTTGGGCGGCTTCGCCGATAAGATCGAGACGCGCTTCGCCATCGAATACAAGGATATTCCGGGATTCCCCGTCTCCACGGTCGAAGGACACAAAGGCCGTATGATTTTCGGCATGGTCGAGGGCCGCAGGGTCGTGGCCATGCAGGGCCGTTTCCACTATTACGAAGGCTACGGCATGCAGCAGGTGACGTTCCCGGTGCGCGTCATGCGGCAGCTCGGCATCAAATACCTCTTTGTATCGAACGCTTCGGGCGGCATCAACACCTCGTTCCGCGTCGGCGACCTGATGGTCATCACCGACCATATCAACCTGATGCCCAATCCGCTGATCGGCCCCAACATCGCCGAACTCGGTCCCCGCTTTCCGGATATGCACAACTGCTACGACAAGGAGCTGATCGCCAAGGCGACCGCCATCGCCGAGGAGGAGAATATCAAGCTCCAGTACGGCGTGTATGTGGGCGGCACGGGGCCGACGTTCGAGACGCAGGCCGAATACCGCTATTTCAAGAATATCGGCGGCGATGCGGCCGGCATGTCCACCGTGCCGGAGGTGATCGTGGCGCGCCATATGTCGATCCCGGTCTTCGGCGTTTCGGTCATCACCAACTGCGGACTCTCGGACGAAGTGGGCGACCACGAAGACGTGCAGCGTCAGGGCAAAAAGGCCGGAATCAAGATGGAGGTGCTCTTCAAGCGTATGATAAAAGCGCTTTAGAAGGAATGTCGTTTCGGGCCGTGCCGGTTGTGTTGCGGCGTTGGACGGACTGGCCTTCCGGATTTTTGTCACGGACGTTCGCTGCGGAGTCGTCGGGGAGGGACTTGGATCTTCACCGCTGTATCCCGGCTTTGGCGCCGGGCCGCTCCGCAGAAGTGCCGGATGTGGATTTCTCCCGGTCCGTCGTGTGTTTATTGATAATTTTAATGTTATAGATTATGGTAAATAAGGTAATTTTGATCGGCAACGTCGGTATCGACCCCGAAATCCGGACCACCGAAGGCGGCGTGAAGGTCGCACGTATCCGTCTGGCTACGACCGAACGGTTGTTCGACCGGCAGGCCAACGAGGCCAAGGAGCATACCGAATGGCATACGATCACGCTTTGGCGCGGTCTGGCCGACGTGGTGGACAAGTATGTCCGCAAAGGCACGCAGATTTACGTCGAGGGGCGTCTGCGTACCCGTGAATGGATGGACAAGGACAATAACAAACGCTATACGACCGAGATTCTGGCCGATGTGATGAATCTGCTGGGCCGCCGCAGCGACAACCCGTCGTCCGACGGACAGCAGGGCTATGGATCGCAGCAGGGTTACGGTTCGCAGCAGTCCTCTGCCGGACAGTCTGCAGGCGGCTATCAGCAGCCTGCGGCTCCGAAGCCCGCCCCCGCGCCGTCGATTCCCGCCGACGATCCGGACGACCTGCCGTTCTGATCCGGACGCCCTGTCATTCTGATCCGGATGACCTGCCGTTTTTGAAATATGAAAACAAGACCTCCCGGCTCCGCAGAGACCGGGGGTTCGTTTTATCTGCATCGTCTTGACCGCCGGACCCGTTTGGGCCGGAGGCCGACTTTTGTGTGGAATCTGTTTGTGTGGAATCCGACCTCGGTGAAGAACCGGATTTACGGACCGGATGCACCGATAATTCGGGAGATAGGGGGCTTTTCTTGCTGTTGCCGTTCAGCCGCACCTCCGTTTCGTTTTTATGTGTCGGCCTCGTTGAGAGTTTCTGGCGGCACCTTTTCGAGCCGCATCTGTATCGGATACGGTCTGCCGTCGGTCCGCAGGGGTGTAGCCGCGAACCCTTCATTAAGGGTATCTTATTACGGGTGTTTTGCCGTCAGTCGTTCTTGCGGATGTTGAGCCGCTCCCAAAGCCATTCGGGAATCATCTTCCAGAAGAATACCATGACCGCATAGCGGCGATCGATCACCACGCGGCGGCGCTGCCGCTTCAGGACCTTCATAATCCGTGCGGCGACTTTCCCGACCTGCATCAGCATCGGATAATGCCCGTCGCCGGCCAGCAGGGGCGTGGCCACGAACCCCGGTCGTATGTCCGTAAAGCGGATATTCAGTCTCTCCATATGCGCCAACTGCGACAGTGCGTCGATGTAGGTGTTCTGCATGCGTTTGGTCGCCGAGTAGGCCGGTGCGCTGCCGAGTCCTTTGGTGCCTGCGATCGAACTGATGACGGCCAAATGCCCGCCTCCGTGAGCGCGGAAATAGCCGAAAGCCGCCGTCACCATGCGCACGAATCCTTCGCCGTTGGTGCGCAGGGTGTCGATCTCGATGTCGGGATGCAGCTCGGTGTTGCGTTTCCCGATGCCCGAACAGTGCAGGTAAATGTCCATTCCGCCCAGCTTGTCGATCAGGCGTGACAGATGTTCGGGCGCATCGTCGCGCGTGATATCCAGCGATTCGGTCACGATCAGGTCCGGAGCTTGGGTGCGGAGCTTTTCGAGCGCCTCCTCGCGCCGGCCTGCGGCCCCGATCTGCCAACCCGCCTGAATACAGAGTTTTGCGACTTCGAGTCCGATGCCCGATGTCGCTCCGACGATGACGATGCGTTTCATACCGATGCGGTTTTAGTGGTTTATACCTTAAAAGTAATGATTCTTTCCGGGAAATGCAAATCCGCCTTTTGCCGGGGACGCTTTGTGCGTCTGTGAAATAAGGAGCCGCACGCGGCTCCTTATCCGGATTGTTTTTTGGTCTGCACAAGCTGCCGTCGGTCGGAAAGAGCCGGAGACGAAATCATATCGCAAGCCCCTTCACGGTGCATCGCCGTTCCGGTCAGCAATCTTCCATTGCGTGCTGGACGCATTCGATGCCTACTTTGCGCAGCAGATTCAGCCCCTCTTCCGAGCGGTATTCCTCGCAGTACACCACCCGTTTGATACCAGCCTGAATGATCAGCTTCGAACATTCGATGCAGGGGGCGGCGGTGATGTAGAGCGTCGAGCCGTCGCAGTTGTTGGCGCTTTTGGCGACCTTGGTGATGGCGTTGGCTTCGGCGTGGAGGACATAGGGCTTGGTGTGGCCGTTTTCATCCTCGCAGATGTTCTCGAACCCCGAAGGCGTGCCGTTGTAACCGTCGGATATGATCATCTTGTCCTTGACGATCAGCGCTCCGACCTTGCGGCGCACGCAGTACGAATTCTCCGCCCAGATGCGCGCCATGCGCAGGTAGCGGATATCCAGCTGACGTTGTTTTTCTTCGTTGTAGCCCATTTCCGGTTTACATTCCTTTGCCGTGGCACTGTTTGTATTTCTTGCCGCTTCCGCAGGGGCAGGGATCGTTGCGGCCCACTTTCTTCTCGACGTGCATCGGCATCGGTTTCTGTTTGTCCTGCTGCCCGGCCTGTGCCGCCGCCTGCATGCGCGAAGCCTGCAGTTTGTTCACGTCCACCTTGGCGCGCTCCTGACGCTGGCGCTGTACGGCTTCGGCGTTCTGGTCCCGCACCGGAATGTAGGCCTTGTTGAGGATCGACAGCACGTCGCGGTTGACCTTGACGATCATCTTCGAGAAGAGTCCGAACGATTCGAACTTGTAGATCAGCAGCGGGTCTTTCTGCTCGTAGGTGGCGTTCTGCACGCTCTGGCGCAGGTCGTCCATTTCGCGCAGGTGCTCGCGCCATGCGTCGTCGATGGTGGTGAACATCACCACTTTCGAGAATATCTTGTAGATCTCCGCGCCGTCCGTGTTCTTGCATTTCAGCAGGTTCACCGGGACGTTGTAGCCCAGATGGCCGTCCGTAATCGGGAAGTAGATGTTCGAATCCAGCTGATCCTTCTTGTCCTCGTAGATGCGCTCCATGACGGGGCGTACCGTGTCGGCCACGGCCTTGGCACGGCGTGCATAGGTCTCCTTGAGGTCTTTGACGATCAGTTCCACCAGTTCGGCGGGCTTCGCCGAGCCGTAGGTCTCTTCGCCGAACGACGGTTCTACGGCCACTTCGCGGATCAGCTCGAAGCGGAAATCCTCGAACTCGATGCCGCGGTTGGTCTCCACGAAATTGTCGGCGTAGTCGTACATGATGTTGTTGAGGTCGATCTCGATGCGCTCGCCGTAGAGTGCGTGACGGCGGCGGGTGTAGATCACCTCGCGCTGCGAGTTCATCACATCGTCGTATTCCAGCAGACGCTTACGGATGCCGAAGTTGTTCTCCTCGACCTTCTTCTGCGCACGCTCGATGGCGCGCGTCATCATGCCGGCCTGAATCACCTCGCCCTCCTTGAGTCCCATGCGGTCCATCATCGAGGCGATGCGGCCCGAACCGAACAGACGCATCAGGTCGTCTTCGAGCGATACGAAGAACTGCGACGATCCGGGGTCGCCCTGACGTCCGGCGCGTCCGCGCAGCTGGCGGTCCACACGGCGGCTTTCGTGGCGTTCGGTGCCGATGATCGCCAGACCTCCGGCCTGCTTGACTTCGGGCGTGAGCTTGATGTCGGTACCGCGGCCGGCCATGTTGGTCGCAATGGTCACCTGTCCCGAACGTCCGGCCTCGGCCACGACTTGGGCCTCCAGCTGGTGCTGCTTGGCATTCAGAACGTTATGCTTGATGTTGCGGAGCTTGAGCATGCGGCTCAGCAACTCCGAGATCTCGACCGACGTGGTACCCACCAGCACCGGACGGCCCGCTTCGACCAGCTTCACGATCTCTTCGATCACGGCGTTGTATTTCTCGCGCTTGGTCTTGTAGATCAGGTCCTGACGGTCGTCGCGGACCACGGGACGGTTGGTCGGAATCACCACGACGTCGAGTTTGTAGATGCTCCAGAACTCCGAAGCCTCGGTTTCGGCCGTACCGGTCATACCGGCCAGCTTGTGGTACATGCGGAAGTAGTTCTGAAGGGTGATCGTCGCGAATGTCTGCGTCGCGGCTTCGACCTTGACGTGCTCCTTGGCTTCGATCGCCTGATGCAGTCCGTCCGAATAGCGGCGTCCGTCGAGAATACGGCCCGTCTGCTCGTCGACGATCTTCACCTTGTTGTCCATCACCACGTATTCGACATCCTTCTCGAACATGGCGTAGGCCTTGAGCAGCTGATGCACCGTGTGCACGCGCTCCGACTTGATCGAGTAGTCGTTGATCACCTCGTCGCGTTTGCGGGCGCGTTCCTCGGCCGAGAGATCGCTCTTTTCCAGCTCGGCCACTTCCGCACCGATGTCGGGCATCACGAAAAATCCGTCCTCGTTGAAGTATTTCGACAGCACTTCATGGCCTTTGTCCGTCAGTTCCACCGAGTTGAGTTTCTCGTCGATGACGAAGAACAGGTCGTCGGTGATTTCGGGCATGCGGCGGTTGTTGTCCTGCATGTAAGTGTTTTCGGTCTTCTGCATCAGCGCCTTGACGCCCGTTTCCGAGAGGTATTTGATCAGCGGCTTGTATTTGGGCAGACCTTTGTGCGCACGGTAGAGTTTCACGCCGCCTTCGTCGTTCTTGCCCTCGGCGATGAGCTGGCGGGCTTCCGCCAGCAGCCCCGTCACGAGGTTCTTCTGCAGGTTGTAGAGGTGGTCGATGGCCGGGCGGTACTGCTCGAACATCTGGTCGTCGCCTTTGGGCACGGGACCCGAAATGATAAGCGGCGTACGTGCGTCGTCGATCAATACGGAGTCCACCTCGTCGACGATGGCGAAGTGGTGCTTGCGCTGTACGAGGTCGGCGGGCGACGAAGCCATGTTGTCGCGCAGGTAGTCGAAGCCGTATTCGTTGTTCGTGCCGAAAGTGATGTCGGCCATGTATGCCTTGCGCCGGGCGTCGGAGTTGGGCTGCGTGTCGTCGATGCAGGCCACCGACAGCCCGTGGAACTGGTACATCGGCCCCATCCACTCCGAGTCGCGCTTGGCCAGATAGTTATTGACCGTCACGAGGTGCACGCCCTTTTTTGCGAGGGCGTTGAGGAATACGGGGAGCGTCGCCACGAGGGTCTTTCCTTCGCCCGTCGCCATCTCGGCGATCTTGCCTTTGTGGAGCACAACGCCGCCGAACAGCTGTACGTCGTAGTGGATCATGTCCCACTTGAGGTCGTTGCCGCCGGCCATCCAGTGATTGGCGTATACGGCCTTGTCGCCCTCGATGGTTACGAAATCCTTGACGGCGGCCAGATCGCGGTCGAAATCGTTGGCCGTGACCACTACCGTCTCGTTCTGGGCGAAGCGGCGCGCGGTGTCCTTCATGATGGCGAACGCTTCGGGCAGTATTTCGTCGAGTTTCTCCTCGATCTTTTCGTCGATGCGTTTGGTCGTCTCGTCGATCTCCTTCGAGACCTTCTCCTTCTCTTCGAGCGATGTCTCGGCCAACTCCAGCTTGGCTTTCAGCTCCACGATGCGGGCTTCGTCGGCTGCGATGAAATCGGCGATCTGCTTCTTCAGCGCTTCGCTTCGGGCGCGCAGTTCGTCGTTGGAAAGGGCTTCTATGGCAGGGTAGACGGCTTTGATCTTTTCGAGATAAGGCTCGATCTGCTTGCGGTCCTTGTCGGCTTTGGAGCCGAAGATGAGTTTGATTAAACTGGCAGCTATATCCATATTCGTTTTCTGATATTTCGGGGTTGTGGTTGTAAATCCTACAAAGATACTTATTTTTCCCGAATGCACAAAAAAATAGGTCCCTATAAAGGGACCCAATGCGGGGTTTCCGCGATTCGGAGCCGCATTCCGGCCGACGGGTCACCGTCTTTTGTGGAGCCGGTAATAGAGGACGAAAAGCGCGGGGGTGCGGTTTATCAGGAAATGGCGGAAGTTGTATTTGCGGAATGCGAGCGGCATGACTCCCCGCTGCCGGGCGTCGCGCAGCATTTCGCGGGCGTTGCCCTGTCTGCCGAGTATCGTCTGTTTGCAGGCGAAAAACATCGTTTTGCCCACGTGCAGCCGCATCAGGCGTGCGCCTTCCGGATCGCTTTCTTCGATACGGGCCGCGAAGTCGGTCAGGCTTTTCATCGCCCGGACAAAGTCCGAGCGGCGCTTCGGATCGTAGCTTCCCATGAACGATCCGTTGTGCTGCAGGTAGTTGTACACCCGGATCGGGACATATCGGATCCGTTTTGCGAAGTAAATGGCGCGCGGGGTGAACTCTTCGTCCTCGTGCCGCATCGGGAGCATGCCGAGTCCATGCCGTTCGAGCATCGTCCGGTCGTAGACGTAGGCGCAGGCCATGGGCAGGAAGCAGTCCCGACGCAGGAAATCGCGTCCGCTCTGCACCTCCCCGCCGCCGCGTGCGAAAAGCCCGTCGCTCCAGAGCGGAAGGTCGCCGCCGTGTTCGTCGACGCCCGCCATGTCGAAACAGAGCATGTCGAGCCGCTCCCGGTCCATGATCTGCGTCAGCCGTCCGAGAACGCCGGGCGAAAGGTAGTCGTCTGCATCCACGTACATGACATATCTGCCCGCGGCGCGCTCCGTGCCGTAATTCCGGGCCATGCTTACGCCTTCGTTGGGTTTGGCGTGCACTTGGACGTTCGCATGCCCGCAGGCCGCCCGCTGCGCTGCGGCCAACGAACCGTCGGTCGATCCGTCGTCCACCACGATCACTTCGTACTCTTCGGGCGGCAGGTCCTGATCGAGGGCCGAAGCGATACACTTGCCGATCAGCCCTTCGAGGTTGTACAGCGGAATTATGATGCTGATTTTTTTCATGACGCGAGAAGTCGGACGAGGAACAGACGCTTGTGAATCCAGACTCTCCACGACGGATAGAAGAGTCCGCAGGCCATTTTGTACCGGCGCATAAGCTGCCGTTTGAGCAGCTTGGGATCGTGTGAATGCCGGATGCCGGCCTTGTAGAGACGTGTGAGAATGCGGCGGTACGAGGCGAGTTCCCTTTTCTTTACCTCCCCGGTCCGCAGGGAGAAACGGGTGAAGATGCGGGCTTCGTCATCCGAGAGCCGGACGCCCAGTTTGCGCGCGAGTTGTTCCTGCTGGGTAAGCTGGGCGCTGAGGGTCTGGCGGTCCAGTTGGCGTGTCGAGATTTGGTCTTCCCATCGGCGGTAGAAGGTCAGGTACTCCGGAATGTTGGCCATGCGGAGGTGTTCCGAAAGATCGACCCATAGCTGATAGTCTTCGGCCATACACTCCCGGAAGCGTATGCCGGTCCGTTTGAAAGGTTCGCTGCGCAGCATGACGGACGACATGCCGAACGGGCACCCGAAAAACAGTTGGTACTGGATTTCCTCGTGGGTGAGCGGCACTTGGATTTTCAGTTCGTCATTTTCCCCCCCCCTTGTGCCGAACATCGTGTAGTAACTGCCGCAGATGTCGGTTTGCGGGTGTCGTTCGAAGAAGGCGAGCTGTTTGGCGAAGCGTTCCGGAGAGCAGAGGTCGTCCGCATCCATGAAGGTGATGAATTTTCCGCGGGCGGCGTCCAGCGCCCGATTGCGGGTGCGTGCGGCTCCCGAATTGAGTTCGTTGTGCATCAGTACGATGCGGTTGTCCTTTGCGGCGTAGGCGCGTGCGATCTCGGCCGAAGCGTCGGTCGATGCGTCGTCGATGACGATCAGTTCGAAGTCGCCGACCGTTTGCCGGAGGACGTTCTCGATGCTTTCGCCGACGAATCGCTCCGCATTGTAGAGCGGCATGATGACGCTGATCAGTGGTGTTTGTTTTTGCATGGTGGTAGAGTTAGTTGTTTCCGATTTTCAGATTGTTCAGGATGCGCCGCCCGACGGGGCACTCCGCGCACCGTTTGGCGGCGCAGTATTCCGTCGCCAGCTGCAACAGGGCCTGCGACTCGAAGGCGCTGCGGGGCGTCAGCCCCGCGTCGTGCCAGCCGCGCATGTAACGGTTGTCCTCCGCGGGCAGGCGTTCGAGCAGCGTCAGGGCGCTGTCGCGCAGGGCTTCGCGTCCGGTGTAGCTGCCGTAGGCGAATTGCAGCACCGAGACGAGGTTGATGCCGATGATGTTGGCCTTGAAAGTCCCCAGACGCTTGGGCCTGTCGTCGCCTGCGATTCCCGGAATATGGTGCGTCCGCCAGTAATCCGAGGCCTCGACGCAGAAGAGCCGCCGGATCTCCTCTTCCGTGCGGCAGGCCATGGCGCGCTCCATGACGAACTCGTCCTGAGCGAAGAATTCCGCGGCTTGCGCCAGCCGCAGTACGGGGTGGTTGGCCGGGCGTATGTCGCCCAGCTGCCAAGCTCCGGCCTGCATCGGTTCGATGTCGTATTTGGCCGCCAGATATTCGAAATTGCGGGCGAGGTTGAGCGTGTAGGTGTCGTGCGGATAGAGCGCCAGCAGTCCCGACGCTCCGAAAAGCAGCGATTCGACGGCATGCGGCGCCAGCCGTTCGCGCAGAACGGTTTTGTAGGATACGCGCCGCGCCAGCGTGAGGTAGGCTTCCTGATTCTGACGGTCGCCCAGCGTGCGGAAGTAGAGCAGGTAGAAGGTCTGGTTCCAGTTCTCCGCCGCTTCGTGCCGCAGCGCCTCCACCATGCGCATTTTGCGTTCGAGCCGGTCGAAGAGCAGCGACGTGCATATCTCGCTGCGCTGCAAGGCTGACTGTCCCGCGAGGAATCCGCCGCAGGCGTAAGCCCCGGCTCCGGCCCGAAGCCGGTTCATCGCGCGCTGTTCCCGCTCCGCCGTCATGCTAAAACAGATTGAGCTCCAGCAGTGCCTCTTCCGACATCATGCTTTTGTCCCATACGGGATCGAACGTGAGAATCACGTTCACCGACTTCACGCCTTTGACCTTGGCTACCTGCTGGTTTACGTCTTCGACGAGCATGTCGGCCATCGGGCAGTTGGGCGCGGTGAGCGTCATGCGGATGTTGGCGACGCCGTCGGGCGTGTAGTCGATCTCGTAGATCAGTCCCAGATCGTAGATGTTTACCGGGATTTCGGGATCGTATATGTTCTTGAGCGTAAGGACGATCTCCTTCTCGACCTTCAGTATCTCTTTGGGTGTCATCGTGACATTGAAATTAAGCGTTGAAAACTAAAAACCGCCGGAAACTCTCCCTTCCGGCTTTCCGGTTCCGGCCGATTCGCAGGGCCGGACGCCTCTTCTGCCGAAAGAAACGTTGGTTTCCGATTTTTTATTTTTCGTTCGCACCGTCCTTGCTCGCGAAGGCCAGCGCATAGAGCCGCATCTGCTTGACCATTGACAACAAGCCGTTCGACCGCGTGGGCGAGAGGTTTGCGCTCAGGCCGATGGCGTCGATGAAATAGAGCTCCGTGTCGAGAATCTCCTGCGGCGTGCGACCGTTCAGCACGCGGATCAGCAGGGCGATGATGCCCTTGGTGATTATGGCGTCGCTGTCTGCGGCGTAATAGACCCGGCCCTGCTCCATGCGGGCGTCCACCCACACGCGCGACTGGCATCCCTCGATCAGGTACTGCACGGTGCGGTGCTCGGCGGGGATGGCCGGCAACGAATCGCTCAGACCGATGAGGTAGTCGTATTTGTCGAGCCAGTCGTCGAATACCGAGAACTCCTCGATGATCTCCTCCTGTATCTTATCCATGTCCGTATATTTTTTAATCCTTAAAAATCGATGATTTCCGGGAGCACTTCGCCCTCCGACGCCGCAGGTTCGGTGATCTCCAGCACCCGCGCCACGGTCGGCGCCACGGCCGTCATGTCCACGCGGCGCTTCACGCGCAGGGGACCGGCTCCGAAGCCGTAAAATACCAGCGGCACCTGCGTGTCGTAGCCGTACATCGAACCCGACGACGATGCGCAGCGGTCGTTCTCCTCGATCCAGCCGGGCATCAGGTTCATGATCACGTCGCCCGAACGCCGGGGATAGAAGCTGTTCTGCATCTTGCGGGCGTAGCCGCTGCCGAAGTAGCTCGTGCGCATGGCCGTGGCCGAGAGGGCGTGCGAGACGCCGCGGAACTGCATGGCGAAGATCGCCACCTCGTTCTGCACGTCGGCCAGATTGAGTCCCCGCTCGTAGATGAGGTTGTGGTTCAGGTAGAGGCATTTGTCTTCGTACTCCAGCACCCAGTTGCCCATGCCGTAGCGGACGTTCAGGAACCCGTTTACGATCACCTCGAACTGCCGGGCGTTGAACCGGTCGGCCTCTTCGCGGCCCGCGTCGTACGAGGGGCTGGTTCCGTGGTCCGACGTGAATACGACGAGCACTTCGCCGTTCTTGACCTGCGCGAATACGAACGTCAAAAAGTCGGCCAGATCGCGGTCGAGCCGGTAATACATGTCCTCCGCCTCGACCGATTCGGGACCGTAGGCTTCGCTGATGCGGCGCGACGAATCGAGACAGATGTTCAGCAGGTCGGGCGTGCCGTCGGTGCCGAGCTTGAACTGGGCGATGGCCTGCTTGGCGAAGCCGAATACGGCGGTGTTGCCCGCCGGGGTGTAGAGCATCCGGTCGAAATCGGTGGTGAGCTTCAGGCGGCCGCTGCCCGTCTCGTCCTTCTCCTTTTTGTTCTTGCCCGTGAGGATTACGTCCCAGTTGCGGGAGTTGACGTAGCGGCCCTTTTCGTAGAGCGTCCGCCATTCGGGGGCGATGTACGAGAGGTTGTAGCGTTCGCGGTTGCTGCGCGCCACCCATTCGGGAACGTCGGCGGCGTAGTAGGGCGAGGTGGTCCAGCCGCAGCGCGCCGAGTCGAGCCAGAAGACCTCGCCGCCGCGTCCGCCCAAGACGATCGCCGACGTGGCTTCGGCCGCCACGGTGACGGCCTTGCTGCCGGGTTCGTGCTGCAGGAGCGCTTCGGAGAGCGTCGGGGCGATCAGGTTGTAGGGGCCTGCGCCGTTGCGTCCGGCGATCAGTTCCACGGCCTCGTTGGCGACGTAGTCGCGCCAGCGCGAGCCGATGACCCCGTGCGTCGAGGGCATCGCGCCCGTCGATAACGTGGCCAGCGACACGGGCGTGGTGGTCTGCTGGTAGTCGTAACGGCTGTCGGCGAAGACCGTGCCGCCGTCGATCAGGCGCCGGAGTCCTCCTTCGCCGTAATTGTCGGCGTAACGCGAGAGATCCTCGGCGCGCATCGAGCCGACGACGATATTAACGACCAGCCGGGGCCGTGCGGCCGAGACTTCGAGGGCCGCGAAGGCGGCTATGGCGAGTAAAATGATTTTGTGCTTCATGGTGTGCGAATGATAGGCCGCAAATTTACGAATTTATTTCGATACATCGGCGGAAATATTCCGCTTCGGTCCGAAAATCGATCTGCGGCAGCGCCGCGATCTCTTCGAGCCTGCGGCGGCAGAACTCGCGGTAGGTTGCGCTCTGCGGGTTGCGGGGCCGGTGCGCCGCGGCCACGACGATATGGCGGACGTCGGGCAGCAGACGCCGGGCCTGCTCCGAGAGAACCGTCGCCGAGAACTTCTCCCAGACGTATTCCACGGCCTGCGGAGACGGATGCACCAGATCGTCGGCGTAGAACCGGTAGTCGCGCAGGTCGTCGTTGAGGATTTCGTATGCGGGGAAATAGTGAACGTCGGGAAAACGCTCCGCCAGCTCTTCGGCGGCCAGACGGAGTGCGGCTTTGCTCACGGCGTTGCCCGCCAGTGAGTCGCCGAGATGCCGCACGGGGCTGACCGTAAGGATCACCTCCCTGCCGCCGAGCGGACCTGCCATGAGGTCTGCGAAAGCGGTGACGATCTCGTCCACGCCCAGCCTGCGCCGCGTGAACTCCGCGGCGGGCCGGCGGTGGCAGTTGGCGACCACCGCGCCGTCGTGTTCGTAGACCCACGCCGTGCCGAAGGTCAGCACGATCCGGTCGGCCGCGCGCAGCGCTTCGGCTCCGCTCTTCCGGGCGGCGTTCATCGCCGCGAGGGCTTGGTCCGCTTCCGGGGCGGAAAAAGAGCCGTGGAACCCGTAATGGAACCACAATTCGCCGTCGAATCCCAATTCCGAATGTCGTACGGGCTTCTCCCCTGCGTAGCTGCGCAGCGCGGCGGCGATGGAGAGCGGGTTGAACAGAATGCCCGAAGGATTGGCCGTGACGCGGAATTTTGCCTGTGCCAGCCGCCCGGCGATGTGTTCCGCGAAACAGGAGCCGAGGGCCAGTATGCGGTTCTCGTAGCCGATCTTCGTTCCAAGGGGCGCAATTTCGATTTCGGTGCGGAATTTCATACTGCAAAAGTACAAATTTTATATCTTTGCCGTATGATCTTACGGGCAAACTGCAAAATAAATCTGGGGCTGGATATCCTGCGCCGCCGTGCGGACGGTTATCACGACCTCGAAACGGTGATGTTTCCCGTGCGCGGACTTTACGACGAAGTCGAGGTCGTGCGCACGGCCGGGGCGGGCGTGGATTTCCGCGCCGAAGGGCTCGCGGTGGACTGCGAACCCGAACAGAATATCTGTATCAGGGCTTTCCGGCTGATGCACGACCGTTACGGCGTGGACGGCGTCGCTATCCGGCTCGACAAGCGGGTGCCGTTCGGCGCCGGGCTGGGTGGCGGTTCGTCCGACGGCACGGCGGTTCTGCTGGCTCTCGACCGGCTTTTCGACCTGCATCTGCCCGAAGCGGAGCTGATCGCCCGCGCCGCCGAGCTGGGCAGCGATACGCCGTTCTTCGTGCGCAACACCCCGCAGTTCTGCACCGGACGGGGTGAGATCATGTCGCCTTTCCCGCTCGACCTTGCGGGGCTGACCCTCGTGATCGTGAAGCCGGACGAGGGGGTCTCTACGCGCGAAGCCTATGCGGGCGTACGTCCGCGGGTGCCCTCCGTGCCGCTTGCCGAGCGTCTGCGGCGTCCCGTCGCGGAGTGGCAGGAGATTGTGACCAACGATTTCGAACCGCATATCTTCGCCGCGCATCCCGCCATCCGCGCATCCAAGCGGAACTTACTCGATGCTGGTGCCCTTTACGCTTCGATGTCGGGCAGCGGCTCTGCGGTTTTCGGGCTGTTCGACCGTCCCGAAAAAGCAGAGAGCCTGCGGTCGCAGACTCCCTTCATCTTTTCGTTGTAGGCGTTGCCCGGTCTTGGGCGGATGTGATTACGGCGTTTGCCGGTTCGATGTCCGGCTGGCCGTGCCTGCATCGCATCTGTTCTGCCCGCATTCGTTTCTGGTCGCAGGCGTCTCCCGATCGGCTATTTTTCAGCCGCAACGCCGCAGGGTACGGCCATCTTCTCGATACGGTGCTGGTGGCGTCCGCCTTCGAACTGCGCCCCGAAGTAGGCGTCGAGCATCGCCACGGCCTCGTCGTTGGTGATGAAGCGGGCCGGGAAGACGATGATGTTGGCGTTGTTGTGACGGCGGATGAGCGATGCGATCTCCGGTTCCCACGCCAGTCCGGCGCGGATGCCCTGATGCTTGTTGAGGGTCATGGTCATCCCTTCGCCCGAACCGCAGAGGGCGATGCCGCATTCGAATTCGCCTTTCTCGACCGCTTCGGCCAGCGGGTGTGCGTAGTCGGCATAATCGACGCTTTCGGGGGAGCCGGGGCCGAAGTCGTGGACGTCGTAACCCATGGCCGAGAGGTAGCCCACCAGAAATTCTTTCATTTCGTAGCCGGCGTGATCGCTGGCGATACCTATTTTAGTCATCGTATTTTTGTTTTTGTGTTGTTTTTAGGTTCTGTCATACAAAGATAGGCAAAAATAACGGTCGCCGCTCTTCCGGGTTCCGAATTTATGCTATTTTTGCTCCATGAAATTTTTCCTCGCCGCCTTGGGGTGTCTGTCGTTCGTGCTGGGTGTCGTCGGTATTTTCGTGCCGCTGCTCCCGACCACGCCGTTTCTGCTGCTCTCCGCCGCATTGTGGGTCCGCTCTTCGCCCCGGCTTTACGATTGGCTGTTGGCGCACCCCTGTCTGGGCGGGTATGTCCGCAACTTCCGCGAAAATCGCGCCATACCGCTTCGCGCCAAGATCGTTTCGCTCACGCTGATGTGGGGAACGATGCTCTACTGCGTTTTTGCGCCGCTCTCCGGATGGTGGTGGGCGCAGGCCGCGCTGCTCGCCGTCGCCGTGGGCGTTACTTGGCATATTCTTTCGTTTGCGACGCTAAAGAAATGAGGCTTGAAGGGAATGCCGGGCGGATAATGTCGGATGAATGGCGCCGGACGGATGGCGCCGGGCAATAAGCGTCGGATGAATAACGCCGGACGAATGGCGCCCACGAAAACGGCCCGGAGTCCGGAAAGTAAAAGCCGGCCCCTCCTCCGGGTTTCCGGGGATTTACAAAACAATGCTGTAACCTAATAAGTTACAGCGTTGTTTTTTTATGAGGTAATGATTTAGAAACGTAAGTCTCGAATAAACTTACATCGAGGTTCATCCTGTCAAACAACTCTATATAAATATACGAAATATCTGATAAAAAAGCAAATAGAATTTTTATCTCTCTATTTGCCGATTTATGACGGACATCAGCGTCATCGCGGATCATTTTTTCATTTGAGCGGACTGGAACGGTCTGGAGCGGACATGGAAATCGTTTTCTGAAGGCTTGGATTATCTTGCACATCCTTACCGCAGAAATCACCTAAACCCAACAATTATGGATTGCGTCCTTATGGAAACGAGCGCCTATAAAGAGTTGCAGGCGCACCTTCAACGTCTTCTGGAGCGAATAGCTGCGCTCCATTCTCTCTCCGTCCAACCGACAACTGTCCGGGGCTTACGGCCGAGGAGGTCTGCAAGGCTTTGAGCATCACCAAGCGAGCCTTGCAATACTATCGTTCCGCCGGCATCATCCCCTATACGGCCTTGGGGAATAAAGTATTGTTCCGGGACGACGACATCCGGCAACTTCTGGAAAAGAACCTGATAAAAAGCCTGTAGCATGACCGAAGAGATCATCACCCGCGACAGCGCCGCGTTCAAGGAACTGCGCCGCGATATCGTCAAAGCCATCCGTGCCGTTGATATTCTAATCGACACGCACCTCCCAGTCATCGGCAATGAACTGTACCTGACCAGTGAGGAGATTTGCAGCATCTTCAGCATCTCGAAACGCTCCTTGCAGAATTACCGGGACAACCGCCAAATCCCTTATACTACTCTTGGTGGAAAGATTCTTTATCCGCAGTCATCGCTTTATAAACTGCTGGAACAGCATTATATGAAAGCGCAGCGCTGATGCGGTCTGTGAAAAGGGGAAGATCACTTGAACTGCACCCCAAAAGTTGGACATAACTTTTGGGGTGTTTTATGAAGTACAGTTATGAGGAGAAATTAACAGCAGTTTTGTCTGTTGTCAATGGCCAACATTCCGTATCGTCCGCCTCCAAGCATTTTGGAATAAGCTATACGCCTTTGTCGCGTTGGATTGCGCGTTATAAAGAGTTCGGCGAAGCAGGTCTTCGTATACGGCAATATACTTACAGCGGCGATTTTAAGTTGTCAGCTATCAGGCACATGCACGAGAATCACTTATCTTTAACGGAAACAACGGCAAAGTTCGGTATTTACAATGAGAGTACGCTGAGCAGATGGGAGCGTATCTATTATGAAGAAGGTGAATCCGGTCTTTACCGTGATAATCGGGGTAAGATGAGAACCAAACCTAATAAACAGGAACTACAACCACAGGAAGAAAATGACTTGCGAGTCGAAAACCAACGTCTTCGCGCCGAGGTCGCTTACTTAAAAAAATTGAGGATCTTAGTCGAGGAACGCATCGTCCGCGAGAACGGGAACGGGCAAAAGCCATCGAAGAACTAAGACCGGAACATACCCTTCCCACGCTATTGGAAGTTACGGGGATGGCGCGTAGTACGTTCTATTATCATCTGAAGCAGTTAAAGTTCCCCGATAAATACAAACAAGAGAAAAACGAGATTGTAAGTATATACCACGATCATAAGGGACGTTATGGTTACCGCCGTATCACAGTAGAGATGCACAATCGCGGATATTCTATAAACCATAAAACGGTACTTAGGTTAATGAACGAATGTGGAGTTAAATGCCGGGTGCGCCTAAAAAAATATCGTTCATACAAAGGAGAGGTTGGTGCCGTTGTGCCTGACTTGCTGAAACGTAATTTTATGGCGGAACGTCCTAATCAAAAGTGGGTTACAGACCTTACTGAATTTTCTCTGTTCGGCAAGAAACTTTATCTGTCGCCTATTATGGACTTATATAACAGGGAAATAATAAGTTATAATATAGCTGAACATCCGACCTTTTACCAAACAATGAAAATGCTTGAAGATGCCATAAAGGATCTGCCCGATGCTCCGGAACTTATACTTCACTCGGATCAGGGTTGGCAGTACCAGATGAAACGCTATCAATATCGGCTGCGTGAAAAAGGTATTAGTCAGAGCATGTCTCGTAAGGGAAACTGTTTGGATAATGCGGTCATGGAAAACTTTTTCGGACTGTTAAAATCAGAATTATTATATTTGCAGAAGTTCGAGTCTGTCGATCATTTCCGCAAGGAACTGGAGGAATACATAAATTACTACAATAACAAGCGAATAAAGACCGCATTAAACAACATGAGCCCGGTACAATACCGAACTCATGCTATCTGAATTATTAATCAGTCCAAACTTTGGGGTGCACATCATAATATATTTATATACTTTATCGCAAAGTGTCTACACGGAGAATTTCGTTGCCAGTTTCTCCCGGAGCATGGTAACCTCACGGTCGATCATCGGCGGGGTGACTTTCGCATAGATTTGAGTGGTGGTGATATTTTTATGTCCCAGCATCTTCGAAAGCGTCTCCAGACTCACACCGTTCGACAGGCAGATCGTCGTGGCGTACGTGTGCCGGGCAAGGTGGAATGAGAGTTGTTTGTCAATGCCGCACTCCCGGGCGATGTTTTTCAGGCTGTCGTCGATCGAATCGAGTGTAGACATGGCAAAAACACGTCCGTCGCCGGTCAGACCCCGATACTTGTTCAGGATGAACAACGCATAAGGCAGCAACTTGACAACGTATTTGGTTTCGGTCTTCTGGCGGTTGCCGCTGATCCACCACTCGCCCTGCGCATCCTGCTCGATCCGGTCATAGGTCAGCGAGGCCATATCCGCATAGCAGATGCCCGTAAAGCAGGAGAACAGGAACATATCGCGGTTATAGTCCTGACGCTTATACCGCAGCTCGGTAGTCATCATACGCCGGAGTTCATCTTCCGTTAAAAAACTACGTTCCGGATTCGGAGCCGTATATTGATAGAGGGAAAAGGGGTTGCGAGGCATCCAGCCGTTGTTGAACGCGATTTTGACAACGTATTTCAGGCATTTGAGATAACCGCTGACGGTCGTAGGCTTGAGCCCCAGATCGGATTTAAGGTAGACGTGGTATTGCTCGATGAACGACTGTTCCAACTCCGCCAACGGCATATCGCTCACGTTATACTCCTTACGCATGAAAGTCCGCAGATGGTCGATGGATTTATAGTAGCGGTTCCATGTACCGTGGCAGCGGTCGATGCCGACACGTTTCTTGAGGTCGCCGGTGAATTTCTCGAACGCTTCGAGAAGCAGCCGGTATTTCTCTCCGAAGCCGAGATAGGCATTCTTGACCTTTTCGGCCGTAACGTATGACTCCCGGTCGCAGATATCCTGATAGTGCTTGCCGATCTGGGTGCGGATGTTGTCCAGATGACGGTTGATGCGATCCGCTTCGAGACTGCGGCCTTTGGCGCGGCCGCCGCTGACCTCCCAAAGCGTTTCCGGGACGGAGAGCTTCGCGCTGAACTGCGCGATGCTGCCGTTGACCGTGATGCGACCCATGACAGGGACGACTTTCTGATCTTTGTCTTTGTTCCTTTTAAGGTAGAACAGAACCTTGAACGTGCTGCGCATAAACTCTGCTTTTTAGGGTTGCAAAAATAATTTCAGCAGAGTCGTATGTCAAGATGAATAACGATGCAAGAAACTGAAAATCACGTTTCTATGAATAATAGAGCGAAAGAAACGAGGTAACGATTTGGAAACCGAAACCTCGTTTAACATTACCTTATTCTACTTTTTCTCTAAAACAAAGGCACTGAAGAAAAGTGTATAATTATTTGATTATCTTTTGCTTTACACTTTTTTACACCTCTGTTTTTTATCCCCGGAAATCGTAAGAAGGGCCGGTTCTTATGTATCTCTGCCGGTTTACTCCTGCGCCGGCTGTTTGTCCAGCATTTCGAGCACCGAATACTGTACCGTGTAGTATCCTTCGTCCACTCCGACGACCGAGGTGCCGACTTTCAGCTTGTAGCTGTAGCCCTGCTCGTAGTCGAATCCCTCGATCCGGAACGGCCACCGCTGCCAGTCGTTCAGGCCGACTTCGGGGAAACGGACGCTGAGGTACAATTCGCCGTAGTAACTGACGGGTTCGGGGGCTACCTCCATCGTGAACGTGGGGTAGTAGCTGTCGGGAATATTGGACCGCGTCGGGATTTTCGAGATCAGTTCCAGCAGCGAGTACCGTACGGACGATGCGTCCTGCGGCGGTTCGGCCAGCTGCTTGGCCTTGATGCGGAGTTTGTATTCGTATCCGGGTTCGTAGTCGAATCCCTCGATGCCCTCGTATACGGCGCGCCACGAAGTGTCGTCGTTGGCTTTGACGAGCAGCACGGGCTGCAGCGTGTGGAACCCGTGGGAGATGCCCAGCTGGGATGCGACGGTCCATTCCCGGACCGTATAATCGTCGTTCTTGTCGCATGCGCCGAGCGCAAAAGCGGATATGAAGAGCAGTATGATGTATTTTCTCATGGCTTTCCGTGTCGTTTCATTGTATAAATGGAGACAACCGCCTGATACTGCATGGGATATACGAAAAAAAACGGACATATGTCCGTTTTTTGCATCTTTTACCCCAAATAGCGTTCCGCCACGCCGATCAGGAACCCGAACAGCAGGCCGTTGAACACCACGACCGGGATCGCCTTGCGGTCCTTGCCCGAAAAGGTGAACAGCACCGGAATCATCAGCATCAGCGTGACGGCCATGCCGTCGGCCCACCACGGCAGGTAGGGCAGGTCGCTGTAGAAGACGATGACCGCGGCGAAGAAGTAGATGAAGAACGCCGAGAAACACGACCGTGCCGACAAATTCTGGAAAATCATCGGAATCACGTCGAGCGCTCCGGCCACGGCGCCTACCGCCAGCGAAAGGGTGAAGTGGTCCATATCCCGGAGTTTATTTCGATGCCCGTTTGCGGTCCACCTCGTGCAGCAGAATCTTGCGCAGACGCATCGAATGGGGCGTTACTTCGACGTATTCGTCGGCCTGAATGTATTCGAGCGCCTCTTCGAGCGAGAAGATCTTGGGCGGGGCGATCGAGGTCTTCTCGTCCGAACCCGACGCGCGCATGTTGGTCAGCTGCTTGGCTTTGGTGACGTTTACCGTGATGTCGTTCTGGCGCGTGTGTTCGCCGATCACCTGACCTTCGTACACCTGCTCCATCGGGCTGATGAAGAAGCGTCCGCGGTCCTGCAGCTTGTCGATCGAGTAGGCGTAGGCCGTGCCGGTCTCGCCCGAAATGATCGAGCCGTTGACGCGCATCTCGATATCGCCGACCCACGGTTCGAAGCCTTTCAGCCGGTGGGTCATGATGGCTTCGCCGGCCGTCGCCGTCAGCATGTTCGACCGCAGGCCGATGATGCCGCGCGAGGGGATGCTGAATTCCAGCCGCGTGCGGTCGCCGTTCGACGCCATGTTCGTCAGCGTGCCTTTGCGTTTGGTCGCCAGTTCGATGACCGTTCCCGAATACTCTTCGGGGCAGTCCACGGTCAGCTCCTCGATCGGTTCGCATTTTTTGCCGTCGATCTCCTTGACGATTACGCGGGGCTGGCCCACCTGCAGTTCGTAACCCTCGCGGCGCATGGTTTCGATCAGCACCGATAGGTGCAGCACGCCGCGGCCGAAGACGTTGAAACTGTCGGCCGAGGGGCCGGGAGTCACGCGCAGGGCGAGGTTCTTCTCCAGTTCGCGGTCGAGACGATCCTTGATGTGGCGCGAGGTGACGTATTTGCCGTCCTTGCCGAAGAAGGGAGAGTTGTTGATCGTGAAGAGCATCGACATCGTCGGTTCGTCGATGGCGATGGGGGGCAGCGGTTCGGGATTCTCGTAGTCGCAGATAGTGTCGCCGATCTCGAATCCCTCGATGCCCATCAGGGCGCAGATTTCGCCGCAGGGAACTTCGTCCGCCTTCTTCTTGCCGAGACCTTCGAAGACCATCAGGTCCTTGATCTTGGTCTTCTGCATCGTCACGCCGTCGCGCTTGGCCAGCGTGACGTTCTGGCCCGCCTTGAGCGAGCCGCGCGTCACCTTGCCCACGGCGATACGGCCCGTGTAGGAGGAGTATTCGAGCGACGTGATGAGCATCTGGGGCGTTCCCTCGACGATCTTCGGTTCGGGAATCTCGTCGATGATGGCGTCGAGCAGCGGAACGATCGAGTCGGTCGGCTCGTTCCACCTGTGCGACATCCAGCCCTGTTTGGCCGAGCCGTAGATGGTCTTGTAGTCGAGCTGCTCCTCGGTGGCGTCGAGCGAAAACATAAGGTCGAAAACCTGTTCGTTCACCACTTCGGGGCGGCAGTTGGGCTTATCGACCTTGTTCACGACGACGATGGGTTTCTTGCCCAGCGCCAGCGCTTTCTGCAGTACGAAGCGCGTCTGGGGCATGGTGCCTTCGAACGCATCGACCAGCAGCAGCACGCCGTCGCACATGTTCAGGACGCGCTCCACCTCGCCGCCGAAGTCGGCGTGGCCCGGAGTGTCGATGATGTTGATCTTATAATCCTTGTAAATTACCGAGACGTTTTTCGAGAGAATCGTGATTCCGCGTTCACGCTCAAGGTCGTTGTTGTCGAGGATCAGCTCTCCGGATTGTTTGGCGTTGTCGCGCAGAATGTTGCCGGCGAGGATCATTTTATCGACGAGCGTGGTCTTGCCGTGGTCCACGTGTGCAATAATTGCGATATTGCGTAGTTTTTGCATGTGAATAGATTTTGTGGTGCAAAGGTAACAATTTCTCCGGAAAATGTACTAAATTTGTTGGCTTCTTAAAAAAGTTAAAGATCATGAAACCCACCTTCAACGTTCGGGAACAAAGCGAGATTTACATCGGTCCCACGGCCGACATCCTCTCCGGGGTGCTGCCTGAGGGGCGCGTGATCGTCGTTTCCGACGCTACGATCGACCGCCTTTACCATCCGCTGCTGGCGCCGTACGACACGGTGCTCATCGGTGCGGGCGAAAGCATAAAGACCCTGCAGACCGTGGAATCCATCTACCGGCGTTTTATCGAGCTGGGCGCGGACCGCTCCACGTTCGTGCTCGCCGTCGGAGGCGGCATCGTGACCGACGTGGCGGGTTTCGCCGCGGCGACTTACATGCGCGGACTGTCGTTCGGATTCGTCTCGACCACCTTGCTGGGGCAGGTGGACGCCAGTGTGGGCGGCAAGAACGGCGTGAATGTGGACGGGTACAAGAATATGGCCGGAACCTTCAAACAGCCGCGCTTCGTGATCTGCGATCCCGAAATGCTGCGCACGCTCTCCGACCGGGAGTTCCGCACGGGGCTTGCCGAGGTCGTCAAGGCGGCCGTCATCGCCGACGCCGATCTTTTCACCCGGATCGAAAACGTCTCTTTCGAGGCCCTGCGCGCCGATACCGACCTGCTTACGGACGCTATTTCCGCCGCGGTCCGCGTCAAGGCCGATATTGTCGAACGCGACGAGCACGAGACGGGCGACCGCCGCAAGCTCAACTTGGGGCATACGCTGGCCCACGCCATCGAGAAGTGCTCGAACCGGATGAATCATGGCGAAGCGGTGGCCGTCGGCACGGCCCTGATCGCCGACGCCGCGGTGAAGCTGGGCGTTCTGCTGCCTGCCGACCGCGACCGGATCGTGAACGTGCTGGAGAAGCTGGGTTTCGACCTCACGCCGCCTGTCGATGTGAAACGCCTGCTCAAAGAGGTGGGCAAGGACAAGAAGAGCGAGGACGGCATGCTGCGCATCGTGCTGCCCGTGGGAATCGGCGACTGCGAAGTGCGCCCGATGCCGATTGCCGATTTCGCCGCGCTCTTTGCGTAGGGCATACGACGCATATCCATAAACAGAAAGACCCCGCTCGACGGCGGGGGCTTTTCTATATACGACTTATCGTTAAATCTCGGTCATGGTCCTCAGCTTTTCGATGTAGGCGTCCCAGTCCGTGATGGGCTGCCGGGCTACGCCCGATTCGATCGCGGCGCGTGCCACGGCGGGCGTCACGGTGCAGAGCAGACGCGGGTCGAGCGGTTTGGGAATGAGGTAGCCGCGGCCGAATTCCAGTTTGCCCAGCGCATAGGCGCGCAGTACCATGCTCGGTACAGGCTCCTGCGCCAGTTCGGCCAAGGCGCGTGCCGCGGCGAGCTTCATCGCTTCGTTGATCTTCGTGGCCCGTACGTCGAGCGCCCCGCGGAAAATGTAGGGGAAGCCCAGCACGTTGTTTACCTGATTGGGGTAGTCCGAGCGGCCCGTCGCAAAGATGATGTCGGGACGCGAAACGACGGCTTTGTCGTAGGCGATCTCCGGATCGGGATTGGCCAGCGCCATGACGATCGGATTGGTCGCCATCGTGCGCAGCATTTCGGGGGTCAGCACGTCGGCCTTGGATACGCCGAGGAATACGTCGGCGTCGTGTATGGCTTCGGCGAGGGTGGTGATGCGGCGGGTGGTGGCGAATTCGCGTTTTATCTCGTTGATGTCCGTGCGGTAGGTGGTGACCACGCCCTGACTGTCGCAGAAAATCATGTTTTCGCGGCGGACGCCCACGGCGATGAAGAGCCGCGCGCAGGCGATGGCCGCCGCACCGGCGCCGTTCACTACGACGCGGAGTTTGTCGAGCGCTTTGCCGGCGATTTTCGCCGCATTGAGCAGCGCGGCCGTCGAAATCACGGCCGTGCCGTGCTGGTCGTCGTGCATCACGGGGATGTCCAGCTCTTCACTCAGCCTGCGGTCGATTTCGAAGCACTCCGGAGCCTTGATGTCTTCGAGGTTGATGCCGCCGAAGGTCGGGGCGATGGCCTTAACCGTGCGGATGAACGCTTCGGGGTCGGTCTCATCGACTTCGATGTCGAAAGCGTCGATGTCTGCGAACGTCTTGAACAACATGCTTTTGCCTTCCATCACGGGCTTGCCTGCCAGAGCGCCGATATTACCCAGTCCGAGGACGGCGGTGCCGTTCGAAATGACTGCTATCAGATTGCCTTTGTTGGTGTAGCGATACACGTCGTCGGGATTGGCCTCGATGGCGCGGCACGGGGCTGCGACGCCGGGCGAATAGGCCAGTGACAAGTCATGCTGCGTGTGATAGGGCTTCGTCGGTACGACCGCTATCTTCCCCGGACGGCCCTCACTATGATAGCGAAGCGCCGCCTGATCCATTTTGTTACCTTTGCTCATTATCCTAACTGTTTTGTTTGCGTCTAAAAGACAAAACGTTAAATAACCTGCAATTATTGCGCCCGGCCGGCATTAAAAATAGAACCGGATGCCTCCGCCCAGCTGAACCCGGAAGATGCCGGCCAAGTTCAGCTCGGCCCCGTCGTCCACGTCGGGCGAATCGACGATCAGCCACTGCCCGCCGACGGTGACCCCCAGTCCGAGGAAGCGCGTCAGCATGAATTCGGCCGATACCGACTCGTGAATTCCTACGCCGCCCCTGCTGCCAGTCAGGCCGGCGTAGCTGCGGATGTAACGGCCGTAGCCGATACCCGCGTTTTCGCGGAAGAGCCACCTGCGTCCGACGCGCTGCCGTGCGACGAATTCGGGGGCGATGTAATGAATGCGGCTGGTGCGTTCGAAACCTCCGCGCCGGGCCGAGATGAACCCGCCCGAATAGACGACGCCGACGCCCAAACCCCGGCGCGACGTCCAGTTGTATCCCGCGGTGATCTCCAGTCCCTCGTTCAGCGAACCGGAAGAACTCTTGCGGAGGTAGATCGTGGAGAGGATCGCCGTGTACCCGGCGTTGGCGAAGAACGTGTGCTGCGAACGGCCCCGCGGGGCGAGATGCCGGGCGCGTTTGCTCCGGTCGTCCGACGGCGCCGTTCTGAGCGGCGCTTCCGCCGTCCGGGTTTGCACTTCCGCCGTCCGGGTTTGCACTTCCGCCGTCCGGGTTTGCACTTTCGTTGTCCGGCCCCGCTCTCCCGTGGTCCTTACCTGCATTGCCGGTCTCCGGGCTTGCACTTCCGTTGTCCGGCCCCGCTCTTCCGCCGGCGTGCAAGCCGCCGCAGACCCACTCGTGCCGGATACGGCCGCTCCGGGGGCGGCCGCATGGAGCCGCGCGGCGCAGCAGGTCAGCAGGACGAGCGCCGCCGTGCCGCAGATTCGTGAAGCCAGTGATGATCGTTGAATCATAGTCGCATCTGTTTTATGCTAGGTCTCCTGCGAGACTTGTCGCTAAAAATAAAAACGCAGGCCGCCGTTGAGGCTGATGCGCGAAATGCCGCCTTTCTGGTCGTCGTTGTATTGCGACACCGCGTCGTCCATCGAACAGAACCATGTGCCGTAAGCTCCGACGCTGGCCCCGATTCCGACGTTTTGCGTCAATTTGTATTCAAAGCCGGGCGGACGGGTCAGAACAGCAGGGTGTCGCTTCCGCCGGGCGGAGTGAATCCCATGTGGCGGTACGCCAGTTCGGTGGCTTCGCGGCCGCGGGGCGTGCGTTTGAGGAAGCCTTCCTTGATCAGGAACGGCTCGTAAACCTCCTCGATCGTTCCGGCGTCCTCGCCCACGGCGGTGGCGATGGTGTTCAGTCCTACGGGACCGCCGCCGAACTTTTCGATGATCGTTCCGAGAATCTTGTTGTCCATCTGATCGAGTCCGCGCGAGTCTATGTTGAGCGCCGCGAGTCCGATCTGCGTGATTTCGAGGTCGATGTGCCCTTCGCCCTTGACCATGGCGAAGTCGCGCACCCGGCGCAGCAGCGCGTTGGCGATTCGGGGCGTGCCGCGCGAGCGGAGCGCCACCTCGTGCGCCGCGTCGTCGTCGATCGAGACGTCCAGAATGCGCGCCGAGCGTTTGACGATGCCGGCCAGCACCGGAGCGTCGTAGTATTCCAGATGACACTGGATGCCGAAGCGCGCCCGCAGGGGCGAGGTCAGCAGGCCGCTGCGCGTGGTGGCGCCTATGAGCGTGAAGGGCGCCAGCTCGATTTGGATCGAACGCGCCGAAGGGCCTTTGTCGAGTACGATGTCGATTTTGTAATCCTCCATGGCCGAGTAGAGATACTCCTCGACGATCGGACTGAGCCGGTGGATTTCGTCGATGAAGAGCACGTCGCCCGGATTGAGACTCGTGAGCAGCCCCGCCAGATCGCCCGGCTTGTCCAATACGGGACCCGACGTGACGCGCAGCTGCGCGTTCATCTCGTTGGAGATGATGTTGGCGAGGGTCGTTTTTCCCAGTCCCGGAGGGCCGTGCAGCAGTACGTGGTCGAGCGAGTCGCCGCGCATGAGCGCCGCCTTGATGAAGATGCGGAGATTATCGACGATTTTATCCTGCCCGGAGAAGGTTTCCAACTCCTGCGGGCGGATCTTGTTTTCGAATTCGAGATCGCTCTCGGTGTTGCGTACGATAGACATGATGCAAAGATAGCATATGCCGCGGCTAAAAACAAATTTATTTGCGGCGCGCCGGAAGGCCCGGTTTTGGCCTGAAAGGATGGAGTGTTGCGGGGTTTTCGCGGCAAGACAAAAAAATCCGGCCCGCAGATTCTGCGGGCCGGAGCGATCATGTTTCGGGAGTGGCTACTTCTCCTTCGACATGTTGATCTGAAGATATATTACGCCGTTCTGACGGGTGTTCATGCGCAGGATGACACCGCTCATGCCTTCGAGGTCCTCCTTGAACTGATCCAGTTTGAACGAGACGTAACGGTCGTCGTAGCTGTATCCTCCGCTGGTGTCGGTTCCGGCGTCGTGACGCAGTTCGAGGTTGAGGTATCCCTCTTTCTTGTTGTCGGGGTCGATCTGCGTGAAGTCGTTGCGCACGAGCAGGAATTTATGCTTCGAGAGGTCCGAAGCGTTGAATCCGATTCCCACGTTGAGCCAGTTGGCGTTCATGCTGCTGCCGAAATAGCTGGTTTGCGCGTCGGGTAGTTCCTCCACCTCTTCCTGCGTGGTCACGATTTTGGTCTCTCCCGTGTAGATGTTCCGCGCGTCGTAAAGCGCGATGTTGTAATCGTAACCCTCGACTCCCGTTTTCAGCAGGTTGAAGAAGATGATGACGCGCTGGTCGTCTTCGGGCTTGTAGCCGGCTACGCGCGATTTGTCGCTCGGATAGACGGTTTTATTGTCGTCCAGCACGAAGTAGTAATCGTTGCTGTTGAGCGTCTCTGCCGAGGCGAATGCCCAGCTGCTCGCGTAATCCCCGTCCGAGTCGTTGCAGGAGGAGAAGAATACTGCGGTCAGGACCGCAAACGTGATAAATCCGAATCTTTTCATATTTTTATACTATTTTTGTATTATCTTTCATGTCAGTAAACGTATTCTGGAGGATAATACTGCATGCGGATTAAAATTTTTTTTGATCCCGTGCAGTCTTTTGGTCTTTATACCATTTATAAGAGGGAACGCAAATATGGAAATGGAGGAACAGATACTGGCCGAAGGGTGCAGAGAGGGGGAAGATACGGCCCGGCGTGAGCTGTACGACCGCTATGCAGCCCGTTTGCTGGCCGTCTGTCTCCGTTATTCGGGCGACCGGGCTACCGCCGAGGACCTCATGCACGATGCGTTCCTGAAGATATACGGGGCTTTCGACCGATTCTCCTACCGCGGACCCGGTTCGCTGCGCGCATGGATAGAGCGTATAGCGGTGAATGTGGCGCTCGAATGGCTCCGGAACCGGAATAAGCTCAACTTCAGGACGCTCGACGAAGGCCGGGCGCTTCCCGACGTTCCCGAACCCGATCCGTCGGAGGTGGCGCGTATTCCGCGCGACGTGCTGATGGAGTTCGTGGGCGAGCTGCCCGACGGTTACCGTACGGTGTTCAACCTTTACTGCATCGAGGGGTATTCGCACCGCGATATCGCGCAGATGCTGGGGATCAACGAAAAAAGTTCCTCGTCGCAGTTGTTCCGGGCGCGGACGCTGCTGGCCCGCAGGATTGCGGCGTATATGGAGACACATTAGATTATGAAACAAAATAAAGACTGGACAGATGTAATGCGGAGCGCGCTCCGGGACGCTGAGGTAACACCCCCGGCCGACGGATGGGCGCGTCTGGAGCGGGAGCTGAAAACTCCGGCGCCCCGGATTTCCGTATTGCGCAGATATTGGCCGCGGATTGCTGCTGCTGCCGTGCTGATTTTTGTCGGAGGCGGGGAACTGCTGCTGCATGAAAATCGTAGTTTGGGGGATAAAGGGTTTGTTATCGCATCGGCAACAGACGGCGGCAGTTCCGCCGCGGACAATCGGACATATCCGGCCGGGGGGATCGGAACGCTCGAAGAGTCGCTTCGGGCCGTTGTGCCGTCGCAGGAGGCGGTGCAGGCCGAGTCGCTTCCGGGCCGAGAGACCCAAACCCGGCAGGCGGTGCGGGCGGCGTATCCTGCGACTGCCGTTGCGCGGAACGCTGCGCCGGCGGTCGTGGCGGTTGATGTGACGGACTCCCGGCCGCAACCCGTTCCGGAGAATGAAGCTGCCGCAACTTTGCGATCGGAAGAAACGATCGCGCAGAAACAGGCCGCCGCAGAGACTTCCGGCGTGCAGGAACGGACGGCTCCGAAAGAAAACGCTGCATCGGCGAGGACCTATCCGAGCACCACTTCTTATTACGGCGACCAGATCGCCTTCGAGCAGCCGAAATCCCGCAGGCGGACTTCCGTGTCGCTCTTTGCGGCAGGCAGCGTGACGGGCGGGGGAACCGTGTCGGCGGGGCCCGGCCCCGGCATGATGATGTCCGACGCTCCGGTAGGCGGCGGCGCCGGCACGATGGCCCAGCTGAAATACAATTACGACGATTATTCCTTCAAACATCACCAGCCGCTCAGTTTCGGACTCTCGGTGCGCAAGGAATTCGCGCACGGTCTGTCGCTCGAAAGCGGCGTCAATTACACGCTGCTCTGGGCCGACGTCCGCATGAAGTCCAGCCGGCAGGATATCAGTCAGAAACTCCATTTTATCGGCGTGCCGCTGCGTATGAACTGGCAGTTTCTGGATACGGGGCGCTTCTCGCTGTATGCAGGCGCCGGCGGTATGATCGAGAAGTGCGTCTCCGCAAAATTCGGTTCGAGGGCGATGGACGAGCCGGGCGTGCAATGGTCCGTGCTGGGCGCCGCGGGCGCGCAGTACGATCTGGGCGGGCTTGTCGGGCTTTATTTCGAGCCTGAAGTCTCCTATTATTTCACGGAAACCGATCTGCGGACCTCGCGTACCGACTCGCCGCTGGCGCTTACCTTGCGGCTGGGCGTGCGTCTTTCCTTCTGACAATCCCTCTGAAACAAGCTTTTGCAGTGCCTTTCGGGCACGAAATACGACCGGAAAAGTCCGTATCTTCTGTTGCGCGGACTTTTTTCGGTCGTGTCTGAATGTGCTATTAAAAAGCTTAATTGTGCTATTTTCTATTGTCTAATGGAAATTTGTTATTATTTTTGTTGAATAATAGATTGTGACTGGAGTTGAATAAAAAAAACACAAGTGCTTGAATCTCTGCACTTGTGCTTTGTAGTCCCGACGGGAATCGAACCCATATCGTAAGAACCGGAATCTTATATTCTATCCATTGAACTACGGGACCGGGAGTGCAAAGATGCAAATTTTTTTTTAATTATTGCTAAAAAAATGCGAGAAAAGCAGAATAATTGGCAAAGAATCGAGGCCGTAATCAAGTGGGCGAACATGTCGACCAACTATTTTGCGCGTTATATCGGGTTGGCCCGCGGGGAAAACCTTTATCAGATCAAACGTGGCAACAACGGCATATCACTCGATGTCGCCGACCGAATCGTCTCTAAATTTCCTCAGGTGGACAAGTTGTGGCTGCTGACGGGCGAAGGACAGATGTTCTCCGACGAAAAGCTGCGCGGCGTGCAGATACCTTTTTATAATGTGGATGTCGAACAGGCCGTCGCCCATGTCGCGCACCTCGAAGCCGAGAGCAGCCTGATGGTGCCGCAGGCCGGGCAGTGCGATCTGGCGATGTGCTACATGGGACGCGCCATGGGACCCGCGCTGCCGCCCGGTGCGGTGGTCCTGCTGAAAGCCGTGGACCCGGATGCGATTATTCCGGGGGGCGAATATGTGATTGTCAGCCGAAAAATTGTAACTTTGCGGATAGTTCGGCTCTCCGACGGGGACGATAAACTCCGTCTGGTGGCCGGAGACAAAGAGAATTATGACGACATAATTCTGAATGTCAGCGACATAAAGTCGGTCTACAAGGTAAAAGGCAAGTTGATAATTAACAGTTGAGAAGTATGTTTTCAGGTATCGTGGAACGCATGGGGGAGGTCGTGGAGATCCGCACCGACCGTCAGAACAAGGATTTTACGCTTCGCGCGGACTTCTGCAAAGAGCTGAAAATCGATCAGAGCATAGCACATAACGGCGTATGTTTGACAGTTGTGGACATCCGCGACGACACCTATACCGTTACCGCGATGAAGGAGACGCTCGACAAAAGCAACCTCGGCCTGCTGAAGACGGGCGATCTGGTGAACCTCGAACGCTCGATGAAACCCGATGCGCTGCTCGACGGCCACATCGTGCAGGGGCACGTCGATCAGACGGCCGTCTGCACCGCGAAGGAAGACGCCGACGGCAGCTGGTACTTCACTTTCGAATACCAACCGCAGGGCGGCGGTCTCTGCACCGTGGAGAAAGGCTCGGTGACGGTGAACGGCGTGAGCCTGACGGTCTGCGATTCGAAGGAATCCAGCTTCCGCGTGGCGATCATTCCCTATACGTTCGAGCATACGAACTTCTGCCGCATCGAAGTCGGCTCGGTCGTAAACCTCGAATTCGATATCGTGGGCAAATACATCGCCCGTCTCATGCAACAATATACGAAGTAGCTATGGTGTATATTAAAACAAAGGAGGGGGCGTCGCTTCTGGTCGCACTCCTCGCTGCGGTCATCGTCGCCGTGACGACGACCCTGCTCGATGTGGTCTGGTGGATGACGCTCTGCGCCGCCGCCGGCGTTTTCGTCGTCATGGCTCTCGTGGCGCTGTTCATCATCCGCAAGTACGTGGCCTACAAGCTCAAGCCGATTTATTCGATCGTCCTTTCGCGCGACGTGCACACCAACGAGATTTTTTCGGAGCTGAAGGACAAGCACGTCGAGAATATCGGCGAGGAGCTTACGGCGTGGGCCGATACCAACGACAAGGAGATCGCCCGCCTGAAGGAGACCGAGCAGTTCCGCAAACAGTACCTCGGCAATGTGGCGCATGAGCTGAAAACCCCGATCTTCAATATTCAGGGATATATCTCGACGCTGCTGGACGGCGGACTGGAGGACGAGCTGATCAACCGCAAATACCTCGAACGGGCCGAAAAGAGCATCGACCGCCTGATCAACATCGTGAACGACCTCGATACGATCTCCAAACTCGAAAGCAACATGAACCGCCTGAAGATGGAGCGGTTCGACATCGTTGCGCTGACCAAGGAGATCGCCGAGCAGGCCGAGATGGAGGCCGACAAAAAGGGGATCAAGATTTCGGTCAAAGGGGCCGAAAACCTGCCGTCGCCTTTCTGGGTGCTGGCCGACAAGCACTATATCGGTCAGGTGATGGTAAACCTGATCATCAATTCGATCCGTTACGGCAAGGAGGGCGGACAGACGCGCGTCCATTTCCGCGACATGCTCGACAAAATCCTGATCGAAGTCGAGGACAACGGTTCGGGCATCGGCAAGGAGGACCTGCCGCGCGTTTTCGAACGTTTCTACCGCACGGACAAGGGCCGTTCGCGCGAGCAGGGCGGCACGGGACTCGGTCTGGCCATCGTGAAACATATCGTCGAGGCGCACGGCGAGCGTATCACCGTCCGCAGCGAACTGGGCGTGGGAAGCACTTTCTCGTTCACGCTCAAGAAAGTAAATCTGCAGGACATCAAATAACGGCAGAAATCCATAGAACCCATTCCAAATAATATGATACAACCGCTAAGCATCGTCTGGGATTTCAATCCGGTGTTTTTTTCCATCGGGTCGCTCGACATCCGTTATTACGGCCTGATGTGGGCGCTGGCAATCCTGATTGGCGCCAAATTCTTCGATAATTTCTGCAAACGCGAGGGACTTCCGTCGAAAGTCTCCGAGTCTATATTCATATACGGTACGCTGGCGACGATCCTCGGCGCACGTCTGGGGCACTGTCTGTTCTACGACCCGATGGAGTACCTGAGCAGGCCGTGGACCATCATCACGGGCTTCCGCGACGGCGGCATGGCCAGCCACGGCGCCGCCATCGGCCTGCTGATCGGTCTCTGGCTCTTCTCGCGCAAGAACAAGCTGCCTTACGTCTGGTCGCTGGACCGCATTATGATCGCGGTGGGTATCGGCGGCGCCGTCGTGCGTCTGGGCAACCTTTTCAATTCGGAGATTTTCGGCATGGCGACGACTCTGCCGTGGGGTTTCGAGTTCGTCCGCTCGGCCAAATGGGTGAACGAGTTCGCCCCGGCGGCGGTGCATCCGACCCAGATTTACGAAGCGCTCTGCTATCTGGCGACGTTCGGTCTGCTCTGCTGGCTCTATTATGCGAAAGACATGGCCCGCCGCCGTCCGGGCATTCTGTTCGGCATCGGACTGATCGGCATCTTCCTGACGCGCTTCTTCATCGAGTTCATCAAGACCGAGCAGGAGGCGTTCGAACAGGGATGGCTGCTCGACATGGGACAGTGGCTGAGCATTCCGTTCATTCTGCTGGGTATCTATATGATTTACCGGGGTGCGACGCAGCCGGAGGTGGTTCCCGTTGTGCCGAAATCCCCGGCTGCAACTGCCAAAAAGAAGAAAAAATGAGTAATTATCCGATGGTAAACGAGATCAACCGTCTCGTCGGCGACCTGCTCGCCGAGGGCGGAGAGGTGTTCCTGCCGGGTGTGGGATCGCTCTATACGGAACGCCGCGGCGCGCGGCGCATTTCGCGGCGGAGCGTGTTGCCGCCGAGCCGGGCCGTGTCGTTTACCTCGCAGGAGCGGGGCGTGTCGCTGGTCGCTGAAATCTCCGGCGCCGTGCAGTGCGACGCCGCCGAAGCGCAGGATGTATACGACCGCTGGCTGGCCCGCACGCTCGAAAACGGCGTGCTGACGATCGAGGGCGTCGGCGTGCTCAAACTCAAACATTTTACGCCCGATGCGGCGTTTGACAGGCGACTCAATCCGCAGGGGCGTGAGCCGGTGCGGATAAAACCCGCCCGCAAGTTCGACTGGGCCTTGTGGATCGGCATCGCGGCGATTTTGGTCGCCCTCGGTTTCGGGGGGTATGAGTTTCTGAAGCTCTATGACGAAGGCCCGGAGGAGATCGCGCAGACAACCGGTATTCCGGGACCGGATACAAACGCCGGCGCCGCGCCGGCTGACAGTCCGGCCGCGATTCCGGCTGCTGCGGATTCCGGTGCGACGACCGGACCGGCGGCATCTGCGTCCGGTGCGGACGCCGCAAAGGCCGCGGGCACGATGGCCGACACTGCATCGGGGACGAACGCCGAAACGCGATCGGAACCCGCTGCGTCCGGAGCGAATGCCGGCACTGCCGCCTCGTCGGTTGGCGGTCAGGGGAGTGCTCCTGCCGGGCAGAAGGATGTTGCCCCGGCGAAACGCCCTGAAACCCGTTCCGCAGGGACGGCCGATGCGCCCGCATCGCTTGTTTCGGGCCGCCGTTATGTCGTGCTGGGAGTGTTCAGTACGCCCGAAAATGCGGCCCGCGCCGTCGATGCGGCGGCGGAAAAGGATCCTTCGGTGCGCTGCGGAATCTACCGTTTCGGGACGAAATTCATGGTTTCGCCGTTCGAATCGGCCGATACGGAGGCATGTGCGCTCTTCGTCCGCAATTACAGCGACCGGTTTCCGGGCCTTTGGACCTATACCGCCCGTTGATGCGCATTTCCGAGCTGATAATCCGTTTCATCGACTGGTTCTACCGCAAGCCCGTCGCGGCGATCCTGCCGCGGCAGACGTTCCGTTATGTCGTTTGCGGCGGTGCGAACGTGGCGTTCAGCTGGGTGTGTTACTTTCTGGTTTATAATTTCGTCCTCGATAAGGAGCAGCTGGACCTCGGTTTCGTGGTTGTCTCTGCGTATGTCGCGACGATGCTGCTGATCTTTCCCTTCACGTTCTTCACCGGGTTCTGGCTGAACCGCTATGTGACATTCCGTCACTCGCCGCTGCCGACCGGGACGCAGTTGTTCCGTTATCTGCTGTCGATCGGCGGCTCGGTGGTCGTGAATTATGTC
The DNA here is from genome assembly GCF_000265365.1 of Alistipes finegoldii DSM 17242. NCBI lineage: Bacteria > Pseudomonadati > Bacteroidota > Bacteroidia > Bacteroidales > Rikenellaceae > Alistipes > Alistipes finegoldii. The sequence continues at coordinate 2,856,950 of NC_018011.1, forward strand.
GGACTGAAATTTTTCGTGGAGTTCTGCGGCTTGTGGGCCACGCCGTCGCAGATGCTGGCGACTTTCGTCACGATGATCTACAGCTATCTGGCCGCCAAATACTTCACCTTCCGCCATGCGGAGGTCTGACGCCCCTCCCCGATCCTTACTCTATTATAACCTGCCCGGCGCCGTGGGAGAGGGCGAACACGTATTGGTATACGGCTTTCCACGCTTCGTCGCAAAATCCTGCGGGCTTTGCGTAATCGGCGTAAAATACCTGCCCTTCGTGCATCATGGGACACTTCGTGAACCCCGCCCCGGCATATTGGCGGGCGAGGTCCTCGTGGATCGTCGTTTTGAGAATGGTGATTTTACAGCGTTTCATGGTGTGCTGTTTTGCGGGAATTTCCGTTGCCGGTCTCTTCCCTGAGTTTTTGCAGTTCGTACATCCGGTCGCGGAATTTCGCCGCGGCGAGGAAGTCGAGCGACTTGGCCGCACGCTCCATGTCTTCGCGCGCCTTGACGATCAGCGCATCGAGGTTTTCGCTCGCGGCATAAGTCTTCTGCACGTCCGCCGCAGCCATGTAATGATCCTCGGCGATGGGGTAGACCGCCGCGATTTCCGGTACGTCGGTCCGCGTGGTCAGCAACGTGCTCTGTCCCGAACCGCTTCGCTGTGCGCGGCGCGGCAGCATGCCGTGCTCCATGTTGTAGCGCACCTGCTTCTCGCGGCGGCGGTTGCTCTGCTCGATGGCGTAGCGCATCGAATCGGTGCAGGTGTCGGCATAGAGGATCACGTTGCCCTGTGAATGACGCGCCGCACGTCCCGCGATCTGCGTGAGCGAACGCACGTTGCGCAGGAATCCCTCCTTGTCGGCGTCGAGGATCGCCACCAATGCCACTTCGGGCAGGTCCAGACCTTCGCGCAGCAGGTTCACGCCCACCAGCACGTCGAACATGCCGGCCCGCAGGTCCTCCAGAATCTGTATGCGCTCCAGCGTATCCACGTCCGAGTGGATGTAGCGGTTGCGCACCCCCACGCGGTCGAAATATTTGGACAGCTCCTCGGCCATCCGCTTGGTGATGGTCGTCACGAGCACTTTGTCGTCGTTCTTCACCCGCTTGTCGATCTCTTCCAGCAGGTCGTCGATCTGGTTCATCGTTACGCGCACTTCGAGCGGCGGATCGACCAGCCCCGTGGGGCGGATCAGCTGCTCGACGATCACGCCTTCGCTCTTCATCAGCTCGTAATCCGCGGGCGTCGCGCTGACGTAGATCGACGTGCCCTGCAGCTGTTCGAACTCGGCGAAGGTCACCGGACGGTTGTCCTTGGCCGCCGGGAGCCGGAACCCGTACTCCACGAGGTTCTCCTTGCGCGCGCGGTCGCCGCCGAACATGGCGTGCACCTGCGGGATGGTCACGTGGCTCTCGTCCACGACCAGCAGGTAGTCTTTCGGGAAGTAGTCGATCAGGCAGAACGGACGCGTACCCTCGCTGCGGCCGTCGAAGTAGCGCGAGTAATTCTCGATGCCGGGGCAGTAGCCCAGCTCCTTGATCATCTCGATGTCGTATTCCACGCGCTGTTTGATGCGCTGGGCCTCCATCGGCCGCCCGGCCCGCTCGAAGAATTCGATCTGCCGGCCGAGGTCGAGGTATATCTGCTGTACGGCGCCGTTGATGCGCTCCTTCGTGGTTACGAAGAGACTCGTGGGGTAGAGCGTCAGGTTGTCGAGCGAATGGATGCGCTGTCCCGTCACGGGGTCGATGGTCTGGATGGCTTCGATCTCGTTGTCGTAGAACATCACGCGGAAACACTGGCTGCCGAACTCTCCGAACGCCGCCATGATGTCCACCGTGTCGCCGTTCACGCGGAACGTCGCAGGCTCCAGCTCCCGCTCGGTGCGGGTGTAGAGCGCTTCGACCAGCTTGTAGAGGAAGTGCTTGTAGCTGACGATCTGTCCGACCTTGATGTCGATCGCCGTGGCGTGGAAATCCGCGGGATTGCCCGCGCCGTAGAGACACGACACGCTCGACACGACGATCACGTCGCGGCGCCCCGACAACAGCGTGGCGACGGTGCGCAGACGCAGTTTCTCGATCTCGGCATTGATCGAAAGGTCTTTTTCGATATAGGTGTCCGTCGAAGGCAGGTAGGCCTCCGGCTGGTAGTAATCGTAGTAGGAGACGAAATACTCCACGGCGTTTTCGGGAAAGAAGTTCCTGAATTCGCCGTAAAGCTGCGCCGCGAGGGTCTTGTTGTGGCTCAGGACCAGCGTCGGCCGGTTCAGCTGCGCGACGACGTTGGCCACGGTGAAGGTCTTTCCCGAACCGGTGACGCCCAGCAGGGTGTTGTGTTTGGAGCCGTGGCGGATCGAGCCGACGAGCTGTTCGATCGCTTCCGGCTGGTCGCCCATCGGGGCGTAATCCGATACGAGTTTGAAATCCATAGGACAAAAATAACGATAAAATCCGAAATAAATTGCGGCCTGAGCGAATACTCGTTTAAAATACCCGTATTCGGGCCGGGTGCGGCGCCGTCGCCTTTTTACGGGAATTTTGCGCCGAGGGGCCCGCTCTTCCGCTCCTTTTCCCGAATTATTCCTATCTTTGCAGGTATGATTGACAGGGAAACAGTAGACCGCATTTACGCCGCCGCCAATATCGTGGATATTATCGGCGAATACGTCACGCTCAAACGCAAGGGCGTGAACTATCAGGCCTGCTGTCCGTTCCATAACGAGAAGACCCCTTCGTTCGTCGTCTCGCCCTCGAAGGGCGTCTACAAGTGCTTCGGCTGCGGCAAAGGCGGCAACGCCGTCACTTTCCTGATGGAGCACGAGAACATCACCTATCCCGAAGCCCTGAAGATGGTGGCCAAGCGCTACGGCATCGAGGTCAAGGAGAAGGAGATGACCGACGAGGAGGTGCGCCGCAACGACGACCGCGAAAGCATGTTTGCGCTCAACGGCTGGGCTGCCGACTATTTCGCCGATTACCTCCACCACGAGACCGAAGGCATGAGCGTGGGCATGACCTATTTCCGCCAGAAGCGCGGCATGGCCGACGCCACGATCAAGAAGTTCGGTCTCGGTTTCTGTCCGGCCAAAGGCGACCGGATGTCGAAAGACGCACTGGCGGCGGGGTATAAGAAGGAGTTTCTGGTTGCGACGGGACTTTCGCTCCAGCGCGAGAGCGACGGATCGCTCTACGACCGTTTCCGCGACCGCGTGATCTTTCCGGTCCACAATATTTCGGGCCGCATCGTCGCTTTCGGCGGCCGTACGCTGCGTACCGACAAGACGGTCGCCAAGTACCAGAATTCCCCCGAAAGCGAGATATACAGCAAAAAGCGGGAGCTTTACGGACTTTATTTCGCCAAAAAGGCAATCCAGCAGCTCGACTTCGCCATCATGGTCGAAGGATATACCGACGTGATTTCGATGCATCAGGCCGGTGTCGAAAACGTCGTCGCTTCGTCCGGCACTTCGCTTACGACCGAGCAGATACGCCTGCTGAACCGCTTTACGAAGAATATCACCGTCATTTACGACGGCGACTCGGCGGGTATCCACGCTTCGCTGCGCGGTATCGACATGATCCTCAAGGAGGGCATGAACGTGCGCGTGGTGCTGCTGCCCGAACCCGAAGACCCCGACTCCTTCGCCCGGACGCATACGGCCGCCGAACTGCAGGAGTATATCCGCGCCAACGAGCAGGATTTCCTTGCCTTCAAGGCCAGACTGCTGCTGCAGGACGCCGAGGGCGACCCGATCAAGAAGGCGGCCCTTATCGGCGACATGGTGCAGTCGATCGCGCAGATTCCCGATCCGATCCAGCGGTCGGTTTATATCAAGGAGTGCGCCCGCATCATGGACATCGACGAGAACATCCTCATCTCGGAGGTGGCCCGCAAGCGCATGTCCACCACAGGGGACCGCGAGACGGACGAATTCGTCCGCCGTCAGACGGCCCAGCGGCGCGCCGAAGTGCGGGAGCCGGAGGTCGAGTTTGTGAAGCAGGTGCAGGCCGGCAGCAGCGTCGAGGCGCTCGAACGCGAACTGGTGAAATACCTGCTGAAGTACGGCCACTGCTCGTTCGACTTCAAAGAGGGGCGTACGATGGTGGCGTGCAACGTCGCCGAGGTGATCTTCATGGAACTTGACAGCGACGGACTCTCGTTCAGCAACCCGCTGTACGACAAGATTCTGGCGACCTACCGGGAGCAGTGGAAGCTGCTCGGCACCGGAGCGGAGGTGCCGGCGCACTTTTTTCTGAACCACCCCGATCCGGAGGTGTGCAACGTGTCGGTGGACATCCTCACGTCGGACGACAATTATGTTCCCAGCGAGTTGTGGCGGCGCAAGGAGATTCATATCGACACCGATGCCGAGATGCTGGCCGTGGGTGTGCCGAAGGCCGTGACGCTCTACAAGTCGAAGGTGATCGAGGGCTATATCAAGGAGTGGCAGGCCAAACTTGCCGACGAGAGCCTGACCGAGGAGCAGCAGAACGAGGTGATCCAGCGGCTGGCCGGCTTCAACAAGGTGAAGGTGACTATTGCAAGGAAATTGCAGCGGCTGATCTTGTAGCCGCCGGAATAATATATGTGGTGTTTTGAATTTTTAACGAAAAAAGGGGCGGGTATCGGGTCGTACACGTATCACTACGCATACCGTGTGCAAACAGAAAATAAACAGAAAGATGTGTAAAACATATCAAAGATAAAAGAATTAGTTACCTTGACCGATTCCCACCCCTGCGAATAAATGGGCAATTATTGTGCCGTTTCCGAGTATATGAGTGAACAGAAAAATATAAATATCCGCAACAAGCGCGCGACGTTCGACTATGAGATTCTGGAAGAGTACGTTGCGGGCGTCGTATTGGTCGGCACCGAGATCAAGTCGATCCGTGCGGGCCGGGCTTCGCTGACCGATTCGTTCTGCTATTTCGACCGCGGCGAGCTTTGGATCCGCGGCGTCAATATCGCCGAGTACGCGTGGGGCACCTGCAACAACCACACGCCGCGCCGCGACCGCAAGCTGCTGCTCAACCGCCGCGAGCTGGACAAACTCCAGCGCGCCGGACAGGACAAGGGCCTTACGATCGTGGGCCTGCGCATGTTTCTCAACGAGCGCGGGCTGGTGAAGATCGTCATAGGACTTGCCCGCGGCCGCAAAACCTACGACAAACGCGAATACCTGAAGGAAAACGACGCCAAGCGGGAGATCGACAAGGCGATGAAAAACTACAGACGATGATACGGGCGATTTTTCTGGATGTGGACGGGACGCTGATCAGTTTCAGTACGCATGAAATTCCCGCTTCGGCGCGCCGGGCATTGACGCAGGCGCATGAGCGCGGCGTACGGCTCTTTATCGCCACGGGGCGCGCCGCGAACGATCTCGGACCGCTCGAAGGAATTCCTTACGACGGCGTGGTGTCGCTCAACGGCGCCCGTTGTGTGGCCAACGACGGGCGTGTCGTCAGCCTGCATCCGATTCCGCGGGCCGATTTCGAACGCGCTTTGGCGCTCTCCGAGGAGCAGGACTTTGCAATGGGGCTGGAACTGGAGGAGGGCGTTTTCGTCAATCGCGTGACGCCCGACGTCAAGCGGGTCGCGCATATGGTGGCGCATCCGGTGCCCGAACAGACCGACCTGCGCGAGCTTTTCGGCCGGGTCGAATGCTGTCAGCTCTGCTTCTATTTCGACGCGGAGACCCAGCGGCGGGTCATGGCCGAGCTGCCGACACTCGTGGCGAGCCGCTGGTGCCCGATTTTCGCCGATGTCAATGTCGCCGGCATCGACAAGGCGACCGGAATGGAGGAGTTTATGCGCAGTTACGGCTTCTCGGCGGCCGAGGTCGCGGCGTTCGGCGACGGCGGCAACGACGTGGCGATGCTGCGTGCCGCAGGAGTAGGCGTGGCGATGGGCAACGCCTGCGACGAGGCGCTGAACGCCGCCGACTACGTGACCGCTTCGGTCGATGACGACGGTATCGCAAAGGCGTTGGCGCATCTGGGGGTGATTTGACGGGGCGGCGCATGCGCCGGCGGGAACGGAAGTTGGTGAGGTAAATTACAAAATCATATGAGTCTTATTCTTTGTATCGAGACCGGCACGGACATCTGTTCGGTCGGTATTGCGAAAGACGGGGAGTTGCTTTCGCTGCGCGAGAGCGACGAGGGGCGCGATCATGCCCGCAAGGTCGGCGTATTTGTCGATGAGCTTCTGCGCGAGACGGGTATTGCGCCCGACGAGCTGGACGCCGTGGCGGTCGGCAAAGGTCCCGGCTCCTATACGGGACTGCGCATCGGCGTGTCGTTCGCCAAGGGATTGTGTTACGGATTGCAGAAGCCGCTGATCGCCGTGGGATCGCTCGACGCGCTGACGGAGGTTGCCCGCGAAGATTACGAAGCGGGTATTCTTTCTGTTTCCGACTGGGACCGTGCGCTGCTCTGCCCGATGGTCGATGCCCGCCGCATGGAGGTTTATGCGCAGGTCTTCGATGCGGAGGGCCGTCCGCAGAACGAGGTTACGGCCGAGGTGATCGATGCCGGCAGCTTCCGGGAATTCCGGGAGCAGGGCCGTCCGTTCGTGATTTTCGGCAGCGGCGCTCGCAAATGCGCCGAGGTGCTTGTCGGCGCCGAGTTCGTCGAGGTGGCCCCTTCGGCCCGCGGTCTTGCGCGGCTGGCCCAGCAGGCGCTCGACGAAGGCCGTACGGAGGATATCGCTTACTTCGAACCTTTTTACCTGAAGGATTTCGTCGTCACGACCTCGAAGAAAAGTCTGTTTTAGTTCCGTTGCCGACATATGACCGAAGCGGAACTGGTAAAGAGTCTTTCGGAGCGGTTCTATTCGGACTTCGCAGATACGGTGGCCCGGCGGGTGCGCGATGCGGGGGCGGTGGAGCTGCTTTATCGGGTGGCGACCTCGCCGTATGCTAACCTGCCGAAGCCTGCGAGACACAAAGCGGCTTTCCGGAGCGCCTATGTGCTCGAAAAGATCTATTTCGCCGCTCCCGATGCGTTCATGCCCTTCGCCGGAGCGTTCTGCGACAGGGACTTCCCCGCTTGTACGGACCGGAGCGCGCAGCGCCATTTCGCAAAGATCATGGCCGACCTGCTGGGACGTTATACGCCCGATTCCTCTTCGCTGGAGCGGATCGCCGAGACGGCGGCGCAGTGGGCCGCCGATCCCGGCACGAAGGTCGCGGTGCGGATCTGGGCCGTCGAGGTGCTGAAACACTGCCGTGAGCGGGTCGGCTGGGTAGCGGAGGCGTGGGACGATCTTGTCGAGACGATGGCGCACGGCGCGACGCCGGGCATCGAATGCCGGATGCGCAAGAGCTGGAAGCCGGGCCGGAGCGACAAAGCCTGAAAAAATAATCCGGGATTAATTCGGACCCGGGATGAGTCCGGAGCATGTAATACCTCGGAAAACAAAAATCCCCGTGAACTTGCTTCGCGGGGATTTTTGTTGCGGTATGTCGTCCGGTTATTTCACGCTGCCGATCACGGCCTTCAAGCGCTGCTTGAAGTTGTCGCCGATAATGGTCATGGAATCGGTCTTTTCGAACAGTGCGGCCTTGTTCTTCGCATAGGCTCCGATGAATTCGGCGATGCGGAACGGCTCTTCGAGGATGAAGTTGGGGCACTGCGAAACGCGCAGGTACTCTTCGGGCAGCATCAGGTAGGGTTCGCTGTGGGCGCCCTGCTCGGTCTTGAATTCGACGGTCAGGTCGAGACAGCGTTTGAAGACGCCGCTCATGCCGTACAGGTCGGCCTGATGCGCCGTCGCATAGTCGTCGAACGCGAGTTCGATCTCCACCGGAGCGTCGCAGGCCGTCGTGCCCGTGTAGATCACCGGTGCGAGCGTGTAGCCGTCGTAGGTCCACTCCCCGGCCTTCGGAAAGCGCGAGTAGGCCAGTTCTTTGCCGTTGACCTTTACAGACTTGGGCGGGAAGACGGCCGGGAAGCGCAGCTCGTAGCTGCGGTTGTCGGACGCGCCCGCAAACGAACCCTCGCGGGGCGAAATGCGTACGCGCACCGTGTTGCCCTCCTGCTTTTTGCTGACTGTTGTCACCGCGTAGTTCGTCTTGTACTGCTGGCTCATGCCGTCGTCCTCGTAGTGGCGCAGCTGCCCGTCGCCGCCCGGAATGAAGGTCAGCACCAGCGTATCGCACGGCTGCTGGAGGTTCTTCACCGTAGCCGGGTTCATCGGAATGATCGAACCTGCTTTTGCATAATGGGGATTCTCCGCCAGCGTGTAGTGCAACTCTTCGGTGCGGCCGCCTTCGTACATCGAGCCGGTCGCGCAGTCGAACCACGCCCCTTCGGGGAACCAGATCGTGCGGGGGGCCAGACCCGTTATGCTGTCCACCGGCTGGGTGATGGTCGTGGCGAGAATGTCGTTGCCGAACATGAACTGTTCGGGCGTCTCGTACGCCTTGTCCGATTCGGGATAGTCGTAGTACATCGGGCGGCACATGCCGACGCCCGTGTCGTAATTCTCGCGGGCCGCATTATAAATATAGGGTGCCAGCGTGTAGCGCAGGCGGATGGCGTCGCGCATGAGGAACATATGGTCGGGAAAGCACCAGATGCAGCGTTCGATGCGCGGGTCTTTGGTCGAATGGGTTTTGAAGATCGGAGTGAATACGCCGTATTGCAGCCAGCGCGTGTAAAGTTCCGGGTCGGTCGCCTTCTGTGTCTTGTGGAACATGTGGCCGCCGATGTCGTGGCCCCACCAGCCGTAGTTGACGTTCGAAGCCGTAGCCGTGAAGTAGGGCAGGTAGGCGAGCATGGGCCATGTGGCGTAGGTGTCGCCCGAAAATGCCAGCGGATAGCGGTGGCTGCCCAGCCCGCCCCAGCGGTGGTAGATGAAGGGGCGCAGTCCGGGGTTCTGACGCTCCGCATGGTTGAAGAAGGTGTGGTTGAGCCAGAAGGTGTTCGACAGTCCGGGGGTGTATTTCGACTCTTTCCACTGCTGCCAGTCGAGCCACCAGAAGTCCACGCCGTCGCGTTCCATCGGTTCGAGTACGGTTTTGAAATAGGCGTCGGCCCATTTCCGTTCGTCGATTTTGAACGGTACGCTCTTGCCTTTCTCAGACCATCCGTATTCCTTGGTAAAGTCATCGTATACAGCCTCGTAAGGTTGGATACCTGAAGCGGGATGGAGGTTGAGCGCCACCTTCAGCTCTTCGTTCTCGGTCCACTTGAGGAAGTTCGCGGGCGAGGGGAACAGCTCCTTCTGCCACGTGTAGCCCGTCCAGCCGATGCGCTGACCGTATTCGTCCTTCGGCGAATTGCTCTTGCGCAGGCCCCATGTCTCGTGCCAGTCCATATCGACGATCAGCACGTCGATCGGCACGTCCATCGACTTGAGTTTGTTCACCAGATCGACGAATTCGTTGTCCGAATACTGCCAGTAGCGGCTCCACCAGTAGCCCAGCGTATATTTCGGAGGCATCGGCGCGCGGCCGGCGACGAGCGCGTAGTCGGCCAGCGCCTGTTTGTAGTCGTGTCCGTAGGCGAAGAGGTAGAGGTCCTGACGGTCGCCTTCGGGACGCGCTTCGATCCACTCTTCCCATTCGGAACCGTCGGGCGTCAGCACATGACGCTGCGAATCGTCGATCAGGGACCAGCCCGCGCGGGAGAGGATGCCCTGCTCCATCGGCTCCTTGAGTTTCGAACCGTCGGCGCCGTCGAGCGTGCGGGTCGTGCCCAGCAGGTTCTGCGGATTTTCCATGCCGGGAGTCCAGACCACCTCCTTGCCGTTGAGCGTGAATACGGCTTTCAGGTTTTTGTCGCTGAACTTGCCGTTCTTAAGATACGTAAGCGTCAGCGCCGGGGTCGTGATCGTGAGTTTCGATTTGCTTTCGCGGACCTTGAATTCGGGAACCGGAGTCTCGCGATTGACGAACGTCAGCGTCGCACGGTCTTCGAATTGTCCGTCGGCACTCCACTCCATACGGATCAACTGCGGTGTGAGCACCGTAAACCGGGCGTTTCCCGAAGTTACGACGGCTTTGGCGTCGGCCTTCGGGTTGTCTGCGATTGCAGGCGACAGCGTGCAGGCGAGCGCTGTCAAGAGGACAAGAAATCGTTTCATCTTTATTTGATTAGCTTGGTTACCGGGTAAAGGTACGCAATTCGGAACGAATCCGCAAATATTTTTCTTTCGAAACGAAAATTATTGGTTTCGGAAAGCAAGTTTTGCCGGAGGGCTATTGCGCCGTCGTATCGGTCGCAGCGGCTTTCGCCGCGGATTTTGCAGCAGTTTCCGCCGCGGATTCCGTTGCGGAGAGGGCCGCCGGGTCTTCGTCGGCTCCGGCGATTTCGAGCGTGCGGGCCGAATGGCGTTTCTTGGTTTGCAGGCTCGCCGTTTTGCGCAGCCGTTCCCCGACGCGGACGATGTTGTCGTTGCCCGTGCAAAGCCGCTTGTGGGCGTCTTCGTATGCGTCGCGGGCCTTGTCGAGCGCGGTGCCGACCCCTTCGAGCGAAGAGGTGAAGGCTACCAGCTGTTCGTAGAGTTTCAGTCCGCAGGCGGCGATCTCCTTGGTGTTCTTGTCCTGATCGTTGTATTTCCAGAGGTCGGCCACCAGCTTGAGCAGGGCGAAGAGGTTCGTCGGCGAGGAGACGATGACTTTCCGGTCGTAGGCGTCCGCCCAGATCGCCGGATCGTTCTGCAGGGCGGCGAGGAATGCCGGTTCGTTGGGTATGAACATGATGACGAAGTCGGGCGAGTTGAGCCGCCGCTGGTACTCCTTGCGGCCCAGCTCGGCGACGTGCTGGCGCACCGAGGCCACGTGCGCTGCGAGGTGACGGCGGCGCTCCTCCTCGCTTTCGGCCGAGGTGTAGCCGACGAACGCCGTGAGCGAAACCTTCGAGTCGATGACGATGTCCTTCTTTTCGGGCAGGTGCAGCACTACGTCGGGGCGCAGGTTGCGGCCCTCCTCGTCCTTGATGTTGTATTGGGTCTGGTAATGTATGCCTTTGATGAGGGCCGAGCTGTCGAGGATGGTTTCGAGCAGCATCTCGCCCCAGTCTCCCTGCACCTTCGAGTTGCCTTTCAGCGCGTTGGTGAGGTTGGTCGTCTCGGCCGTGATGCGGCGGTTCAGCTCCATGAGGTTTTTCAGCTCGGCTTTCAGCTCGCCCCGCTGCGAGGTCTGCGTGGTGTAGATCTCTTCGACCCGCTTGCGGAAGTCGGTGATGTTGTCGCGGAAGGGTTTCAGCAGACTGTCGATCTGCTCCTGACTGGTTTGGCGGAAGCGCACCGAGTGTTCGCCCAGAATTTCGGTCGCGAGGTTTTTGAACTGCGCCCGGAAGGTCTCCTCCAGCTTTTCGCGCTCGGCCTTCTCGGCCGCACGCTCCTCGGCGTTTTTCGCCCGCAGCGACGCGAGTTCCGTCTCGGACGAGGCCCGGAGCGCCGCCAACTCCGCTTCGGTGCGGGTCCGCTGTTCGGTCAGTGCTTGTGCCTGCGCTTCGTACCGCTGGCGAAGCTCCCTTTCGGCCGACACGGCCTGCTCGGCTGCGGCCAGCCGGGCTTCGGCGGCCGAAAGACGGGCGGCGGCGGCGCGTTCGCGCGCTTCGGCGTCGGCGTTCGACGCGCCGAGACGGCGGGATTCCCGGTGCCAGAGCAGCAGGACGATGGCGAGGATGGCTGACAGGCAGCAGATTGTCAGTATGAAAAGCGAGATCGGGGTCATGGCTTGTGCGGTAATCTATTCCATGCAAAAATAGCAATTTATTCCCGGAAAACGAGCCGTTCGGAGCGCATGCGGAATATTTTGGCGCCGAATGCGAATTTATTTGCCTGAAACAGCGTGCGGTTTGCCGATTTTTTATAGTTTTGTTCCTTAATCGGATTCATTTTAAATTTGAAGCATATGAAGAATTTCTTACGACCTTTGAAGCTGGTCTGCCTTGCGGCGGCGTCCATGCTGATTGTTTCCTGCGGCAGCGGCGCGGATTACCGCAGCATCCTGCCCGCAGACTCGTTTATGACCGTGTCGGTCAATCCCGCATCGCTGATGCAGAAGTGCGAAGCCGGCGATTTGGACCAGCATCCGCTTTATGTCCGGATCAAGGCCGAACTGGATAAAGACCAGAACCTCTCCGCCGAGGAGAAGGAGTACCTGCTCGCCTTGTTGAAGAATCCGGGCGAATCGGGTATCGACGTGAAAAAGGATTTCTTCTTCTTTGCGGCGATGGAAGGCACTGTCGATGCTCCCGTTATGCGGGGCGGTCTGCTGCTGCCGATCGGCGACAAGGCCAAATTCGACGCTCTGCTTGCGCGGATCAACGAAAAGAGCGGTGTCGCGCCCGAAACCAAGGGCGGCGTTTCGGTCGTCGATCTGGGTAAAGAGGGCGATGCCGGCGTTTTGTGCGCCTACAACGACATCGCGTTCATGGTCTATTTCGTGCAGAACGGCGTTGACGATCTGGCCGGCGACGTGCGCAAGCTGTTCGCCCAGCAGAGCGGCGAGAGCCTGATGGGCGACAAGGCCGTTGCGGAGCAGCTCGCCCGGAAGAACGACGTCAACATGGTGCTTTCGTACGGTGAGATACTCCCCATGATGAACAATCCGATGCTCAGCTCGATGCCCATGATGGATGCGCTGAAGGGGGCGACGATGGTCGGTTCGGTCAATTTCGAGAAGGGCCGGATCGTTACGGAGGCCGCCGTGTCGTACAAGGACAAGGAGAGCGAAGCCAAGATGATGGATTTCTATGCCTATGTCAAGCCCCAGACCGGAGCGCTGCTGCGCTATGTGCCGGCCGCTTCGATCGGCGCGATGTCGCTGGGACTCAACGGAGAAAAGCTCTATTCGATGCTTTCGGCGATGCCCGGTTACGGCATGCTGATGGCAAATCCGATGGTCAAGCAGGTGATGGAACCCTTCGACGGCGACTTCCTGCTTTCCTTCTCAGGAATGGGCATCGACGGCAAATATCCCGTGGCGTCGATGCTGGCGCAGGTGAAAGACCCGGCCGTGCTGCAGACGATCGTCACCAACTTGGCCGGCATGCCGGTTCAGCAGACCGCCGAGGGTGAATACACGTTGAACATGGGCGGCGTGACGATCCTGTTCGGCGTGAAGGGCGACGTGCTCTACTGCACGACCGACGCGGTCGTGAAGATGGCGCTCGACGGCGGCGAAATCGCGTCGATGGAGTCGATGGATAAGATTTTCAAAGGTCAGTCCTCGACCTTCTACCTCGATTTCGAGGGGCTGAACGCGATGATCGCCCAACTGCTCGGCGGCAATGTCACTCCGCAGGCGGAAGCGGCGCTCTCCGTGCTCGGCATGTTCGACGACATGGAAGCCTATGGTACGATGAAGGGCGGCACGATGATCGTAAACATGGTGGACAAGGAGCAGAACTCGTTCAAGACCATTTGCGGCAAGACCGGCGAGCTGATTCGTCAGTACGTGCCGGAAGCGAATTTGTAATATCCGTGGAAACAGAGAAAAGCGGCCGTCCTCGAAGAACGGCCGCTTTTCCTGAAACAGATGATGTATGGAGTCGATTACTTTGCAGCAGGTGCTGCCTGACGCCTTTGCGGGCAATCCGGAGCCGCCGAAATCGGACTTGTGGCTGCATGACGTGACATTCCGCAAGGGGGAGTATTATCTGGTCGAAGCCGCTTCGGGAACCGGAAAGTCTTCGTTGTGCAGTTTTCTGTACGGGGCCAGAACCGACTATGCGGGCCGCATCCTGTTCGACGCTGCGGACTGCCGGACGCTTTCCGTGGCGCAGTGGGGCGAACTGCGCCGCCGGTCGCTGAGCATGCTCTTTCAGGACCTGCGTCTGTTCGGGGAGCTGACCGTGGCGGAGAATCTCGCGCTGAAGAACGAACTTACCCACTTTTTGACACCGGACCGGATCGAGCGCCTGCTCGAAGCTGCGGGGATCGCCGGCAAGCGGGATACTCCGGCCGGGAAGCTCTCGTTCGGACAGCAGCAGCGCGTCGCATTCATCCGCTGTTTGTGCCAGCCCTTCGATTTCATCCTGCTCGACGAGCCGGTGAGCCATCTCGACGCCGCCAACGGGGAGGTGCTCTCGGCGTTGCTGCTGGAGGGCGCGCAGGCGCAGGGAGCGGGAGTGATCGTCACCTCGGTCGGCAGTCGGCTCCGGCTGCCGTACCATAAAATCTTTACGTTATGAGGTTGCTTTGGAAATTGCTGCGCTGTCATCTGAGCATGGCCCAGACCGTCGGATTCACTCTCGCCGGATTGGTCGGCATGGCGATCGTGCTGACGGCTTTGCAGGCATACCGCGACGTCCTGCCGGTTTTCGACCGGCCCGATTCGTTCATGCGGGGCGATTATCTGGTGCTGTCGAAGCAGGTCGGGGCGCTTCAGGCGATCGGACTGGGCAGCAGCGACTTTACGGCTGAAGAGCTGGCCGACCTGCGGGCGCAGCCCTTCGTGCGCGAAGCCGGGGCCTTCACGCCTGCCGATTACCGGATAAAGGGAACGGTCGGCATGGGCGGCGTGGAGCTTTCGACCTACCTGTTTTTCGAGTCGGTGCCCGACCGCTTCCTCGACGTCGGGGCCGAAAATTGGGATTACAAGGCCGGGGACAGGGACATCCCCATCATCATTCCGCGCAACTACCTGAACCTCTATAATTACGGATTCGCCCGGTCGCAGGGACTGCCGCAGATATCGGAAGGCATCTTCCGCCGGGTCTCACTCGGCATCGAGATTGCGGGTAACGGACATCGGGAGCAGTTCCGCGGGCGGATCGTCGGGTTGTCCAACCGTTTGAATACGATTCTGGTGCCCGATGCGTTCATCCGCTGGTCGAACGGGCGCTTCGGGAGCGGAGCCGCGAAACAGCCGGCGCGGATTATCGTCGAGACTGACCGTCCGGTCGATGCGGCCGTGACGGATTACCTCGCCCGCAAGGGCTATGAAGCCGAGGGGGACCGCCGGGACGACGGCAGGGCGGCCCGTTTCCTGCGGATCGCCGCGGGCGGCGTGGCCGGCGTGGGACTGGTGTTCAGCGCGATGTCGTTCTATATCCTGATGCTGAGTATCTTCCTGCTGTTGCAGAAGAACAGCGGCAAAATGGAGAACCTGCTCCTGCTGGGATATGCCCCCTCCCGTGTGGCGCGCCCCTACCAGCTGCTGACGCTCGGACTGAATCTGGGCGTGCTGTGCGTGGCTCTGCTGGCGGTGTGGCTGGTGCGTCTCTGCTATTTGCCCTCGCTGGCCGCCCTGCAGGAGGATTACCGGCCTGCGGGATTGGGGCTTACGGTTTTGTGCGGCGTTGCGCTTGCGCTTCTGCTTTCGTTGTTCAACGGGGCGGCGATCCGCCGGAAAATCAATAGCCTGAATCGGGTGAGGCGCTGAGGCGCGGCAGTCCGGGCGGTTTGTCCGGAAACGCATGGCCGCAGAGCCTGCCGAATTGTATATTCCGCGGCGCAATCCCGCTCCGGAGTGCGGGAATCTGCGAAAAATGACTATCTTTGTCTGTAGAACACGATATTAACCGAGCAATGAACAGAATAGTAGCACCTTCGATGCTGTCGGCCGATTTCGGCCATTTGGAGCGCGATACGCAGATGATCGACCGCAGTGCGGCCGAATGGGTCCATATAGACGTGATGGACGGTGTTTTCGTGCCGAATATCTCTTTCGGATTTCCCGTGCTGAAAGCCATTCGCAAGGCGACGGCGAAGTGTCTCGACGTGCATCTGATGATCGTCGAGCCGGAACGTTACGTGGCGCGCTTCGCCGAGGCGGGCGCCGACGTGGTGACGTTCCATTACGAAGCCACCTACAACCCCAAGGGATGTATCGAAATGATCCGCAACGCGGGTGCAAAGGTGGGGGTGTCGATCAAGCCGGCCACTTCGGTCGAGGTGTTGCGCGACATTCTGCCGCAGATCGATCTGGTGCTGATCATGAGCGTCGAACCCGGTTTCGGCGGACAGGCGTTCATTCCCGCGTCGCTCGAAAAGATCGCGCAGCTGCGCGCATTGGCCGACGAGCTGGGGACGGAGACGATCATCGAGGTGGACGGCGGCATTTCGTCGCACAACGCGCACGAGGTTTTCGGAGCGGGCGCCGACGTGCTGGTGGCCGGCAACGCCGTGTTCGGGGCCGAGGACCCGCAGGCCGAGATCGTGAAGATGCTCAACGCCTGACGTGCCGTCCGGTCTCTTCGTCGAGTAGCAGCCGCAGATCGCTTAGCAGTGCTCCGTCGTCGAAGTATTCGCTTCCGTAGGTGAGGTTGAATGCGTAATCGAATCCGGCGGGATTGGCGCCCTGATTGTGCTGGATGATCGTTTCGGCCTTGTCGAGGGCCTTCACCCAGCGTGCCTCCGGCGTCTGGCAGGCTTCGTACTCTTCCCATATTTCCCGTATTGTGGCTCCCGCTTCCGGCGGGAGCAGTCGTGTCAGCCGCTCCATGGCCGCCAGCTCCGAGGCGGCTTTGACTCCGGGCGCGGTCTGCGCAATGGCCGGAACGTCGCCGTCGAAGGCTTCGCCCAGATCGTGAATCAGACACATCAGCACCACCCGTTGCATGTCCAGTTCGGGCCGCTCGCCGGTCAGCACGGCGGCCAGCAGCGCCAGCCGCCACGAGTGTTCGGCGGTGCTTTCGTGCCGTCCTTCCGAGGTGTAGGCGGTGCGCAGTACGTTTTTCAGCCGCTCGGCTTCGCGGATGAAGCGCAGGTATCGGATCAATTTTTCCATGACAGACTTCGTTTCGGATTTCAAAGATAGCGAAAACCGGGAGACAAGGCGGAATTTATTTCGGGCTTCTCCGGGGAGTATCCTATCTTAGGACTTGCAAAGATAGCGATATGTCGGATTAAATCATTAACTTTGCGGTGATTTTACAGATGCCATGATTTCGTTAGACAACCTTACTGTAAGCTACGGGGGCTGGACCCTCTTCGACAATATCTCATTTCTGATCAACCCGAAGGACCGCATCGGTCTGGTGGGCCGCAACGGTGCGGGAAAAACCACGCTGCTGCGCATCATCACGGGCGAACAGCAGCCCACGTCGGGCCATGTGACCCTGAACGGCGAATGTACGATCGGCTATCTGCCGCAGACGATGCGCGTGGCCGACACCACGACGCTGGCCGAAGAGACGGCCAAAGCCTTCGATGAGGTGCTGCGGCTGGAGGCGGAAATCGCCTCTCTGACGCGCGAGATCGCCGAACGCACCGATTACGAAAGCGCCGGATACGAACAGCTTCTGCATCGTCTGAACGACGCGCAGGACCACTACCATATCCTCGGAGGCGACACCCGCGAAGCCGACATCGAAAAGACGCTGCTGGGCCTCGGATTCAAGCGCACGGATTTCGGCCGCGCCACGAGCGAGTTTTCGGGCGGCTGGCGCATGCGTATCGAGCTGGCGAAACTGCTGCTGCGCCGTCCTTCGATCTTTCTGCTGGACGAGCCGACCAACCACCTCGACATCGAGTCGATCCAATGGCTGGAGGAGTACCTGAAAAACTACAACGGGGCGGTGCTGCTCATCTCGCACGACCGCGCTTTTCTGGACAACGTGACCAACCGCACGGTCGAGTTGTCGCTGGGCAAGGTTACCGACTACAAGGTCTCCTATTCGAAATACGTCGTGCTGCGCGCCGAACGCCGGGCGCAGCAGATGGCCGCTTACGAGAATCAGCAGCGGATGATCGAGAAGACCGAAGAGTTCATCGAGAAGTTCCGCTATAAACCCACCAAGTCGAATCAGGTGCAGTCGCGCATCAAGCAGCTGGAGCGGCTGGAGCGGCTCGAAATCGAGGAGGAGGATCTTTCGACGCTCAACATCAAATTCCCGCCTGCGCCCCGTTCGGGACAGATCGTGGCCGAGATCAACGAGGCCGGCATGTCGTTCGGGACGAAGCATGTCTTCAGCGGTGCGAATTTCATCATCGAAAAGGGCGACAAGATCGCGCTGGTAGGGCGCAACGGCGAGGGCAAGACCACGCTGGCGCGCATGCTGATCGGCCAGCTGACGCCGACCGAGGGTTCGGTGCGGCTCGGTGCCAACGTCAATATCGGTTACTACGCCCAGAATCAGGACGACCTGATGGACGGCGAATTTACGGTGTACGATACGCTCGACCGGGTGGCGGTGGGGGATATCCGCACCCGCCTGCGCGATATTCTGGGAGCGTTCCTGTTCCGCGGCGAAGACATCGACAAGAAGGTCAAGGTTCTGTCGGGCGGCGAGCGGGCGCGTCTGGCGATGGCCCGCATGATGCTCGAACCGCGCAACCTGCTGATTCTCGACGAGCCGACGAACCATATGGACATGCGTTCGAAGGACATCCTGAAGAGTGCCATCATGAAGTACGACGGCACGGTCGTGGTCGTTTCGCACGACCGTGAATTTCTGGACGGCATGGTGCAGAAGGTCTACGAGTTCCGCGACGGCGGGGTGAAGGAGTACCTCGGCGGTATCTATTACTTCCTTGAAAAGCGCAAGCTGGAATCCCTGCAGGAGATCGAACGCCGCGACGCTCCGGCAAAACCGGCGGCGAATCCCGCGGCGAAATCCGCCGCGCAGCCCGCTGCGAACAGGGACGCCGCGGCGTCGGGGAAACTGACCTACGAGCAGCGCAAGGAGCAGGAGAAGCAGCTCCGCAAACTGCGCCGGGCGGTCGAGACGGTCGAAGCGGAGCTGGCCGAAATCGAGAAGCAGATCGCGGCGTATGATGCGAAATTCGCCGCCGCGACCGAATACAACGAAGCCGACTACAAGGCTTACAACGACCTGAAAGCCCGCTACGACCACCAGATGCACGAGTGGGAGAAGGCGTCGTACGAACTTGAAATAGTCGAAGAGCAGGGATAGCCTGCTCGGCCGCATCTCCGGTGTGCGGGATAGGCGATTGGAAAACAGTAAATCATACGGATATGGACAATATCATTTTCGGGATACGTCCCGTGGCCGAAGCGATCGAGGCCGGAAAACAGATCGAAAAGCTCTACATCCGCAAGGGCGCCGAGGGGCAGTTGATGTCGGAGTTGAGAGACCTCTGCTTCCGGCATAAGGTGCGTGTGCAGGAGGTGCCGGTCGAGAAACTCAACCGCCTGACGCGCGGCAACCATCAGGGCGTCGTGGCGCAGATCTCGGCCATCGAATATGTCGGGCTGGCCGATATTCTGGAGCGCGTGCCCGAAGACGAAACGCCGCTGGTGGTGATTTTCGACGGGGTGACCGACGTCCGCAACTTCGGAGCCATCGCCCGCTCGGCCGAGTGCGCCGGGGCGCACGGGCTGATTACGCCGCTGAAGAATTCGGCGCCGGTGAACGCCGAGGCGATCCGCTCGTCGGCGGGGGCGCTGACGGCGATTCCGGTCTGTCGCGTGGGTTCGATCCGCAATACGGTCAAACTGCTGCAAACCGAGGGATTCCAGATCGTCGCCGCGACCGAGAAGAGCCGCAAACTGCTTTACGACGCCGATTTCCGCAAGCCGACGGCTTTGGTGATGGGCGCCGAGGATACGGGCATCTCGAAAGAGGTGCTGAAACTCTGCGACGAGCAGCTGGCGATTCCGCTGATCGGCCATATCGAGTCGCTGAACGTCTCGGCGGCCGCCGCCGTGATGCTGTTCGAAGCGGTGCGCCAGCGAATTGCCGAATAATTCATCGAACCGTATAATTGACCGAAGACCATGAAAGCGAAACTGGAACGTTATCTGCGCTGGCTCCGGGAGGGGTTTCTGCAGATGCTGCGCCTGCATCCCGTCGAGAGCGCGCTTACTGTATACGCCTGCGCCGGATGCCTGCTCACCTATGAGTTGGATTGGGACCACTCCCTTCCGAAACTGGCCCTCGCGGCGTTGTTTTTCGCCGTCGCGCTGGTCGTCAATAACCTTGCGGGCCGCGGCCCGTGGCGGCGCGTCTACTGGGTAAGCTGGACACCGATCGTCCCGCTGTCGCTCTGGGGAGGACTCGAAGCGTGGATAGTCTCGGAGCCGGCTTTCCTGACCTTCGGCATACTGGTCCCGCTGGCGCTGCTGATGTGCCGCCGCGCCGTGCACAACGAACGTTTCGTCTGCGACGCGCTTTTGTGGCTGCGGTCGGGCGTGCTGGCGGTGTTCTTCGCCAATGTCGCCCTCGGACTGTTCGGGGCGATTCTCTTCTCCACGACCTATATCTTCGGGCTGGAGGGGGCGTGGATCGACCATGTGTGGACCTATGCGCTGATCGTTTTCGAGACCTTCGCCGTGCCGGTACTCTTCCTGATGATGGCGGACCGCTGGCGGGAAGCCGGGTACGAGAGCAACCGCATTCTCGAAATCCTGCTCAACTACATCGTCGCTCCGGCGCTGCTGATCTATACGGCCATTCTCTACCTCTATATGGCCAAAATCCTCGTTACGTGGTCGCTGCCCGAAGGCGGCGTCGCCTATCTCGTGTTCGGATTCACGCTTTTCGCGCTGGCCGAGAAGGCGCTGCAGTTCCTGATGCGGAAGCGGCTTTACGACTGGTTTTTCGACCGGTTCAGCCTGATCTCGCTGCCGACGCAGCTCCTGTTCTGGGTCGGTGCGATTCGCCGTACGAGCGAATACGGGCTTACCTCGCCGCGTATCTACCTGCTTGTCTGCGGCGGTCTGATGACCCTTTGCGTGGTGCTGTTCCTCTTCCGGCGCGCGGGACGCTATATGTATGTCTGCCTGACGGCTTTCGCGGTCTTCGCGGCGTTCGCTTACGTGCCGTCGCTCGAACCCGAACGGCTGGCCGTGCGCTCGCAGGTCGGCCGCGCCGTCCGCATCGCCGAATCCCTCGGACGGCTCGGCGACGACGGGCGTTTGATCCTGACCCCCGTGCCGCCGGCTGACAGCGTATATCGGGAGGCCTATCACGGACTTTATGAATCGCTGAAGTTCGTCGAGAGGCGCGATACTGCGGTCTTTGCCCGGTTCGGGACCGACCTCGACGGGTTTGCCGCGATTTTCCCGGAGCGGATGCGCAGCTACGTGAGGTGGGGTTACGATTACTGCAATTCATATTGCGTCAATAATATCATCGAGCTGGAAGCGCCTGTCAATGCCCGGTTCGAGGTAAATGCCGAATATCCGCATTACTATATGAATCTCCGGGGCTGGAGTGACAGCAGCTATCATTTCGGTGGTGATACGCTCCGGCTGTTTCTGGGCGAGGAGCGTGCCGTACACCGGATTCCCTGCCGGGAACTGCTCGAACGCCAGCTGAAAGAGAGCGGATTCGAACCCTCCGAAGGGTGCGAGCCGACGTCCGATCAGCTGCTGCGGCTGCTGGACTACCGCGACGACCGTTGCCGGATTCTGTTCGAGAATATCAGGTTGGAACGTACGGATTCGGCCGTTGTGATACAGGGCATGTCGATCAACGCAGTGCTGATGCGATGATTTCGACCGTGACGCATCCCCGGCTGGGCGAGGTGACTCTTTCCCGGACGCGGCGCGCACGCCGCATCTCGATCAGCGTGCGCGGTACGGGGGCTGTGCGGGTCTCTTTTCCGTACGGCGTTTCGGTCCGCAGGGCCATGGAGTTCCTCGACCTGAAGGCCGACTGGGTCGAGCAGGCCCGCGTACGTATGGCGGCACGGATGCCTGCGGAACCCCCGCTTCCGCCCGCCGAGGCCAAAGCCCGCATCGAAGAGCTGCGCCGGGCCGCCAAAGCCGATCTTCCGGCGCGTATCGAGCGGCTGTCGCAGCTGACGGGGCTGAAATACGCCAAGCTCACGATTCGGGCTTCGCGTACCAAGTGGGGGAGTTGTTCGGGGCGTAATACCATTTCGCTGAGCCTTTTTCTGATGACCCTGCCCGAACACCTGCGCGATTACGTGATCGTCCACGAACTCTGTCATACCGTCCACCACAACCATTCGCCGCGTTTCCATGCGCTCGTGGACCGCATGGTCGGGGGCAATGAAAAAGCCCTTAACCGTGAGTTAAGGGCTTTCGCAATTCGTTGAGTCTCGGCAGTCCTATTTCTGGCCGAGTATCTCCTTTTCACCCTTGTAGGTGAACGCCATGAATACGATCGAGAGGAAGCAGGCCGCGATGAGCAGGATAAACGTCCAGTCCCAGCCTGCGGCTTCGGCCACGGAGCCGATCACGATATTGGCCAGAATGGCCGTGCCGAGGAAGTAACCGAAGAATCCGGTCAGTCCGGCGGCCGTTCCCGCCGCGTTTTTCGGAGCGAGGTCGAGCGCCTGCACGCCGATGAGCATTACCGGACCGTAGATGAAAAATCCGATGGCGATCAGCGACATGGTGACGATGAAATAGTTCGACGAGAACTGCCAGTAGAGGAAGATGAATACCGCGACGATCGCCATGAAGAGGATCGTGGGAACGGCGCGCCGTCCGTGGAACACCTTGTCGCTCAGCCAGCCGCAGATCAGCGTGCCGGGAATGGCGGCGAACTCGTAGGCGAAGTAGGCCCAGCCGGCCTGCTTGATGTCGTAACCCTGCGCGTCGCGGAGGTAGGTCGGGGCCCAGTCGAGACATCCGTAGCGTACCATGTAGACGAAAGCGTTGGCGATAGCGATGAACCACAGCAGTTTGTTGTTCAGGACGTATTTGAAGAAGATTTCGCGGGTCGTGAGCACTTCCTCCTGCTTGGCGCTGTAATTTTTCGGGTAGTCGTTGCGCCATTTCTCCACCGAGGGAAGGCTGCACGACTGCGGCGTGTCGCGGATGAGCACGTAGGCGAGGATGGCGATGAAGATCGCGACGACCGCCGGGAAAAGATAGGTTCCTATCAGGAAATAGAGTTCCGTGTGGCTGCCGCAGAACCATGAGCCGAACCAGATGGCGCCGTAGACGGCCATCGGGCCGACCAAAGCCCCGCCTACGTTGTGGGCGCAGTTCCAGATCGACATCTTCGTGCCGCGCTCCTTGATCGAGAACCAGTGGGTCATGACGCGGCCGCACGGAGGCCAGCCCATTCCGTTGAACCAGCCCACGAGGAAGTTCAGGACCGCCATGATGAAGATGGCCAGCCGCTTGTGCTCCGGGCCGAGCAGCGTAACCGGAACGATCATGAACATCATCGACAGGGCGGCCAGCACCAGTCCCAGCGGCAGGAATACGCGCGCGTTGCTGCGGTCGGAGACGCTTCCCATCAGGAATTTGGACAGGGCGTAGGCCACGGCGTTCATCGCCAGCACGATGCTCAGTTCGCTCTGGTCGAAGCCGAGCAGGGCGAGCTCCGGGATCGCCATCGAGAAATTTTTCCGGACGATGTAGAATCCGGCGTACCCGATGAAGATGCCGAGAAACACCTGCAGACGCATGCGTTTGTATTTCGCATCGACCTTGTCGGCCTCCATTTCCGGTTTATAGGCAGGGGGTTGAAGAATTTTCCACATAATTGACGTGGGGCTCGACGCAGGAACCCGATTGAGTTGAAGTTGGTATTGGTTCATTCATGGCGACGTGCGTCCCTGCGTCGGACCCGCGTCGGGGCGTTCGGCTACGCCCGGTCATTTTCCAAATCCTCCCGAATCCCTCCTCGCGGAGAGGAGAAATTCGGGATTCTTCGGATTTGTTCCCTATAAAAGTTGTTTCGTTCGTTCGGAACTCCGTTCGGCCTAAGCCTCGGCTTCGCCTGCAAAGATATAAGTTTTCGCCAATTCCGTGAAATCTTTTACCTGCCCGTCGATCCATGCCTGATCGCGTCCGAGTTCCTTGGCCATGAGTTGCGCCACCTTCGGAGCCGCGGCCATAGCTTCGCGGGCGTCGACGAAGAGCAGGCGTACGCGGCGCGAAAGCACGTCTTCGACCGTCATGGCCATCTCTTCGCGTACGGCCCAGAGTACTTCGGCATAGGTGTAGCCGTACTTCGGTGAGAGTTTTTCGCCCAATTCGGGCTGCTGCTTGATAAGCTCCAGAATCTTCGGCTCGTCGCTGCCGTATACGTACATGTGATCCGTCAGATCGGGATTCTTGCGGTAACCGTGGATGTGCAGTTTCTTGGTGACGCACTTGCGGGCCGGAAGTTTCGCGACTTCGATCGCCTTGTCCACCGTGTCCTCGGCCATCAGACGGTACGAGGTCCACTTGCCGCCCGTGATCGTAACCAGACCGTTGTCCGATACGATGATCTTGTGGCTGCGCGAAATCTCCTTCGTGTTCTTGCCCTCCTTCTTGGGCGCCGCCAGCGGACGCTGGCCCGCGAAGACCGAAAGAATATCCTTGTAGGTCGGAGCCGGGTTCATGTAGAGTCCCGCCGTGCCGAGGATGAAGTCGATCTCCTCCTTGAGCGGGCGCGGGTCTTCCTCTGCCTTGGGGCGTACGATGTCCGTGGTGCCGACGACGACTTTGTCGTGCCAAGGCACGGCGAACAGCACGCGGCCGTCCGAGGTCTTGGGAACCATGATTGCGTAGTCGCTCTGCAGGAACTTCATGTCGAGCACGATATGCACGCCCTGACTCGGCGTCACCATTCTGCGGTGCGTCGGGCTGTCCATGTGCATGATGTCGTCCACGAAGCAGCCGGCGGCGTTTACGACGCTGCGCGCTTTGAGCGTGTGCTCCTCGCCGGTGAGGTTGTCCACGAACTTCACGCCTGCGGCGCGGCCCGCCGCGTCATGCACGATGCCCGTGACGGTAGCCTGATTGACGACCGTGCCGCCGTTTTCGACGCAGGTCTGCGCGAGGTTCACGGCCATACGCGAGTCGTCGAACTGTCCGTCGTGGTACACCACGCCGCCTTTCAGACCCTTCTCGACCGAAGTCGGAATGTATTTCATTACCTTTTTCGCCGAAATGTATTTCGAACGTCCGTAGCCGAAACCGAACGAAAGCATGTCGTAGAAGGTCAGACCGCAGAAATAAAGAAAATTATCCCAATACCTGTAGTTCGAGATCACGAAGGCTTGGTCTTTCACCAGATGGGGGGCGTTCGCCTTCATGCGGCCGCGTTCGCGCAGCGCTTCGAGCACCAGCATGACGTCGCCCTTCTGCAGGTAGCGGACGCCGCCGTGTACGAGCTTGGTACTGCGGCTCGAAGTGCATTTCGCAAAGTCGGTTTTTTCGAGCAGCGCCACGCTCATGCCGCGCGTCGCGGCATCGACGGCGACGCCGAGACCCGTTGCGCCTCCGCCGACCACGACGATATCCCAAACTTTGTCTTTTTCGGATAGTTTTTTGATTTGTGCAAGTCTTTCCATAGTTAGTGAATTTCGTTTCGCAACAAAATTACATATGATTTTTTGTATTTCAAAATAAAATATGTTTTATTTCATAATATTCCGTTTCGATATGCTTCCTTTGCGCAAGAATGGTTATTTCTTCTGCCCGTTTCGGCAGATTTCGAATTATTTTTCTTATCTTGCATTACGAAACGATTAAACTTTACTCACATGAACAAATCCGGCGAAGAGACTATTTTGAGCCTTCCGGAACGTCATAACCGGATTCTTGCGCTGCTTCAGCAGAACGGCTCCATCTCCGTGGCCCAGCTGGCCGAACTGTTCAAGGTCTCGGAGGTCACCATCCGCAAAGACCTCTCCTATCTCGAACAACAGAAAAAATTGTACCGAACTCACGGCAGTGCGATTCTGATCAGTCCCTATATCAGCGACCGCCATGTCAATGAGAAGGAAAAAAAGAACGTCGCGGAGAAGCGGGCCATCGGCGCCAAGGCCGCCAGCCTGATCGCGCAGGACGATTCGATCATCATCGCGTCGGGAACCACCATGGCGTTTCTGGCGCGCGAAATAAAGCCCGTAGGTCACCTGACCGTCATTACGGCGGCGGTGCCCGTCACTTCGATCCTTTCGCAGGACGCCAACATCGACGTGATTCAGCTCGGCGGCATCACCCGCAGCAGTTCGGTGTCGGTCGTAGGGCCTTTCGCCGAACAGATGCTCCGCCACTTCAATTGCAGCAAGCTGTTCGTGGGCGTGGACGGCATCGATCTGGAATTCGGTCTTACGACGACCAACATGCTCGAAGCGACGCTCAACGGGGCGATGATGAACGCCGCCCAGAAAGTGATCGTGCTGGCCGACAGTTCGAAGTTCGGCCGTCGCGGCTTCAGCAAGATCTGCGATCTGGAGGCTGTAGACCGCATCATCACCGACAGCGGCATTCAGCCCCTTTACCTCGAACGGCTCCGCGAGCGCGGAATCGAGGTGATCGTGGTCGATGCCTGACGAGCCTTTCGGCAACTTTTCCATGATCGTATGATTCGTTAAAACAAAAAACAACCGTGATTTTCACGGTTGTTTTTTGTTGTGTTTGAAGAACGCTTGATGGAGTTTCAGGAGATAAGGTGCATATATTCGGCGATTCGGCATGCTTCGATCGAAGTGTCGGCCTTCAGCTTGCTCAGGATATTCTGGCGGTGGCGGTTGACGGTATGGATGCTGATGGAGAGCAGTATGGCTATCTCTTTGCTCATTTTGCCGGCACTGATTAATTGCAGGACCTCCTTCTCCCGGTCCGACAGCAGGTTGTCGGACCGGCGTGTTTCGGGTGATATTATTTCGCCCGTGGCAGAATTGACGAACGTGTAATCCGGCTGAACCGTGCAGACCGAGTCGTAGAGACAGAGCGCCATGCGCAGGCTGCCGTTCGGGGTGCTGCCGATGTAGAACATGCGGTGGCGGATCGGGACGTAGATGTCTGTTGCATCACGCATGCGAATTTGCCCGGAGACATAGTAGTTGACTCGCTCCGCAATCGGGATTTCTTGCAGGAATCCGAAAAAGCGGAGTTCCTGCGTGTGTTTTTCCAGCAGGTCGTCGGGATGTATTCGGTCGAAGATTTTTTCTTCCCAGATCGAAGCAATCGTTTCTTCGGTAGTGTGTTCGGCTAGCCCCAGCCGGACCGCGGTTCTGCCGTTGTAAATACGGCTCGTATTCGATTGCAGGTCACTCAACACGGCCAATGCGTTTTCCGTCCGCACGTATGCAAGTGCCGTCTGCCTGCACTCCTCCCATAGGAGGGCTTCGGAGTGTTCGTCGTCGAAATTCTGACGTAGCAGTTTTTCGTTCAGTGTGCTTACGATATTCATAGTTTGGGAATGGTTACTAATCAGTATTGCTCCGGTCGTTGGGATGCCGTACCTTTGCAAAGGTAATTTAATCATCAAAAAATCCGAACATATGAGGAAAATACTTTTGGCTTGCTTGGCTTTGGCGGTTGCAGAAGTCACATGCGCCCAGAGTCTTGAAAAGATTCAATGGTTCAACGAGCCGGAACGGTGGACGGCCGAGGACGGAATTCTTACGATGCAGGTTCCGCCGCATTGCGACTACTGGCGGGTTTCACATTACGGTTTCACGGTTGACGACGCTCCGTTCTGTTATGCGACCTATGGCGGGGAGTTCGAAGCGAAAGTGAAAGTGACGGGTGATTACAAAACCCGTTTCGATCAAGCGGGACTGATGCTGCGCATCGATGCCGAGAATTATATTAAGGCGGGCGTCGAATTCGTTGACGGAAAATTCAACCTCAGTACTGTCGTGACTCATGGAACCAGCGATTGGAGCATCATTCCGCAGGATGGAGCGGTTCCGTTTGTGTGGATCAAGGCCGTACGGCGGCTCGATGCCGTGGAGATATTCTATTCGTTCGACGATAAGGAGTATGTGATGATGCGAAATGCATGGCTGCAGGACAACACCCCGGTTATGGTGGGGCTTATGGCTGCCAGTCCCGATGGAGAGGGATTCGAAGCGAAGTTCGAAAACTTTTCTGTAAAACATCTGCCCGATATGCGGCGAATGGAATGGTTGAAGCGGAATGCCGAATAAGGCGGACGGGCTGGAAGTTGGCTCGTAAAACAGGAGCGGTCCGGGAAAACCGGACCGCTCCTGTTATATATAAGGCCACAATTGTTATTTCAGCAGCGCCTGCAGGCGTTCGGGGTAATCGGTGGTGATGTAGTCCACGCCGAGGTCGATGAAGTAGCGCATGTCCTCCTCCGTGTCCACGGTCCAGACGTTGACTTCGAGGCCCTCTTTATGGGCCTGCTCCACCCACTTGGGATTTTTGCGGAGCACGCTCATCGAGTAGTCGATACCGGTCAGGCCGAGTTTTTTGATGCTGCGGGGAGCCAGATCGCCGTTGAGGTAGAAGATGCGGCCGTCGGGCATCAGCTTCTTGAACGCAAGACAGGCATTGATCGAGAAGGCGATGATGTCCGTGCGGTCGAGCAGGTTGTATTTGCGCAGGGCTTTGATGATCTTTTCAGCTGCGAGATCCTCGCGCTTGAGGTCCGAAAGCGACTTCATTTCGAGGATCAGGCGCGTATTGGGCTTGGTGGCTACCAAACGCAGGTAGGCGTCGAGCGTCGGAATGTTCTCGCCGTTGGGGAGCACGATCGAGGTGATCTCCTTGAGCGTCGATTTCTCCATATTGATGTCGGTGCCCTTGTAGACGCGGTCGTGGTTGACGATCAGCTTGTCGTCGGCCGTGAGCCATACGTCGATTTCCGAGCCGAAAACGCCGACCGAATCGGCCTTCGTGAACGAAGCCAGTGAGTTCTGGGCCGAATTGGGGGCGGTCCAATAGCCGCGGTGCGAAATTACTTTGGGTTGTGCGGCGACCGCGGCGCTTCCGGTGAGGAGCATGGCGGCTGCAAGGATGAGTTTTTTCGTCATATCGTTTGAAATGTTGGTTGAGTGCTTATAAAACGAAACTTTCACAAAGTTAGAAAACATTTCCGGAATAACAAGCTGAAAGCCCTGCAAAGCGTAATTTTTCGTAATGATCGGCCGCTTTGGTCTCTTTCGGTGCATTTTGAAACGAAACTGAAAATGACGAATAGATGGATTTTTCGGTCGGAAAATGCTGGAAATTCAGGATTTTTTTTCTATCTTCGTATGATGCAGAGACGATTTATTAACTTAAAAAACTTCAATAACCAATGAAAGAAAAAGTCAGTAAGAAGTTCGGAGAGCTTTACGGCTCCGGGGCTATCCTCTTCGCTTCGCCGGGTCGTATCAACCTGATCGGCGAGCACACGGATTACAACGGGGGCTTCGTTTTCCCCGGCGCCGTCGATAAGGGTATCGTCGCGGCCATCAAGCTCAACGGCACGGACAAGGTGCGCGCCTATGCGCTGGACCTCGGCGAAAGTGCGGAGTTCGGACTGGACGAGGCGGACAAACCCGCCCAGAGCTGGGCCTGTTACATCTTCGGCGTCTGCCGCGAGATTCAGAAGCGCGGCGGCAAGATCGGCGGCTTCGACACGGTATTCGCGGGCGACGTTCCGCTGGGCGCCGGCATGTCTTCGTCGGCGGCGCTCGAATCGACTTACGCTTTTGCGCTGAACGATCTCTACAGCTGCGGAATCGATAAATTCGAGCTGGCGAAGATCGGCCAGTCCACCGAACACAATTACTGCGGCGTGAACTGCGGCATCATGGACCAGTTCGCTTCGGTGTTCGGCAAGAAGGGCAACCTGATCCGTCTGGACTGCCGCTCGCTGGAATATGCCTATTTCCCGTTCGATCCGAAAGGCTACAAACTCGTCCTGCTCGACTCGCGCGTGAAGCACGAGCTGGTGGGGTCGCCCTACAACGACCGCCGCGCGTCGTGCGAGCGCGTTGCCAAGATGCTCGGACAGGAGTTCCTGCGCGGAGCTACGATGGAGCAGCTCGACGCCATTAAGGATAAGATTTCCGAGGAGGATTACAAGCGCGCCCGCTATGTGATCGGCGAGGAGAAGCGCGTGCTCGACGTTTGCGAAGCGCTCGAAAAGGGCGATTACGAAACTGTCGGCAAACGCATGTACGAAACCCACTGGGGCATGTCGAAGGACTACGAGGTATCGTGCGAGGAGCTGGACTTCTTGGCGGAGGTCGCCGAGGCGTGCGGCGTCACGGGTTCGCGTATCATGGGCGGCGGCTTCGGCGGCTGCACGATCAATCTCGTGAAAGACGGGCTTTACGACAACTTCATCGCTACGGCCAAAGAGAAGTTCAACGCCAAGTACGGCCATGAACCCAAAGTCTATGAGGTGGTGATCTCCGACGGCTCGCGTCGGTTGGAGTAACTCCCCGAAACCTATCAAGCAAAGGCCCCATCCGAAGATGGGGCCTTTTTATGTCGTTACGATCGTTTTATTCGGGCAGCAGGGACTGCGTGGTCAGCGGATGCTGGATATAAATGGGGTTGGTCAGGGCGATCATGCTGCCGTCCTCGGCGCGGAGTTCGGCCCGGATCCAGAGCGAACGCTCTGGAATGGAGACGACGACGGTGCCCGGCGCGATCGAAGTGTCGGAGAACCATCCCTGCTGGTCCGTAAGCCGCAGCCGGCCGGCGGTGTTGCTCCGGAACTCGGCCTGCATCTTGCCGCTGCGGAGCAGGGTGTCGCCGATGTCGGCATGCTGTACGGGCGTCGCCGAATTGCGGACCTGCATGCCGATCTCGACCGAGGTGTCCCGCGCCATGTAGCTGCGGCCTGCGGCGATCGCGTCGATGACCGCCTCGGCGGAAAGCGCTTCGGCGCGGACGACCGTGTGGGGCGAGGCGATGTTGCCGCCGCGATGGAAGTCGGTCGAAGCGACGGCGAATTTGCGGTTGCCGCCCACGAGCAGGGTATGCCATAATTCTACGGCCCGTTCGTTGGCGGGACTCCATGCGCTGTTCCAGACCTCGATGCCGTCCATCGGGGTTACGTCGTACAGGAAGTCGAGGTTGTAGGGGTGGTTGGCGACCAGCAGCCGTCCGGCCTTTCGGGCTTTGGCCACGGCCTTGCGGTAGCGGAGCGTGTCGTTGTGGTGAATCCGGAAGTCGATCCATGCGTGCGGGTCGAGACCGAAGATGTTCCAGTGTCCCTGACCGTAGGTGACTTCCATGCCGTTGATCACGAGGAATTCCGGGTCCTGAACTTCGCCCCAGTGCAGGAGGGCCGAGGTGGTGTTGTGGTCGGTCGAAACGATGCCGTCGAGTCCCGAAGCCTTGCCGAGCGCGATGACTTCGGCCGGCGTCAGCCGTCCGTCCGAGTGGACCGTATGTACATGGGGTGCGATGCGGTACCAGCCGGGTTTGTCGTTCAATTGCGGAGCCGCGTACGACGGCGCGGGGAGTTTTTTTGCCCGCGGACCTTCCGTAAGGGTGATTTTCAGCGTCCAGTCGGTGGTGCGCCCTGCCGTCGTGGGCATCTGGATGACGGTCCACCGGCCCGGATTGATCCGCCCGGCGAGATAGCCGGGCGTGGCTTCCGTTTCGCCGATTTCGAAACTGCGGCGTGCGCCGCCCGACCAGCCGCGGAATCCCGGACCTTCGAATCCCGCTCCCCGCTCGTCGAAGATGCCGAGGTCCAGATTGCCCGGACGCGCTTCGCCCGAACCGAGATGCTGGGTTACGCTGATCTTTACGATGCCTTCGGGTACGGTGAACGAGGTGTAGACCGGAACATAGTATTGTTCGGGAGTAGCCTTGCCTGAGAAGGTGAGTTCATGGGTTTTGGGTGCTTTGCCTGCGCCGAATGCGGCCGGGTGCGGCGTCAGCAGGCCCGATATTGCCAGCAGGAGCGCTGAAATCCGGATGCGGGTGTTTGTCCTGGGTGGAGCGTTTATGGGGCGGATTGTATTGCGATCGTTTATCCGAGGATTTTCTGCAGCAGAATTTCATCGCCGTAGCCGCCCGGCCGCCATAGCCAGTCGCGTTTGACGCCGACTTCGGCGAATCCTGCGCTGCGGAACAGTCGCAGGCTCGCTTCGTTGTCGGCCCCGACGTTGCACCACAGCTGGTGCAGGTTCAGCACCTCGCGGGCGTAACGGCATGCCGTCTCCACGGCATCCGACGCATAGCCTTTGCCGCGCAGCGCGTCGTCGTGGATCAGGATTCCGATGCCTGCCCGGCGGTTGATCGGGTCCAGCTCGAAAAAGTCGAGCGCCCCGACGGGGATGCCGCCGAGGGTCTCGATGAAGAGCCGCTGCTGGCGGGTCTGAAAGATGTCGAACTGTTGTTCCTGAATGAACCGTTCGAGCGTGTGGCGCGAAAAGGGGGTCAGCGTGCCGCTGACGCTCCATACCGCCGTGTCGTTCTCCCAAGCGTACATCAGGTCGATGTCGCCCGGTTCCAAGGCTCGCAGCCGCGTTGTCCGGCCTTCGAGGTTCATCAGATGCCGATGATCTTGTTGCGGATAAGCATCGCCACGCCCCAAGCGTTGGCATTCTCGGTCATCTTCGATACGCGGAATTTGGTATCCTTGTAGACGAGGTTGAGCGAGTATTTGTTGGTCGCCGATTTGAGGGGCAGCATGATATAGTCGCCGGCCGCGGCCATGTTGCCGCCGACGATGACCGTTTCGGGATTGAACGTGTTGATGAGGAAGGCGACGGCCTTGCCGACCTTTTCGCCCGCCTCTTCGATCAGTTCGATCGAAAGGTTGTCGTCGTTCTTCGCCGCGGCGATGATGTCATCGATATGGATGCTCTTCTGCTTGTCGTACTTCTCCTTGAGGATCGTGTTCACGCCTCTTTCGATCAGGTGGCTCATCTTGTCCTCGATGGCGATGCCCGAAACCTCGGTTTCGAGACAGCCTTTTTTGCCGCACGAGCAGATGATTTCGTTGTCGAAGAACGGAATATGGCCGAACTCGCCTGCGAAGCCGCTTTTGCCGTAGTACAGCTGTCCGTCCACGACGATGCCGATGGCCACGCCGCGGCCCATGTGGAGGTAGAGCACGTTGCTCTCGTCCTTCGACTTGCCGCAGGTATACTCCGCGTAGCAGCGGGCGCGGGTGTCGTTTTCGAGCAGGACGCGGATGCCCACGCGCTCTTCGAGCAGGTCGCGCAGCGACTGTTCGCTGGTGGTGAAGTATTTGTAGCTGCGGCCCGTGTCGGGATTCACGCGGCCCGTCATGCAGACGCCGAGTCCCAGAATCTTGCCGCGGTCGATGCCGCAGGTGGCGATGAAGTTTTCGATGTTGGTGCAGATGCGTTCGATGCACTGCGGACGGTCGAGCAGTTCGAACGTGTAGTCGTACTCCTCCTTGATGATGTTGTTCTGCAGGTCGGTGATCAGGAACGTCATGTTGTCGCGTCCGACGTTCACGCCCGCGAAATAGATAGCCGAGTTGGCGAGACCGAAGATGTTGGGACGGCGTCCGCCGGGGGTCTCTACCTTACCCAGATCCGTGACGATGTTCTCATCGACCAGCTCCTGCACGAGTTTGGTGATTGTCGGCACGCTGATATGCAGCTCTTTGGTCAGCTCCGAAAGCGTGCATTCGCCGTTCACCGCCATGTGGGCGATGATGTTGCGCTTGATGATACTGTTCTTGTGTGAAATACCCTTCAGGGTATCGTCTTCGTGTTTGTTGAAAAATTCGGTGAGTGATGTCATCCGTGCTATCCCATTTTTAACTAAACCTTTGCAAATATAATAAGTATATTTAAAAAACGCAACATGTTTTTAATAAAATTTAATAAATTTTGTTTCAAAAGTTTTTAAACGAAAAGGAACGATCTGATTGTCAGACCGTTCCTTTTACCGTTGCGCCTTTTTATTTTATAGTGTCGATTTCGATTCGACCGTTGCTTCGGGGTTTACTTTCTTGATAAGACCCTGAAGTACAGTGCCGGGGCCGAGTTCGGTGAACTCCGTCACGCCGTCGGCGAGCATGTTCTTCACGATGTAGGTCCAGCGTACCGGAGCCGTCAGCTGTGCGATCAGGTTCGCTTTGATCTGGGCGGGATCGGTATAGGGTTTTGCGTCCACGTTCTGGTATACGGGGCAGACGGGTGCTTGGAACGGCGATTCGTTGATCGCCTTCTCCAGCTCCTGCTTGGCGGGCTCCATCAGCGGCGAGTGGAACGCTCCGCCCACGGGCAGACGCAGTGCGCGGCGGGCGCCTGCGGCTTTGGCTTTCTCGCAGGCGGCTTCAACAGCCTCTACGGCGCCTGAGATGACGAGCTGTCCGGGGCAGTTGTAGTTGGCGGCCACGACCACGCCGTCGATCGACGCGCAGATATCCTCGACGGTCTTGTCGTCCAGACCGAGGATGGCGGCCATCGTGCCGGGCTGTGCCTCGCAGGCGGCCTGCATGGCCAGAGCACGTTTCGATACGAGTTTCAGGCCGTCTTCGAACGAGAGCGCTCCGGCGACGACCAGCGCCGAGAATTCGCCCAGCGAGTGTCCTGCGGCCGCATCGGGTTTTACGCCGAGCGCCTTGGCCATGATTACCGAGTGGAGGAATACGGCAGGCTGCGTTACCTTCGTCTGCTTCAGCTCCTCGTCCGTACCTGCGAACATGATGTCCGTGATGCGGAAACCGAGAATCTCGTTGGCTTTCTCGAACAGCTCCTTCGCTTCGGGTACGTTGTCGTAAAGGTCTTTGCCCATACCGACTGCTTGGGCACCCTGACCCGGAAATACGTATGCGTGTTTCATAATCTTTGCTTAAATTTTTTGTTAGCGACGGCAAAGATACGAATTTATTTCCTAACTTTGCACCGCAATGGTTCACAAAGGGCCGGGCAAGGCCCCGTGTGATTAAATGGGAATGCCGTGTAAATCGGCAGCAGTTCCCGCTGCTGTAAGTTCCGTCAATTGCCGCACACTCTTTAGCCACTGGCTCCGGCCGGGAAGGCGTAGCGGCAGGAACGAGCCAGAAGACCTGCCTTGCGTCTCCCGGTGGGAGAATTCTCGATTTTCGGACAGGCTCTGCGGAGAACGGAGCGCTTCGGACGGTGGCACTGGGTGTCGGACGTTTGTTGTGAAGGCGGCATATATAATAGGTATGCGCCGGGCTGTGTAAAACGGGGATTCGATTCCGGGAGTTCGGGACCGGATTTTTTTATTTTATACAGATAACTTAAACAAACGAAAGATGAAAAAACTTTTACTGATCGCTTTTGCGGCGCTTGCGTTCGCGGCCTGCTCGGACGATGACAAGACGCCGACCCCCCCCCATGTTGAAACAATAACTTTTAGTGATGCCGAACTTGGTGCTGACGGATACTTGTGGGGTAAGAAGCTGGCTACTGATGAGGATGGCTCGTTGGTGTTCGAAGGGGTTATTTATAAAGAAGGCAAGGCTTCCTTCCTGTCTTATTTTTCAGATTTCGGCGGCGTATGGGATACTTGGTGCAAGTTTGCCATATCCGGCTGCCATGATAAGGTGACCGAGGGGACAGATAATCAATTTAGTGTTTATACGACAGTCGATGACGGTCAGAATAAATTTGCGGTTGCATACGATATGAAGGGAATGGGCCCCGGATATACATTTAATCCTGCAGTTGAGTTTTCGACGCCTGTTTCTCCTGTTTCGGTTCGTGTTGCCAATAATACGTGGACCTATCTCCACCTTAAGGGTGATTATAGTGATTACAGCGTGTCGATTATTGGCTTCGACGGTGAAACCCAGACCGGAAAAGTTGATGTCCCCCTTGCTGCGAATAACAAAATCGTTGCAGATTGGAATACCGTGGGACTGGATAAATTGGGAGTGGTGACAAAAATAATTTTTTCTGTCGAGTGTAGTGACAAGATGGCTCCGACGTATTTCTGTATCGATGATCTTGTTTATTCGGAATAATTTTTATTTATAGAATCGTGATGAAAAATTTAGTTTGAATTTTTATAGCTGCTTGCATTTTTGCCGCCTGCTCGGACGATGACGGCCCCAAGACGCCGCCCGTCGAGTACGATGTGATCTCTTTCGAACCCGCGGAGGGGATGCTCGACTTCAAAGGCAACGCCGCTGCGCTCCGGACCGTGACGATCGTCGGAGAATGGGCCGGCGGCTCCTTCGACGATGTGTTGTGCGGCAGGGAATACATGAACGAAGAGGATGCCAACGGTAATTTTTTCGACGGACTCCTCTTCACGACTGCTGACCGAAAGATCGGTTTCGGCTCCTATTTTTGCGACATGTCGAAAAACCAGTTCGGAGCCTATGACACTTGGGGCGGTTTTGCGCTTTCGAAGAACTATTCGCAGACTCCGACGGCCGACGGGTCGCCAGATTACAAAGGGAGCCATTTTTCGGCGTGGACCAAGTCGGGAGCCAACAATACCGCGACATTCGCCCTCGCTTATTTCAACGATTACGGCGCTTATGATTACAATACGCCCAAGATCGAATTCAGCGAGAGGCGGGAAGTCGCCCATCTGTATATGGCCAACGCGACCGTAACGGGACAGTCCCAATCCTCCCTGAGCGATTACTGGTTCAAGGTTTCGGTGACCGGATATAGCGGAGGTGTCAAAGGAAAAACGATCGAGCAGGTGCTTATCAGCGGGAAATCCATCGTTTCCGATTGGGTGAAGGTCGATTGCTCGTCGCTCGGTGCTGTCGATGAACTGCGTTTCGGTGTGATGTCGAACGATGTGAGCGGCGGATTTCTGAATTGCCCCTCCTATTTCTGCATCGACGAGATCGCTTTGGTGAAACAGACGAAATAAGTTGAGCCGCGCTGTTTGGAGATTAGTACAGCTCAAACGAATTCCCCGTACGGACTGCCTTGCCGTACGGGGAATTTTATTTGTATGGGAGCGTCCGGATGCCGGGGCGAAATCCCGCCGGAAATCCGGGCCTCCGGAATGTGCGGATACGGTTTCGGACGGGTCGTACGACCGTCCGAAGGGCCGCTCCGGCATTATCAGATCAGGTTCTCTTTCTCGATGTCCTTGAAATAGCGGTACGTGCCGACTTTCAGTTCGACGGTCGCGGGTTCGTCGCATACGACGATTCCGTGCGGGTGTACCTGCATGGCCGAAATCGTGCAGACATGCGAGTAGGGACCTTCGACGCACTGCTGCAGGGCGCGGGCTTTCTTGTGGCCGAGCGCGAGGATCAGCACCTGCTTCGAATCGAGCACCGTGGCGACGCCTACCGACATGGCCTGCTTGGGAACCTTGTTCACGTCGTTGTCGAAGAAGCGCGAATTCACGACGAGCGTGTCGTAAGTCAGCGTCTTGACGCGCGTACGCGAGTTGAGCGACGAGAACGGCTCGTTGAACGCCAAGTGTCCGTCTTCGCCGACACCGCCCATGAAGAGGTCGATGCCGCCCGCCTTGCGGATTTTCTCCTCGTATTCGTCGCACTCCTTCTGCAGGTCAGGGGCGTTGCCGTTGAGGATATTGACGTTGTCCGGGTTGATGTCCACGTGGTTGAAGAAGGTGTTCCACATGAACGAATGGTAGCTTTCGGGGTGCTCTTCGGGAAGCCCGACGTACTCGTCCATGTTGAACGTAACGACATCCTTGAAGGAGACCTTTCCGGCCTTGTTCAGCGCGATTAGCTCCTTGTATGTCGTCAGCGGGGTCGAACCCGTAGGAAGTCCCAGTACGAAGGTGCCTCCGGCCGCCTGTTTCTTGTTGATTTGCTCTACGATGTAGCGCGCGGCCCAGCGGCCTGCGTTTTCCTGCGTGTCTTCGATAATCAGTCGCATAGATTGAATGGTTGAATTATTGGGTTATGGATTGTTTTTCATTTGCGGGGTCTCGTCAGAACATCTTCACGAATACCTCGATCGCCTGATACTCCGCCATGCCGAGCTTGTCGTAAAGCTTGGCGGTGTTCTGCGTGCGCTCTTCGGCGCGCTGCCAGAACTCGCGGGGGTCGCTGCCGGGGAAGGGCATGATGTCCTTCTGCGAGAGGTGGCGGTAGATGGCGTGACGCTTCATGATCAGCTCGTCGGGCGACAAGGGCACCGCCATATCGACCATGCCGAGGTCCCATTCCATCCATGCGCCGCGGTAGAGCCAGAGATGGCACTCCTTGAGCCATTCGTCGTCCTTCACCACGTCGAGCGCGCCGAGCACGGCCTCCATGGCGGTGCGGTGCGTGCCGTGGGGGTCGGCGAGGTCGCCGGCGGCGTAAATCTGGTGGGGCTTCACCTCGCGGAGCAGTTTGACGATGATTTCGATGTCCTTCTCCGTGAGCAGTCCCTTCTTGATGCCGCCCGTCTCGTAGAACGGCAGGTTGAGGAAATGGGCGTTGGTGTCGGGGTTCAGCCCGAACGAGCGCACGGCGGCGCGGGCCTCCGCACGGCGGATGGCGCCCTTGAGGTCGAGCAGCGGACGGGGTTCGGGTTCGCCCTTCTTCTTGCCGGCGATGATCTTCTCGACTTCGGCGTAGTGGTTGCCGTAGCCCAGCTCGCGGGCCGTGTCGATGTTCTGGAGCACCACGTCGTCGTGTACGGCGACATTGCCCGATGTTTCATACGCCACGTGCACGTCGTGTCCCTGCTGCACCAGACGGATGAACGTGCCGCCCATCGAAATCACGTCGTCGTCGGGGTGGGGCGAGAAAATCACGATGCGTTTGGGATACGGATTCGACGGCACGGGGCGCGTCGAATCGTCGGCGTTGGGCTTGCCGCCCGGCCAGCCGGTGATGGTGTGCTGGAGGTCGTTGAATACGTCGATGTTGATCTGGTCGTAGGCGCGGCCCTGTTCGAGCAGTTCGCCCAGCGAATTTTCGATGTAATCCTTGTAGGTGAGCTTCAGGATCGGTTTCTGCACCACGCCGCAGAGCCACACCACGGCCTTGCGGGTGAATTTGGGCGTCCATTTGCAGGGGCCTACCAGCCACGGCGTCTGCTCGCGGGTGAGCAGCTGGGCGGCGTTTTCGTCGATTACGACTTCGATGTTGGGGTGGGCCTGCAGGTTCGATGCCGGCACTTGGGTCGTGATCTCGCCTTCGACGACCTTCTGGATGATCTGGGCCTTCTCTTCGCCCCAAGCCATCAGGATGATCTTGTCGGCCCGCATGATCGTGTCGATACCCATCGTGATGGCCAGCTTCGGGGTGTAGTCCAGTCCGAAGAATGCGCCCGACTGGATTTTGCGGGTGTTGTGGGTCAGCTGCACCAGCCGGGTGCGCGACTTGGCGTAGGAACCCGGCTCGTTGAATCCGATCTGGCCGTCTTCGCCCACGCCGATAATCATCAGGTCGATCTTGCGCACCGAATGGTCGTACGAGGCGCAGTACTCCGAAACCTTGTCCTCGGAGATGGTGCCGTCGGGAATGTGGATGTTTTCGGGCAGGATGTCGATGTGGTTGAGGAAATCCTCGTGGATGCGGAAGTTGCGGCTCTGCTGCTCGGTCGAGCGGATGGGGTAGAACTCGTCGAGACTGAATACGGCAACGTTGCGGAAGCTGACGAGACCCTCTTTGTGGCGTTTCACCAGCTCGCGGTAGAGTCCCAGCGGCGTGCGGCCCGTGGTAAGGCCCAGCACGAAGGGCTGCTGCTCTTCGTAGACTTCGTTCGAACAGTGGAGTTCGTTGTAGGTGCGGATCGCCTTGACGATGGTGTCGGCAACGTACTGAACGCCCAGATATTCGTTTTCATAGACCGTCGTGTGAATTTTCTCGTAACGATGGATGATGTCGCGCGGCGTCGATTCTGCGATCAGGCCGCCGTCTTTCGGAAGTGAATATTTGTTGTTCATATCTCTGAAAATTTAATTTGTTCGAAAAAATCGGGCCGGTGGAAGTCGGGTTTCGGCGTCTCGATCGGCTTCCACGAAAGGAAATGGGGCTGCGAAAGTTTGTCGCCGCATTTGTAGAGGTTCACCGATGCCTTCAGACCGCTCCAGTCGCTCAGCTCGTGCATGAACAGCGCCTGCGGGGGAATGGCCAGCACGACCGACCAGCGGTTGTCTCCTTCGTGTTCGGGGAACGGCCGCAGTCCGAGGCTCGGATTCCGCAGGATGGCGGCCATCACCTTGGGCGCGGCGTGCGCCGGGTGCTCGCGCTCCTTGCGGAAGCCCAGCAGCAGGCGTCCGATGCAACTGCACTCGAAGTTGTAGTAATAGCCGCTGTCGTCGGGGGCGATGAAGAACTCCACGCACGAATCGGTCCAAACTTCGCCGTTGTCCTCCGTGACGCGGGCCATCGTGCAGCGTTCCGCGACGTCGAAGCGCAGCATCAGGTAGTCGCCCGTGTGGAACATGCGGAACGAAACCTCCGGCGCGTAAGGAAATTGGTCCGGCCAGTTGCAGCAGGCTAGGGCCTGCGGTTCGATGCCGGCGAAAGCCGCTTCGACGGCAGCCTTGTTCGTGGGGACGATGCCCGTGATTTTGCGTATTTCCGTCATGCCTTGCGGTATTTGTCCACGGTTTCCCGTACGATGCGGCACATTTCGCCGTAATGCTCCTCCATGCTTTGCAGCAGGCGGTACTGGGCGTGGGTGCGCACAAGGTTGTGACCGGGGTATTTGATTTTATAATAGGTGTCGCCGTCGATGTAGTCCATCAGGAAACGCAGGACCTGTTCGAAGGTGATGTATCGGGCCGAGAAAGCCAGATGGTCGATTTCGGAGTCGGTGAGCTGTTTGGCCCGCTGCGAGAGGTAGCCCTCGGTGTAGGCCCGGAACATTTCGAGTGACAGCCCGACGCGCGAAAGGTCGCGGTCGTCCTCGTCGCCCGTGTTGGCGTAGGAGCGGATGGCGTCGCCGAAGTCGTTGAGCGACGTGGAGGCCATCACCGTGTCGAGGTCGATGGCGCAGAGCACCTCGCCCTGCCTGTCGAAGAGAATATTGTTGATCTTGGTGTCGTTGTGCGTCACGCGCGTCGGAATCGTGCCGTCCTCGACCTTGGACCAGAAGCCGAGCATCTCTCCGCGCCGCGATTCGATCCAGCCGATCTCCTCCGAAAGCTCCTTTTTGCGGCCTGCGGCGTCGCGCTTCAGCGCCTCGTCCCACTGCACGAAGCGGTGGCGGATGTTGTGGAATCCCTTGATCGTTTCGGCCAGCGGCTCGGTGAAGTCGGCCAGCTGGGCTTGGAATTTGCCGATTCCCTCGCCGCCCTTGCGGGCCAGTTCGGGCGAATCGGCCTTGTTGTAGGCGACGGTGTCGTCGATGAAAACCGAGACGGCCCAATATTCGCCGTCGCCGTCGATGTGGTACAGCGCGTCCTCTCTGGTCGGGACCACGGTCATCACTTCGCGCCGGGGATCGCCGCCTGCCGCGATGACTCCGCGGCGGATGTGGTCGGTAACCCGGCGGATGTTGTCCATCATGGCCG
This sequence comes from Alistipes finegoldii DSM 17242, assembly GCF_000265365.1. NCBI lineage: Bacteria > Pseudomonadati > Bacteroidota > Bacteroidia > Bacteroidales > Rikenellaceae > Alistipes > Alistipes finegoldii. The sequence continues at coordinate 2,897,866 of NC_018011.1, forward strand.
GAACGTCGGGAAATATGTTTTTGTTCTTGCGCTGAAGAATGTAATCGGGGGCCTCCCCTTCGGTGCGGATGATGAACGTATCGTTGATAAAACCCTCGCCCAGCGAGTCTATGGCCGCGATGCCTCCCTCCAAAGCGAAGTGCGATGCGATCTCTTGCAGTTTCTTCTCCATGTCGTAAGATCCTCTGTTTTTTAGTGTTTCGGTTGCACCTCCAAAGGTACTAAAAAGAACGGAGTCCTGCAACGGAATTTTGTTAAAAGAAAATTTTTTCCTCGATTTGCCGAGGCGGGCGATTATTTTTACGATGCAATGAGCCGATGAAGATAAAATTTATTATCGGGGTTGCCGCGGAAAATGAAAAAATCCGGCAGTCGGAACCGCCGGATTTATCTGTCAGAGTGCATTCCATTTACTTGATGCAGCTGGTCAGCATTTTGAGCTTCCCTTCGGGGACGACGCGGAGCGACTTCACGGTAGCCGGAAGCAGTACCGTCTCGCCCTGATGGATCGGCATTTCGTTGCCGCTGTCGTCAGCGATCATGCCTTTGCCTTCGACGCAGATCACAACGACGAACGAGTCGAGCGCCGCGTAATCGAGCGTCAGCGGAGCGGTCAGGTCGCAGAGCGACGTGGTGAAGTAGGGACACGACACCAGTTCCGTTTCGCGGTCCTGCACCTGCTCGTACTTGGTGCGGTAGTCGGGCAGCACGGTGTAGTCGATGGCTCCCTTCGCCAGCTCGGTGTGCAGTTCGCGGGTATTGCCGTCGGCGTCCTTGCGGTTGAAGTCGTAGATACGGTAGGTGATGTCCGAAGTCTGCTGAATCTCGGCGATGAACGCGCCCGCGCCGATACTGTGGACGCGGCCTGCCGGCAGGAAGAAGAGGTCGCCCGGATGTATCTCGTACTCGGCGAGGATGTCGGTGATGGTGTTGTCCTCGACGCTGGCTTCGTACTGGGCGGGCGTCACCTGCTTGGCGAATCCCGACCGGAGCCGTGCGCCCTTGTCGGCGTCCACGACATACCACATTTCGGTTTTGCCTTTCGACTTGTGACGCTCCCACGCCAGCCGGTCGTCGGGGTGTACCTGAATCGAGAGATCCTGCCGCGCGTCGATGAACTTGATCAGCAGCGGGAACTCCTCGCCGAAACGTTCGAAGTTGGCTTTGCCGAGCAGTGCGGCGCCGTGGCGGGCGATCAGGCCCGGCAGGGTAGTGCCCGCTTCGGGACCTCCGGCCACGACCGATTCGTTGCCTTTGACGCCCGAAAGCTCCCAGCTTTCGCCGACCTGCGTCTGGCCGGATGCGATTTGTTTGTAAGGGACGATTTTTTCGCCGCCCCAGATCGTCGATTTGAGAATGGGTTGGAACTTATACATAATAGTTTTATTGTGCTTTTTGCGCGTCGAGCTGGCTCAGGGCGAACGCGTATGCGCCCACCGAAATGGCGTTGCTCGCGCCGAGTTTCGAAATAGCGACGCCGATGCGCTTCTGGGGGTCGTAAGCCACGTAACGGTCGGTTCCGTAGACCTTCAGCGTGCGCTGATCGCCTTTGGCGAACTCCTTGAACTCCTCTTCGCTGTCCAGATCGTAAACCTTCATCTGCACGCGGTTCAGCTCGTCGCCCGCGATGGTGTGCATCTTGCTGCGCAGCTCTTTGAGCAGGCTGGGCATGATCCATTTGCGGGCGCCCGTGATGCCGCCGCCGATGACGATCAGACCGTCGATCAGCGTCACGGCCGTAGCCATGGCGTCGCCGGCGATCTCGCCCATCTCGGCGAAAGCCTTGCGGGCGGCTTCCGTGTCGCCTTCGCGTTTTCCGTCGGCGATATCGCAGAGGTCCTTCGGTTCCAGCCCGTGGTTCGGGTTGCCCGTCAACTCTCCGTAGACGCGCTTCACGGCGCGGATCGCGGCGCCGTCTTCGACGATAATGTCGGGCATCTTCTTGTGCTTGAGACAAAAGGTCTCGACGCACGAGTTGTCGCCGCGGTTGAGTTCGTTGTTCACCACGATACCGATGCCCAGACCCGTGCCGAACGTGTAGCCCACCAGATTCTTGTAGCGTTTGGGGCTTCCCAGCGCTTCGAGCCGGGCGTTCACTTCGGGCAGTGCGCCGCCCAGCGCTTCGCCGTAGGAGAAGAGGTCGCCGTCGTTGTTGATGAAAACCGGAATGCCGAATTTGTATTCGAGGAACGGCCCCAGCGCCACGCCTTCGCGGAACGAGGGGAAGTTGGGCAGATAGCCGCCGATGATTCCGTTCGGGTAGTCGGCCGGGCCGGGGAACGCGAAGCTGATGGCGACGGGTTTCTCCTCCAGTTTGTCGATGATGGCCTGAAAGCCTTCGACCATCGTTGCCAGACATTTGTCCAAGTTGTCGGCGTTCGACGGCAACGTGATGGGATCGACGATGAATTTGTTGGCCTGCATGGCGCCGAACACCAAGTTCGTGCCGCCTGCGTCGAGTGTGATGACCACACGGTTGTCGTATCTGTACATGGTATTTTGGTTATTTGTTGGCTTTGGATTTGATGCTGTATGCGCAGAAGGTCAGGTATACGGCGCAGACGGTCAGGATGATGAGCGAGCCGACCTGCGATCCGACGGTTTCGGTCAGCAGCCCCATCAGCGGGGGGATGATCGCGCCTCCGCAGACGCCCGTAATCATCAGGCCCGAAATTTCATTGGCCTTGTCCGGGCGGCGGCGCAGCGCCAGCGAGTAGACGATCGAGAAGACGCACGAGAGGGCGAAGGCGAAGACGCCCACGCAAATCAGTATCTCGATGTAGCTGTTGGCGAAATAGAGCACGCCCAGCGCCGCGAGCATCACGATGAGGTTTACGCGCAGGTAGCGGACGTCCGAGAGACGCGCCAGCAGGAATGCGCCGATGAATGCGCCGGCCGTACGGCAGAAGAAATAGACGCTCGATCCGAGTCCTGCGTCGGTGATTTCGAGTCCGCAGCGTTCGATCAGCAGTTTGGGCGTCAGCGTGTTCATGCCCACGTCGAGACCTACGGTGCAGAGGATGCCGATGAAGAAGAGCAGGATATGGCTGTCCTTCAGCAGCGAGAACGTTGCGCCGACCGAACTGCCCGACTGTAGGGAAACCTCCTCTTTGGGAATCGAGGTCATCATCAGCCAAAGCGACGAGAGAAGCGTGATCGCGGCGAAGATCGGGAAGAGGTACTGCCAGTTGCCGAAGACGTTCACCGCGAAGACGGCGATAATCGGACCCATGAACGACGAGACGGCCTTCACGACCTGTCCCGCCGTGAGCGAGCTGGTAAGCGATTCGCCCGACACGACATTCGTCAGCAGCGGATTGAGCGACACCTGCAGGATCGTGTTGCCGATTCCCAGCAGCGCGAAGGCCACCATGCAGGTCGCGAAATTATACGATACGAACGGAATCAGCATGCCGACGATCGTGATGACGTTGCTGATCTGGACGGTGCGTTTGCGTCCGACGCGGTTCATTGCCAGTGCTACGGGGACCGAGAGCAGCAGGAACCAGAGGAATACCATCGACGGAATGAATCCGGCGAGGGCTTCGCTGAGGTTGAAATCGTTTTTGACATAGGTGGTCGAGATGCCGACCACGTCGCAGAATCCCATCACGAAGAAGCTGAAAAGGATGGGCATTACTTTGGTTACGGAGGTTTTACGGGCTGATTCCATAAGTTTGGTTTTTTGCACCCCAAAGATAGTAAAAATATGGCGAACCCCGTATCCTCAAGCCTGAAAGTGTACTAATCCGGCAGAAAAATTTACTTGCGGAAGTGCGGCCGGAGGGGATTTCGTGCGTTTTTTATATCTTTGTTCGATTTCTAACCCGTTAAACGATCCTTTGAAATGAAGAAATTGCTGATTCTCGCGCTGTTTGCCGCCGTGACCTTTTGTGCCGCTGCTCAGGAGCTGACCGTGGCCACCTATAATATCCGCAACGCCAATCGGGGCGACGCCGAACGCGGCAACGGCTGGGAGCGTCGCGGCCCGTGGGTGTGCCGCCTGATAGAATTCCACGGCTTCGACATTTTCGGCAGTCAGGAGGTGCTCGACGGCCAGCTGCACGACATGCTGGCGCAGCTTCCCGACTACGACTATATCGGCGTCGGCCGTGACGACGGAAAGACGCAAGGCGAATATGCGCCCGTATTCTATAAAAAGGAGCGTTTCCGCCTGCTGGACGAAGGCCACTTCTGGCTTTCGGAGATCACCGACCGTCCGAACAAAGGCTGGGACGCCGCGCTGCCGCGCATCTGCACGTGGGGGCATTTCCTCGACCTGCAGACCAAGCGCCGCTTCTGGTTCTTCAACCTGCATATGGACCATATCGGGGTGCAGGCCCGTGAGGAGAGCGCCAAGCTTGTGGTGGCGAAGATCCGTGAAATGTGCAAACCCAAAGAGTTCGTGATCCTGACCGGAGACTTCAACGTCGACCAGAACAATCATATCTATACGACCTTTGTCTCGTCGGGCATTTTGGCCGACTCGTACGAGACCGCCGGAAGACGCTACGCCCCGAACGGTACGTTCAACAGCTTCAACCCTTCGCTGAAGACCGACAGCCGCATCGACCATATCTTCGTGACGCCGTCGGTTCGCGTGCACGATTACGGGGTGCTGACCGATACCTACCGTACGGAGACCGCCGCCAGCGGCGAGGAGATCAAGTCGGGCGCCTTCCCCAAGGAGGTTTCACTGCACAGTTACGAGGCGCGCACGCCGTCGGACCATTTTCCGGTCGTCGTGCGTCTCGAATTCCGGAAATAGCGTCATCCCTGCGGAACCCGTTGCCGGATAGAAAACCGGGCAAGCCTTAGTCGGACTTGCCCAGTTCTTTGTTTGTCTGTTTCTGTCCTTGTTTGTCGGCAAGGGGCGGCCCGGTGCCAGTGTCCCGTCCTGAAAAAGTTTGTCCCGTCCTGAAAAAGGTTTACAGAAAAGAGTAAATCTTATGCAGCAAAAAACGAATTCAGACTTATCACGTCATTATTTACCGCGTCAGTTGCGTCATCTGATTTTACAGGAGTATTTGAGCGGAGTCAAGACGGCTCGCCAACTCTCCGAAGAACATGGTATTCCCATGTCTACGATTCATAAGATGGGTCAGCGGTGGAAAGCGAAAAACAGTTGTAGCTTTGTGAGTACCCCTAATCCTTATCCGATCATGTCCCGCGTTACGAGTGAAGAAGCCAGTGAATTATTATCCGAGAACAAAGCCCTTCGGCGGCGCTTGGAAGAGGCTTTATTACGTCTGGAAGGCTATGAGATCATGGGAGATATCCTCCAAGAAGAATACGGTATCGACCTGCTAAAAAAATCCGCAGCCGGACAGTCCAGCGTCTCAAAGAAAGACACACAGCAATGAGCCTGTCGTTTCTGTGCGGGTTGTTCGGCTATACCCGTCAGGCCTATTATAAACATTTACGGCGTAATAGGGAAGGATCCTTGTCCGACACCCTTCTTTTGGAGCGGGTGGGTTACTACCGGAAACTGATGCCCAGGCTCGGCGGTCGCAAACTGTGGCATTTGCTGCAACAAGACGGATTTCCGGTCAGCCGGGATCGGTTATTTACGCTGCTTTCGGAAAACAATCTTCTGGTCAAACGTCGGAAGAAATACAGCGTTACGACCTGCTCGCGGCACTGGATGCGTAAATATCCGAATCTGATCCGGGGTTTCGACCTCGAGCGGCCGCATCGTTTATGGGTCGGAGATATTACGTACATTTCTTTGAAAGAAGGATTTGCATATCTGGCTTTGATAACGGATGCCTATTCCAAACGGATCGTAGGCTATGATCTGAATACGACATTGGAACGGGACGGAGCGCTCCGTGCACTGAGGATGGCCATAGACCAGACTCCGCAGCAAAAACGGCAAGGGTTAATCCATCATTCGGACAGAGGATGCCAATATTGTTCAAAAGAATATGTGAAATTGCTGACCGATAATGGGATTCGCATCAGCATGACTGAAAAGGGCGATCCGTATGAGAATGCCGTTGCCGAACGGGTGAACGGTATTCTGAAGAGCGAATGGATCGACGAGGAATGTTTTGAAAGTTTTCAGGCAGCAAAAGAACGCATCGATGAGATCGTTATCCTTTATAATTCATTCAGACCTCATGCCAGCTGCGATTGGCTTACGCCCTTGGAAGCGGAACTTAGAACCGGGAAACTCAAACATCATTGGGGCCGAAAGACGGTTGTTCGGAAGGCATATGTAAACTTATATCAGGACAATATTTTTTGAACCAAAATGTTTATCTTTAATTATCAATCACTGTAAACCTTTTTCAGGACGGGACACGGCATCTGATTTTAACTCCTTTTACCGGAACAAAAGCACCTGCATAATCATCGTAAACTCTGATAGTTCCCTCCGGTCTGCGTTTTCCGCGAGTTTCCGGTTCCTGTTCTTCAAGGGGGTATCCAAGACTTAAAAAAGCAGCTTCCTCCACATTTATAATACCCCCGCGAGTGGGTGAGATTGTTTCATCTTCTGCCGGAATATAGCATTCTTCAATCACCTCATAAGGTATTTCTTTGGGAAATGCGAAGTCTGGCTTTACGGTTGTATACAACCAAGTAAAACTACCCTCCGGAATAGTCGGGTCTTGATAAACCGCATCTTCCGGAAGTTCGATATTGAGCGGATAGTCGAACAGTTCGAGGTCATAATCGTTTTTCAGGGCAATAAGTTGTAAACTGTCCTGCGGTAAGAATCTGACGTACAAATCCGTCGGTTCAATAGTTTTAGAAACATTATACGAATCGTAAACACCCTGTATGACATCAACCGTGTACGGATTCGGTAAAAGTTCATATTCTACCATATCACTTCCATCCGAACGGGTTTTTGCGAGTGCCGGCGCGTTGGAATTATCATCGGTCATAATGTCTGTTTCGTCTTTGGTACAAGAGGACAGCATCACAGCCAATAATAATATCACCGAATATATTTTCTTCATAAAACAGTTTTATGTAATTCCGTCAAAATTCAATGATTTCCTATTTCCCGGCGGCTTTTAATTGACTTTCCAATGCAGCGACGCGCGCGGTTAATTCCTGAATGGCGCCCGTCAGAATCGGGATAAGGGCGGAATAATTGACAAGACGGTCACCCTCTTCTGTCATGGCGACTGCTCCGGGAATGATAGCTTCTAATTCCTGCGCCAAAAAACCGTATTCCTCCACACCGCTTTGCACTGGACGAATATTGAATCTTTCGTATTCGCTTTCATCCCTCCAATGATATTTCACGGGATTCAATTTCAGCACCATATTCGTTGACGGGTTAGATTGTGCAGTCGCTATGTTAATGGAAAAAGCAGACCGGGAAACGGGTGTCGTTTTCAATGAGCGAATATTGGTTTTCAGTTTTTCATCCGAAGTCTGATACATCGTGCGGCAATAAAGGTCGATATACAAGGACCTGTCGCTATCCAAAAACACAAGTTTATTGGTTGTAGTAGACATACGGGGATCGGCTGCATGAATGTGCATTTTGATACCGTTTTGGTCCGTGGACCCCCAATAGTGCGCCCATCCCGCCCAACTCGTCGTATAGGTTTTATACATACCTCGTCCTACGGTGAGTTTGCCGTCCTTATAGGTCATTTGGGCCAAGCAGTTAATCGTAACTGAAAGAACAAACAGAATGGTGAAGATCGTTTTTTTTCATAAGACAAAATTTTAAGGGTTAAAAGTTATTTTGAGGTTTGGAAATTGGCGTTTTGAATATTGTGGACACGATCATTTTCCGAACGTGCGGGTATATGAAACCGACGGCATGATAGGTATTAGCACCGTTGCCTTATAGCTGCCCCGGTAAGGATAAATGCTTACGGGGTTTTTGTGCCATGTGGCGTTGATGATCGAGAACTGCCAGTTGCGCACGCCGTTGCGCTTGCAGCGCTCCATGTTGTAGCTGACATCGGCGCGGAAATAGTTGTGCATCCGCATCGTGGGATAGGCCGTGATGCCGATGATCGGATTACCGTCCGTATCCGGATAGCTTTCGTTCGTCAGGCGATACGGAAGCCCGGAACGCCATGCAACATTGAGTGAAAAGGTATGTTTTCGGCCCGGTCGCTTCACCACGTCGTAGCTGACGAACGCATTGAAATCGTGCGGTACGTCATATTCAAACGGATAGGTTACGCCGTCCGAGCGGCGGCGGGAATCGGTATAGGTATAGGAAGCCGTCAGGCTCAGGCGTTCGGTCTGGTACTGGAGCATTGCTTCAATGCCGAACGCTCGTCCCGTGCCGTAAATGAAGCCGCCGTTGCCGAGCAGGTAATCGTCGCTGTCGTAAATCAGCGGCAGGTTGCGCATCCGTTTGTAATAGCCCTCCACCGAAAGGGTCAGGTTTTCGTGCAGCTTCGCACGGCCGCCGAGCGACACCTGCCATGCGTGTTGTAACCTGCCGTCCCGAAACGGGGTCCAGAAGTCGATCGGCATCGAGTAGTAATAGCGGTTGAATTGAACAAGTGCCTGTGAATTTATCGTCCCCGAAAGCCAGACCGCATTGTCGCGGCCAAAATCATAGGATAGCTGCGCACGCGGCTCTACGGCATATTTTGTCTGCTCCGAATTGTCATAGACCGCGCCCCGCACACCCACGTCGGCCCGCCAGCCTCCCCATTGAAAGCGGTTGTTCAGGAACAGCGCCCCCGAAACAAGCTGCTCGGAAGAATAGCCGCGGTCCTTGTGCTGTCCGTTGATGATGCTTTTTGTGTGCATCGGTTCGAACCGCTGGTGCGAAAACGTAGCCCCGTATTCCAGCGACCAGACACGCGAAAGCCGTTGGTCGAACGTCATGCGTGCTCCGAACTCGTGGGTTTTGAAAGTCGTTTTGCCCCAATTACTGAAACCGTCGTCTTTAAATTCTGTTTCCTGACGGTTTTGCAGGTAGGTATAGTAGGCCACCACCGAGGAGCGCAGATTATCATTCCAACGCGATTCCAGCCGCAGGGATGCCGTAGTATTGCCCCAGCCGAACCCGTTTTCTGCGTGATCTTCCTTGTTCTTCATGTGGTCGTCGCCGGAATAGATTCCGAGCGAAAGCGTATGATTTCGGTGAATGTCGTAAGTCAGTTTCCCCGTCACGTCGTAGAAGCCGTAGCGGACAGCGTTATCGACGATTGCAAGCACCGCTTCGGGAAAGAAGTAACGTGCTGAAATGAGGTAGGAACCCTTATCGCGTTTGATAGGCCCGTCGAGGGTCCCGGCCAACGACAAGGTTCCCACCGTGAGCGACTGGCGGTGATTCCGTCGGTCGCCCTCGCGTGTGCGAATCTGCGTCAGGGCCGAGAGCCGGGAGCCGTAGGCGGGCGATATGTAACCTTTCGACATCTCGGCCGATTGCACCGTTTCGCCGCTGAATATCGAGAGGATGCCGTAGGCATGCGCCTGATTGTAAATCGGCACGTCGTCGTAAAGAATTAATGTCTGGTCGTTGCTGCCGCCGCGTACCAGCAGACCCGACATACCGTCCTTTCCGGCCGAGACGCCCGGAAGCAGTTGCAGGAATTTGAATATGTCTTTTTCGCCCGCGAACAGCGGAGCGTATTTAAGCTGCTCGATGTCCACGGCGATATTGCCCGTCTGCTTGTAGACCATCAACGGCCTGCGGGCGGTGACGACTACCGAATCTATCGCTTCGGTGCGTGAAATGCTGTCGGCGGGAGTTTGCGCCGTAAGTAAGGCGGGAATGCAAAGCGCCAGACAGCCTGCGAGCAGTTTCCTCATAATTCGGGCGTCGTGTAATAGTTATATCCGGCGAAGATGCCGATACCGTTGTCAATGTTCGAGTAGACCGTGATCTGCTCGATAAAGGGATTTTCCTGCGCACTTTCTCCCGTATTCAGCTCATGTTTATATCGGGAGCGCATATAGCGGTCGTAGGTGTCGGACGCCGCAATAATCTGAAATGTGTGCCTGTTTTCAACGGCTCCGAAAACCGAGAAGCGGAGCGGGAATGCTGCGCCGAGATTTTCGCGGGCGACACGCAGAAAATATTCGAAATCTATGGTGCTTCCTTTTTCGTCGGATTCGTAGGCGTCGTTCGCGCCGTTCACCTGATCGACAAATACGGAAGTCGTATAGAACGCATATATATCTTTTTCTCCGTTATTGTCCTGTTCCGTACCCCGGAGCCAGATAGCTTTGGCATCCACGCCTGCAGTAAGGTCCGTCATGTCGAAATGCCGATACCATCCCTTTTGGTGCGCGAACGATATGCGGGCTGCGGGTGCTTCGGGAATCGTCGTCCGGGCGGATAACTCGCCGTAGCCGGGGACCGACACGACAAGACGGTATGAGCGCCCGGCAACAGCCCGGAACGTTGTTTGGGTCGTGCCCTCCGGATCGGCCGGACAGCGCACAACCTCGGTATTATCTTCGTACAGGCGGATTTCGGCTTCCCCAACGGGAGTAAACCCGCTTTGGGCCGAGTAGCTGCGGCTCCAATGCAGGCGTACCGCAAAGGGTTCCTGCGGCGAGATCAACGCATTGACAACCACGCGGGGCTTAAAATCCTTTTCGCCGAACGAATAATCGACCTCGCAGGCCCAGCAGATAAAAACTACAAAGAATACCGAAATGCAGCGCAGCATGGTTTATTTAACCTTAATTATCAACTTATCTCCCTTACGGCTTTCCGGACTGCATTCGTCATAATAGCCGTAATCAAGACGTAGCACGATTTTTTTACCGGACGTGCCGCCGCTGATATTTACTCGTAAAGGAAGTTGCAGGACATCCTTATTCCTGAAATTGAAAACCTGCTCGCTGAGAATGAAATCACCGCCGGGTTTTGCCGTGGATAGATTCTCCTCGACAATGACCTTTACCGTCTGTTTGGGATGAGCTTTGGCTGCAAAAGCATTGCGTGTAACCAATAAATCCACCTGCGCACCGGGTCCGACAGTTATTTTCGTAACAGGTTCAACCCAGCCCTCCTGCGATGGATCGTTATGCAGGAAATAAAACATGTCCTCGAAGCTCCAAACATGTTTTTCATCGTTGCAAGAAATGAATCCGATGGCAAACGCAAGCAAGAAAAGAATCTTTTTCATAATAAATTTTAGAGTGTGGAATAATCAAGGAAACAGAGAATTATGTCCCTGTTTCCTTGATATGGAATAGTTAGATACATTCGGGAACCGGCAGGTAAATTCCTTGGCAGCAATTAATATCTGTAACAACTCCGCAATTACCCATCTCACGGCTTCGTGCCCTATGTACAATGCAGTTGAATCCGCTCGGCATAGGTACTTCCGTAGGGGTCATGTTGAATTGACCGTTTCCGAAACCGATGGTCGCATACAGGTTCTTTGTGGATTCCGTTTTCGAATAATTATTTCTGTATGTTTCGAAAGAAATTCGTTTCCCGGCGATGGTTAAATCCCAATGCAGATTCTCAATATAAAAGCGGTCATTGTAGGTATTCCATCCTATCAGGGTCTTCTTCTTTTGTCCCGAAACATGCACCTGAATAGCAAAGGAGGTGTTATAGTATTTCTGTCCATTTACCTCTTGTACAACAGAGTGACGCAATACGTTGGTGCGAGAGAAAACTTTGTACTTTTTTGTTTCACGACGGCGATCCGTATACTTCTGCGAAATCTCTCCTCTGGTCTGGGTTTCATCGAATACAGGCGCAACATAACCTATTTCTTCAACTTCAACAGCCCTTGTTTTTGCATCGGTCCTCTCGATAGTTACGGATTCCGCGTTCACGGTATGTTTGACATCACCGACATAAAAAACTCCATTAATGTCGGCAATGCTGGCATAACCGACAGAAGTGATAACAGGCATCAGGCGGTCATTATCCATTTTAAGATAGCCTGCGCAGGTTTCAAGAACCGCTTGGTACTCCTCCGGAGTTTCACAGGCGATAATATCATCCAACATACCATCCGTGAACGAACGCCACGAGGTGAAATTATGCGCTTTCTCGAAAGCGTGCAGAGATTCTTCCGAAGTCAGCGATTCCAAAGTGTTCAGGCAAACTTCACCTGATGAAAAATGCAGCGTGCCATTGATGCACTGAATCTCGTCATTCTCCACAGGCACCAGCGTTTCCGGGGTGACGGATGATGTATCCACACTGTCACTTTTCGCACAAGCATAAGCTGCAAATGCAACTATAGTAAAAATACAAATTTTGGTAATCTTCATAATCGTATGGGTTTATTATTTTAACTACTCGTAAAGTTTTTCGGCTTCCTCTTTTATTAGAAAGCTATTTACGTCCGCCGCCAAATACAACTCCTACGGAAATATTGAAATGCCGGTTGGCCTTTTCTTCCAATTTATAATTGAAGGTTACGCGAAGATGGTGAAACAACTCCACGCCAATACGCGGCATGAAACAGAAAGACCCCGTCTTGGTTCCCGTCGAGAATCCGCCCCAGTTGGGCTGCGAGTCATCAAAGGTAATCGGAGCCGAATTATCCAAAGAGGCATAACCCAAACCGATACCCGCGAAGAATGAAATTTTCTTATAACGCCGAAAATTGTAATCCGTCACAGCCATCACGTTCCATGTCTTGAATTTCAGCTGTCCAGCATTGACGGACTCTCGGTGGAAAATTGTCCCTCCTACCTGTACACCGACATCCAACGGAACGCGCTGTATATTATATCGCACTTCAGCATAAAATGTTGCGCCGAGTTTGTTCTTGTCGAAATTCAGTTTGTCGGCACCGAAAGCAAAGCCTCCGCCGATTTCACCCTCGATACAGCCAACCTTACGATCTGCAACTGTGGATTGGCTGGTTTGAGCATTACCCTGCATGAAACATAGCAGGGCAAATGCAAAGATTAACTTTTTCATACTTGATAAATAATAAACGCTGGAAATATACTTATTTTGTTTCAATTACGCAAGCGCGCCACTGATTGTCGTATTTGACGGCTCCGTATATGCGCCCTCGAATGATAGATACATCTTTTGCCGGTGAGAAACTCGAATTCTTATAATGGAATCCACCTCCGGACATATTGGACTTGAAGCCAATCATGAAATTACCGGAGAACCACTGCTTGTCCCATCTTACAACCTCTCGTCCAGTGTGATAATCCACCTCTTCGCTTTGTGGGAATATTACTCTGATTTTGCGATCTCCGTCACGAGTAGTAAACAATCCGCGAGGATTATTCAAGAGTCCCTTGTTCTGAGAATCATTGAACCAACTATTTATGCTACTTGCCAATTTCTTCATTCCGGCAGCCATTGCTCCGTTCACATCACCTGTTGTAACATCATAATTTGCAAGCGGAATATGAAAAAGGACAATTTTGGAGTTTGCAAACGGGAATTTCTTTGTCATTCCGGTCGGATATTTATTGTATTGCGGCAAACCATTCGGCATTTTAGGAGGGTCGATGAAGGTCGGAGACGGGAATTTATATTCACATTCGATGGCCGACCATCCATAACGAAATTCTTGAGCTTTTTTTCGCCACCAGATGCCTAATGTGCGTTTTTGCATACGAACCGTCATACCTACAGCTCGGTAGATAATATAATCCTGTTCGTACATACGCAATTTCATGCGATGACGCTTATTGTAGTTGTTCGTTATAGTTACATTCAGCCCAAACCATCCGGAGAGACCTTGCGCCAGCCAACTTCCGTTGCCGCCACCTTTCGTGTAGGTTGCGCGGCGAATCCTGTCCTTCGGAATCTTCATACCGTTCGTCAGCGTAATACTTCCATCATAATTATACGTTACCGAGCTATTATTTCCTGAATTACCAGAGCCGACTGACGAGAAGCCGCCTCCACCTGAATTACCCCCATCAATGATAACGCGATCTTGAAGGATTAGATCTTCTTTGATATAATCGACTTTAACAAATTGCGCCTTAACTCCCTTTGTGTCTGCTATTTCAACAACTTGACCATGAGAACATTGACTCGACGGCTAATTTCTGTTCCACCAAATTAGGGTCGAAAAGCACCTTTTCGTTAGCATCGTACATCATCATACCATCCTCAACGAAGCGACAAATCTTATCGCCGACCTGCACCTCACGCTCGCCATTGAGAATTGCTGTCATGTACGGATCTACGATGAGGCTGTCTTCAGGTTCGTATTCCAAAGAATCTGCGGCGATTTCAGCCAATTCTACATCCGTAAACTCTCGAAGACCTTGATCGAGCAAGTGCTGGCGGAGCGAAACGAACTCTCCGTTCAACGCTTGAGCTGCAGCGCGGGTCGCTGGAAGATGTTTGATGTCGAAAGCCTGTCTCTCTTTCATCTGAGAAATCGTGGAGGATAGATCATCAACAGAGTTAAAATGTAAGACTCCTGACTTAACCGGTGCTGTCGTTTCATCTGATTGAGGCTGCATGTTCTCATTTTGTGTGAGATCCTGTGTACATGATGACACATACAATGCCATCACAAACAATAATAAAATTTTCTTCATAATTGATACGTTAAAATTGGTTGAAATTTATTTCAATTAAAGTTACTTCACGGAAACTATACAATGAATAGAGTCCATTGCAATTGGAGAAACCCGTACTATATAAATAAATTAATCGTTACCCAACGATTTATCTGCGGCAGGAAGTCTCACTCAAATTGGTCGGATCTATTCTGTAAATTCGATCTGTCCTGTGTAAATCGTACCGTTTTCATATTCGACGGTAATCAGGTAAACCCCGCAGTCGAGGTCCGACACGTCGAGCGTCGCAGTCTGATCGGTGAAAATCACCATTTCCGTAAGATAGGTTCCATTGCCGGAGATCGTAACGAATGCCCGGTCGCAATTCTCCGGAGAGTGGAGCGTAATGGTGTTGCCATCTGAAGAAAGCACCGCATTAATCGGCGGCATGACGCTGCGCGGACCCTTAACCGTCATTTTCTTTTCCAGATAAACGGACGTGGTTTTCGGTCGTTTCCGATTTGCATACGCTTCAAAGCAAATTCCGGCTCCGATGCAGCACAGCACAAGTAATAAAAGTAATTTTTTCATGTGATAAGATATGTGGGTTAGACAATAGTAAAGTTAGGCTTTCGGTTTCTTCCGATAGCAAAATCAGCGCCGATAAAATCTATCACACAAAGCCACTAAATAATTGATATACAAATAAATAAAAACTGCAAGAATTGCATAAATCTCGCAGTTTTTATAATGTATGCGATAATTGCCTGAAAAACAAAATATTACATGTTAATTTTTTTGGAGTTTTTCAACGGAGGGGGGGGGTAATTTATTTGACAATCAGTGTGTTACTACATTTTCTGAATAAAAAAGTCCTTTTCGGCCGAATCCGACGCCGCAATTCGGGCTTTCAATCTCGATTTGCGGTTGTAGACATTCGATACCGAATCGCCGATTATAACGCTGATGATTTGCGCCGAGAATCCGGCGTAGATGTAACATAGCAAATCTATATCCGCAGGTTTGAATTTCGGGAACTGCTTCCGCAGTTTCACGATGATATTGTCATTTACCGTGTTTACGATCTCCTCCAATTCTTTTTTGGTCGCGGGATTGGATGCAAGGTTCGTAAAGAAGTTTCTCACTTGTTTGTAAATGACCTCCTGCTGCGCTTTTGTATTGTTTCGTTCATAGAACGCCCGGCCGAGTTGGTCGAGGAACTCGAAGCGGGACAACACCAATTCTTTAAGTTGCACCTCCTGTCCCTCCTTGACGGCAAGATGTTCGAGGATGCGGTTTTTTGATGCCCGGATGGTGTCAACGGCCAACATGTAGCGTTCAACCTGCTGCTGCTTTCGTTTCATGCGTTCCCGATAGTAGTAGATCAGGAAAATTGCGACGGTGCAGATCAGCAGTCCGACAATATATTCAAAGTAAGTTCGTACTTTCAGGCGGTAACTCGCAAAAGCAGTTTGCTCTTTATAATATTTCCCCTCGGCGGCGGTTGCTGATTGAGATACCACCATGCGGGATATGGAATCGCTCAACCAGATATATTCGTTGATCGAATTGGCTGCTTCCTCTGAATTTCCGGATGCCAATTCAATTTGAATAGATAGATATGCCAGTTGTGCATCGTCCCGAATATCCTCCGCCAACTCCGAAGCGATATTGAAATAATATCGTGCGCTGTCTATCTTGTGTTGCAGATAATATACTTTGGCTAATACTCTATATTGATAAATTGAAAGACCATCTGGAGCGGTCCGTTCAATTTCCTTTACGGCCTGCAAGGCTTTTGGATAATCGCCCTCATTTACATAAATATCCCCCAAATTGCTTAAACAAGCAATAACCATATCGTTATCTTCCTGCTGTGCGGCTGCTTGCAGAGCTTGCGAATAGTATTTCACGGCATTGTCGTTATCGCCCAAACTGGAATAGGCATTGGCGATATTAAGTGTCGCATTATTCATAAACGCAGGCTTGCGTAGTTTTTCCCAAGCGCCATAAGCATTCCGATAATATTCCAGCGCTCCGTTAAAATTCATCTGCTCGGAATAGACCTCCCCGATACGGGAGTATACCAAACCCAGATAATAATTCTTATGCGCCGCGAAAGCGTATTTTTCCGCAGTCAGATAATAGCGCATGGCTTCCTGATAATCGTCGCCGTTTTGATAGATTCGCCCATAGTGATAGTTAATCAGAAACTTCACCGAATCCGAACAAATCCGGTTGTCGTAATACCGGTATGCAATGCGTATCAGCGAATCATCATCGGCATCCACATAATTTTTATCGAGTGCCGCGGAATACAAGAGAGCGTATTTTGCCCGCGTGCTGCGCCGCAGAATCCGGTCGGGGTCAATGTTCTCGATGATGCGCAACGAGCTGTCCGGTTCGATGCGTAACAATCTTGTCGCAGTAGACAATTCTTGCTCGATTTGCCTGTTGCTGCCACAGCCGCATAGGAGCAAAACCATTGAAAGAGATAACAGATATTTCATACAATTGCCGGAATTGATCTGAAATATAGCAAAAAAACAGAGAACATGCAACCTTATTCGCTATACTGCGGACCGGGATTTTTATTCCCGTTCTGTTTCCTGCGCTTCGATTCGTTCGATGATTGCGTCGTAATTCTCCACGTCGAAAATATCGAACTCGATCAGGGGCCGTCCCGCTTCCCTCATTCCGAAAATGTAATTCAGCAGCAGGATATATATTCTTAAATCCCCGCCCGCGATTTCCATTTCGGCGTCGTCGAATGTCGATATATCCCGGTTGAAGCGTTTTTGTAGAACGTGGTCGAACACGAACACAGGCAGTTGAGTTTGGGACAACGTATCGTTTTGGCGGGCAAAACTGCGTTTGTATTCCTCCGCCTGCTTCTCGTCCGGCATCGGCATCAGCCACTTTTGAAGCAGGTCGTCCGGCAGTTCGGTAGACAGAACCCGGTAACGATGCTTACGCAGATAGGCGTAACTCTTTTGAAGCAGTATCAGGAACTCCCCCAAAGGGATTACGCCGCCCGAAGAAAAGGGGCCGAAAAGTCTGTTCAGTAATTTTCGCAGCATGCAGCGTTCTTGTTATTTCAACTCCTGATATTGGAAAATCCGGCGCATAATCTCCCCGTAGCGCGGAAAGTCGAAGATATTGAAGTCCGGGATTTCGATGTTGTGCGCCCGCGTAAGCCGGATAATACGCAGGATATTTTGGAACGTATCGAAGTATTCGCGGCTCTCCCTCCAACACTTTTCCGGCAGGGCAAGATTCGTTATCACCGAATTCGAAAGCGCATAGAAAAATACCCGCAGGGGCAACAGCTTCGGGTCGCAGACTCCCGTATCGCGCAGCAGCACGACGGCGGTTTCTTTGGGTGCTCTGAAATACTTCCTCAATTCGTCCGTGTCAGGCGCAAGCCAGTCCTGCAGGTAGATTTTATCAATACTATTCGCCATGACAACCAAATCCCGTTCGCGCATATAGCGTAGGCTGGCTTCTTTTGCCACGAACGCCCGGCCGCTCTTGTCCGACAAGTCGCAGACATTTTTCCGCGGGTGCTGCTGTTCCAGATAATAGGATATGAATTTGTTTCGGAAATCGTCGCGCAACTGCGTAGAATAATAGAACAGCAAATCGCTCTTATCGACGATATGGCGGTCGCGGAGCCTTTCGGCTTCCAGCGGTGTTTTCCCCTCGATAATTTCCACCTTGTCGGCCTGTTCGATGATGCGGTGTGCTTCCGAAAGCCGGAGATTGTCGCGTTTATAACGCAGATAGGTTTTGTACTTGCCCTGCGTTATGGCTATGTGCAGCTTTATTTTCAATCCCTCGCCGCGCAGCCGCAGGGTCGCAGCCGCACAGCCCATTTCAAAATTTCCCTCGATGCCAGTCAAAACCGTTCTGTAACCCAGCGGAACATTGCCGCGGATCAACTGTCCGAAAGCATCGTCAGGCAGCCGACGCGCATGTT
The DNA here is from genome assembly GCF_000265365.1 of Alistipes finegoldii DSM 17242. Taxonomy (NCBI): domain Bacteria; kingdom Pseudomonadati; phylum Bacteroidota; class Bacteroidia; order Bacteroidales; family Rikenellaceae; genus Alistipes; species Alistipes finegoldii. Next base: position 2,916,251 of record NC_018011.1, read on the forward strand.
TGGGATTATTGCCGACGAATCCGAGTATCAAGCCTTTTCTCATAATCGAACGTGCGGGAAACAGAAAGCACGGGGAAAGTGCTGTTTACTCCAAACAGGTACGCCCATACCCACCAGATATACAGACCTAAACCCCGTGCCGCAGCACGAAATTAAATCTGCATGACAATCTGGTCTTACAAAGTGGGCGTTTTGTTGGAGATCAGCAGTTTATTCCGTTATGTAGATTCTATTATCCCATGTTTTACAGTTTGTTGTCGTTATTTCATTTTCATAGCCCCAGCCGCGGTGTTTCAGCTTACCGGCATTTGGGCATCTTCCTCCCCGTTTTGCATTGCGACGATCCGGTCCAATGCTTCTGTCATGTGCTCACTCATGGCAGCCATCATCCGCTCGTCGTAATAGGTGGACAAATCCGTCTCCGGCAGCACGTCCGACATGGCCATCGCCATCAGTTTGGAACTTAATACCGTCAGGTAGATAAGCGGGATATACGGGGGCCTGCTTATCCCGTCGGTCCGCACCGTGATCCGCTGCTGCGGAGCCGCCAGACGCCCCGGTTTCTGGCCTTTTTTCTCGATGTTCCACAGTACGTTCTCTTCGGCCTGCGTGACATAAAGGTTGAATGACAGATCATCGACATACTCCGCCCGGTCAACCCAAAAATCGACGCCGTAATCTTCGGCCGTGGGGTCGGCGCAGATGCCGCAGTCGGGCATGTCGCACATAATGGCCCGCAGGATGATGTTTTTGTCGGCCAGCTCCGCAGACCGCATTCTGCCCAATGCCGCGATGCAGATACTAACCTGCGTCGTGTAAAAGTGGTCGATGGCCCGCAGGGTTTGTTCTTCTTCGGTGTGCTGCTCTATCATAATCTGTAAAAAACGGGGCGGAACAAATTTTCGACGTATCAAGCCTTTGTATTATGGAAAAGACAGTCCCGCCCCGTGCTTATTCGTTTTTAAAACAGGGTGCAGGTCGCTGCGGGGTCTAACCATTATGAAAAAATCTAATTCGACGCTGCACCCTGAACCCGGACGCGTTACCCCATGCGCCGGGGCGGTTCTTTGGAACGGTACGTATTTCGATTGGTTGGTGGGGCGAGGGAAAGGTCCAAAAAATGGAACAGCCGCAATTCCGTGCCACCCGTCCTACTTGTCGGGTTTGTTACGGCTGTTCCGCCGCCAGTCGGATTACTCCCTTTTGCAATCTTGTGCTTATGATGCGCTGACCGACGGTTTAACGTTTCCCGGCCATCGGACCGGGAATATAGGGATATAGGGTTCTTGGCGAAGAAAGGGGCGGCAATGATCCGGCCGCCCGTAAGTGCCGCGCAAACATGCGTGCCATTTCCATACGGAGCAGGACAGCAAGACCAGATTTTAAAGGGCCAACCTTGCAGGCAGGATTTATTAGCTGCGACCGAAAGGCGGGATTTGCTTTTTTGCACGGCAAGACCCGGCGTCCGGTTCCACGCCGGAGCCGCCGTAACATACCGATTCCGCCTGCTCCCGGTTCGGGGGCAGGTGCAATCCGCAGGTGCGGCGATATTACGCATGGACGGCAGGACGCGACGGGGTTCCATAAACTCGTGGGATTTTGGAAATATGCGTCCCGGATAGGCATAAAAAAAGCAAGGGACGCAGATACATTTCGCGTTGAAGGTATTAGGAAACCCAATCAGAAAATGCACCGCGCCCTTGCAAGTCCCGTCCGTAAGGACGGAACAAAACAAGGGCTGGCAACATTTATACCTCTGATTATGAAAAGTTCCTAATTTTTCAACACGGTATAAAGAGTTGCTGCTCTTTATTATGTCCGTCGGCTATGCCGAGCTATGATAATTCCTTAAAGTTAGCATGGTAATTGCCTTTTCAGTTTGTTCTCGGACAACCTATGTTGCCCCGGTTCAACGAAACTGCCTTTAAGGAATCGTAAGGCAAATATACAAAGAAAATCGAATCTAACGCAGTCCGGCCGTGTGTTTTTGGAAAAATCTTGCTAAATTTGTGGGTATGAAGCAATCCATTGATTTTCTGCCCGAACGTAAACAGCGGGATTTACATGAACTGGTCGGCCTGATCCGCGATGAAGTAAAGGATGTCGTAATGATTATCTTGTATGGCAGTTATGCCCGCAACACCTATGTTGAACTGGATATACGGCGGGATTACGGCGGCGGTAAAATCCAATATATGAGCGACTATGATATTTTGGTTGTGTCGAAAAAAAGGCTGGGTTCGCGCACGGTTACGGTATCGAGCCGGGTTAAATCCAATTTCTTAAAAAATAAAAATGCCAATACTCAAACCCGTCCGTCGATTATCAACGAAAGCATAACCAAATTCAATAATGCTCTTTCCGAGGGCCGTTATTTCTATGTAGATATTCTGACCGAGGGAATTGTGCTTTACAATTCGGGAGAGTGTCAATTAGCCACGCCACGCGACTTGAATTTTTCTGAAATCTTACAAATGGCGGAAGAATACTATAATGGAAAACTAAATCGGGCTGTAAGCCATTATGAGTATTATCAATTAGATTATTCAAAAGAAAGGTATACTTATAGCACATACAATCTTCATCAGGTCGTTGAACATCTTTTGAAAGCAATTCCGTTGGTATTTATTCTATACGGACATAAAGAACATGAGCTGGATACATTGATAGAAAAATGTAAGGCTTATACATTGGAATTAGTAAAGGTGTTTCCATTAGACACCGAAGAAGAAAAACACCATTTCGAATTGCTCGAACGCTCCTATATCGAAGCACGCTATAACGACAAATTCGTTGTACCAAAGGAGGTTGTAGACGCGCTTGTCCCCAAAGTGGATTTATTGTTTAATATTGTAGAGGATGTTTGCCGTAAACAATTCGACTACTACAAACAGCAGAGCAAGAAACAACTCCCGAAAGAAAGAGGGTAAAAATGTAATTCTCTTTTAGATTCAATTCTATCCAAATTTGAGCATGAAGAAGTGGACAAAACATGAGGCATTAGGCTATTTAGATAAACAAATAGAGGTTATACATACGCTAAAATTAGGTCGGCGCGGTTCTTCGGAACATGTAAGATGGCTGACTAACACATTAGTCTTTTTGGAAGAAATATTCGGTTCTGATTCCTATTATTATTGTAATATTAAGAATCTTACGTGGCAATTTCATGGGCAACGCATATATAGAGGTTGGGATATTGACGGGGCAATGGAAGCATACAATCAGGAAGCTTATGTAGAGCAACTTGAACAAGCTAATGGATTCTTGTTAGCCGCAAAAGATTACCTTGATGCAAATGATATTGATACTGTTTACAGCGCATCGGTCGAAAAACAAGCTACCGGAGATTTAATGAAAGTTCTTTCATTGTCAGAACATAAATTAAGAAAAGTTATTCGCACCAAGCCTGAACGTGAAAAAGAAATACAAGATCAATTTGAAAACCTTTTAATCGGAGCAGATATAGATTTTGAGAGAGAGGGACCGCACATAGATTATTCGTCAAAAGCGTATATTCCTGATTTCAGTTTTAATAGCATAGATTTAGCAGTAGAGATCAAATTATGTAAGACAGAAGAAAAGACATTTATTCAACAAATTAACGACGATATTTTGGCCTACAAAACAAAGTTTAACAATCTGCTTTTCATAATATATGATTTAGGGGTCATACGTGATGTTGATACATTTAAGCAGTCGTTCGAGGAAACGGAAAATGTTATTGTTCATGTCATAAAGCATTAATCGGTAAGTTACAAACAGATGACCCAAAAACAAGCTATACAACTTTTCGAGGAACGCAAGGTGCGGACCGTCTGGGACGACGAAACCGAGAAATGGTATTTTGCGATTGTCGATGTTGTCGCAATTCTGACCGAAAGTGCAGATGCCGCCGCCTATTGGCGTAAACTCAAACAGCGACTTAAAGCGGAGGGAAATGAAACCGTGACAAATTGTCACGGTTTGAAAATGCTGGCTGCCGACGGAAAGATGCGTCTTACCGACGTGGCGGACACGACACAGCTTTTCCGCCTGATTCAGTCGATCCCCTCGCCGAAGGCCGAACCTTTCAAACAATGGATGGCGCAGGTCGCCAGCGACCGTTTGGACCAGATGCAGGACCCCGAAATGTCCATCGAGCAGGCAATGGCCGATTACAAACGGCTGGGATATTCCGAGAATTGGATAAACCAACGCCTGAAAAGCATGGAGGTCCGCAAGGAACTCACCGACGAATGGCAGCGCCGGGGCGTAGAGGGCCAGCAATTCGCAACTCTGACGGACATTATCACCCAAGCGTGGGCGGACCGCACGACAAAATCCTACAAGCAGTTCAAAGGGTTGAAAAAGGAAAACCTGCGCGACAACATGACCAATATCGAATTGGCGTTGAATACGCTGGCCGAAGCGTCCGTTACGGAGATTTCCAAACAACGCCGTCCCAAAGGATTCCAGCAGAATGTTAAAGTCGCCCGAAGCGGTGGCAGCGTGGCAAAGGCCGCGCGGACACAGCTTGAAAAGCAGTTAGGCCACTCGGTCGTTTCCCCCATCAACGCCGCACAGGTATTGGCCGCCAAAAAAACCGAGCAGATCGAGGGCGAAAAAGACAAAGATTGACCGACGCAGTTGTTTCCAAATTGGAAATAGCTGCAATAATGTCAAACCGGGACCGCAGGGTTCCTGTTTTTTGTTCAAATAGTTTGTTTCTTATCCAAAATTCTTATCTTTGTAAATGAATACCTTATATTTCGGACGATATGCGCAAGGATGCCGTGCCGAAATAAAAATCGGGAACGCTATTTGATCGTCAAACTGAAAAACCAAAGCTATGAAAAAGATCGTTTGTCTTATCGCAATGGCTCTGTTTACCGCGACGGGTTGTACGTCCGTGGAGATGAATCAAACAAAGACTGATACCCCAGATGATAATACACAGGGAAAGGCTACTACTTTGTCCTGCGCCGATTATACGCTGAATCCTCTTTGGAACTGGGCTGAAACGCCCGCCAATCAACTGATCGTGATTCGCAGCCAGGCGGAACTGGCGGATTTTATATTTCCCAACGACAAATTGCCCGAAGATATAGACTTCGAAAAGAACACGCTCCTTTTGGTTGCAGGACAGGCCACAAACGGAATCGAAAGCGTCAAAAAGAACTTTGTAAAGGCGGATGCTCAATATATATATTCCGTAACCTTTCTGCTGAACGACACCACCGAAGCCCCGAAATGGCGTGTAGCGCAGTTGGTTCCGTCTGTTCCGAACGAAGCGAAAATATCGCTCGATCTGGAGGTTAATTAGCCCCCTCCTGCATTGCCAGCAGACAGTAGCAGGTCGTCGTGAAAAAATTTCTCACATAAGGTATTTTCCCGATAACGGGAGATAGTATGCGCGGTTTCAATCCGAATTTCACCTGATAATTCGGGTTTATGAAATATAGCCGCTGATTCACTATGCGTAGTCCCGTTGCCGTTACTAATTTATGGAAACCCTCGATAGTGATGCGCGTATCCCGGATTTCGAAAAAACATTTCACCGTGCTTTCCTTTTCGCCGCATGCCCTGAACACGAAACGGAAAAGAGGTCGGGGCAGCAGGTGGATGTAAGGACAGTTGGCGATAATCCGGTTCTTCGCCATTTGCTGATGTCCCCCGAACGGCATTTGCCATGCGGGGAATCCCAGATACAAAAGGCCGTCAGCTTTCAGAAAGGATTTTAAATGCAACATCAACCGCTCCTTTTCGGGAATATGCTCCAACGCATCGTGTAGGATAATCAGGTCGTAAGGTTGTGTGTCGCTGTAATCGAAAATATCCGAACAGATAAACGTTCCTTTCAACCCCCTTTCGGCGAAAAGTGTCTTTGCGGTTTCGATTGACGGTTTGTGAATATCTATTCCCGTTACCGTGGCCCCCATTGCCGCAAAAATAGAAAGGATGCCGCCAATGCCGCAACCGACCTCCATTACCCGGCACTTACGACCGAATTTCAAAGACGTATGCTGTTCAATATAAGGCAGATAATAATTGCGGCAGGAGGTGGCTGTTTCTTCAAAATAGGCGGAGCGGTCTTGATGGCGTGTCTGCATGGTGAAAATCCTATAAAAACCAAAGGCGGAGAATCCGATTCTCCGCCTTATCGGTAAAAATTACTGTAAAGAAAGTTCTAATGACGAAGTGAGTTCGACGGTAAAAGGTTGAGTGATAATAATACTCTTGGCGTTGGTAAACGTCAGCTTGGCATTGTTCTTAACGGTTACGTTCGTCGCAGATATTTCGCTGCCCGAAACTACCGTATTCGTGGTAACTGTCTTGTCATTGAAATAGACCGTCGTACTTGCATTTTGAGCTTCCATTACGGCAGCATAGGCGTCGATCAGGCCGTAACCAACTTCTGTATGCCATGTGCCGTTCGGTCTGCCGCTAACCGTCGAATAGCTATATCCGCCGACCTTGCGGGCTGTTTTCTCGATGATCGTGGCTACCTCCTTTTGGGTCAGGTTCGGATTTACCGACAGTATCAAAGCCGCTACTCCGGCAACATGCGGGCAAGCCGATGATGTGCCGTTAAAATTTGGCATATAATCGCCCGAAACATACCCGACACTTCCGGTTCGGTCCGTAGTATAAATAAGAACGCCGGGAGCCATTATATCTAACTGCGTTCCGTAATCACTTCCCCACCAGCCTTCGTTATCAATAGTCGTTGAGGATTTACGTTTACCCGAAAGACTTAACGCTCCGACGACGATAATATCGGGCAACGATCTCGCAGGATAGCCCACGGTATTCGAATCATAATTACCTGCAGAAAAAGTTACGACACACCCCAGACCGTTACGTCCATTTGTCATGGCCGACTGTATCGCATCTTCTAACAACTCCGAGAACGTCGATGATCTCCAAGAATTTGAAATAACAGACGCACCGTTTCTCCAAGCCCAATTAAATCCGTCAGCCCTTTTCTGGGGAGCATCCGATGTTCCCATTAATTGATTGCTGATCGACATAACGGGACAGTTCGGGGCGATGCCCGCAACCCCCAGATTATTGTTGGTTTTGGCAGATATGATTCCGGAACATGCTGTACCGTGGTTGCCCCAAATCTGACTTGGCGACCTCCCTGTTTCGGTGTCATAGCTTTTCGACGAAACATTCAAATCGGGGTGATCCAACTGTGTGCCGTGGTCCAATACCGCGACGATAATATCGCTGCTTCCCTGCGTTACCTCTCTGGCCGGGAGATAGTTGATGTCGATTCCTGCAGTTCCTTGATTCTGCCCCGTATTCTTCAACGCCCATTGAGCGGAAAACAACGGGTCATTCGGGGCTGCCGTAGTTTCGTCCTCGCTGATGAAACAAGGCTGGCAGGCGGCAAACGGGCCATCTTCATAAAACTTATTCGCCATTTCCAGCGCGTTTCCCAGCGATTCGTTCGTACAGGAAAGCGTGTACCAAAGCGGCAGGTATTCATTGTTTCCGAGTAAAGTTACCTTATTCTCCGTTGCAAGTGTTGTCAGGATTCTTACGTCGCGTATGGACTTCACTTTGACATAAAACAAATGGCTCAAACCCAAATCAGCGCCGTCGGAAGTCTTGAAATAAGGTGCGCTGTAAACCAATGCCTTATCTTGTGCGTTTACGTCCGCAGTTGCAACTTCGGCCCAATACAGGTTATCGTTGGCCGCTGATCGTGTTGCATCTTGCAACTGGAGCCGGGAAGATAAAGTTACTTTTGCCGCACTCAATCCCGATTTGGAGTTCAGGAGAGGTAACTGCAAATTCGCTTCATCGGAGGATTCAAAAAGAATGTACGATTTTGTCGTATTAATTGTAATCGGGATTTTGTTCCCCTTATACCAATAATAGTGCGTACCGGAACTTAATTGTGCCCTTGTTTGCGGGGACATTTCCATTTCGTCCTCCGTAAAATTCTGGCATCCAGTGAAAACTATTATCGACAGAAAGAAAATACCGATTATATTCAGTATTCTTTTCATAATAATAATCGTTTAATTATTTTCCAGATTTGAGCGCTTCGATTTCTGCTTTCAGGGTTTCGATCTGGCCGTTAAGCTCCTGAATAGACTTCGTAAGCAGCGGAATCAATGCGCTGTAATTTACGACACGGTGGCCCTCGCAATCCACGGCCACGATGTCGGGAAGTACCTGCTCGATCTCCTGGGCAATGAATCCCATTTCTTTGGGATTGGAAACGCCCGTCGAACGTCGGCTGGTCTTGAAATAATGCGCCTTATCGGCCCATTCGAACGACACGGGACGCAGTTGCGTGAGGGTTGCCGTTGCGCTGCCTAACGACTGGATATTTGTTTTCGACGCAGCGTCGGAGTTCGTATAGACGTTGCGGGCGTACAGGTCGATGAAACCGCCGTTCTCCGTATCGTAGAGTACGAGTTTGTCGGAGTTGCTGGAAACGCGCGAATCTGCGGGGCCGAGGTCGAATTTAATCATTCGATTCCCGAATTTCCAGCAATGCGCCCAGCCCTCCCAGTTGGTCATATATCCGTTGTAACGCTCCATAGCGTTATAAACCAAATAGCCGTTCTGATACTTTAATTGCGCATGGCTATTAAATGCGATGAAACACAATACGATTAATGCTAATACTTTTTTCATGGCCTTGAAATTTAAGTTGGTAGTGATTTTTGTGTGAGCAAACAAAGACGTTACTCACAGAGAGTTTTGGTTTAGTGGATTAGCTGTCAGACAAAAAGTTAGTTGCTGCTTCTGTCATCTATTCGTTTCCCCTTTCTTTGTCCTACATTCTATGTCATTCGATAAAAAAATCGCCTGCGAAAACATTTTTGTCTATTGACAGTTCAATCGTGTAAAATCCCGGTTCCAGTTCGGGGATTGGAATGATACTTTTTCCATTGAAAAGGTCGAAACGTTCACATGCAACCGTGCCAAAGTTGCCGGAAATTATCAACTGCCCCGTCTTGCTCTCTGCGCCCGATGCAATGACCTCTACTATACTCATAGAACTATCATAGAATACGAGCGGGATATTTTCCGATAGGCAGACGGGGCCGCCGCCGACTTTTACCTGTTTGACAATAACTGCCGTCTTGCCGCCGCCATAGACCGAATAAATACCTGCGAATAGCATAAACAAACCGACAATTACAGACATTGCGGGAGAGAACTTTTTCATAGGCTTAAATTTGAAAGTGAGTATGAGATATTCGTACATTTCAAAAGTAGAGCGATTGTTTCCGAAAACCAAGAAATCAGAGCCTCTAAAATTTTTCAACCGCAAAGTGATTTCGACTGAAAAACAAACAGTTACGCACACAAAAAAGCCCGAAAATTTTTCAGTTTTCGGGCCTTGCTCTAATATGCTCTAAATCAGCAAATTACCAGCAAATCTTTATTGTCAACAAGTTTTGCTGGCAAAAATATTGATTATCTGATATTTACGAAATAATATTGAGAATCACATCTTTGGTTGTAATATGCGAAGCTATTATTTTCTTTTTCAAATGGAACTTCCGCATGTATATTGTTTTTAGCGTTTCATTGGTAATAACGCTTATCTGTTGCGGTGAAAATCCGGCATAGAGCAGGCATAGCAATTCCACGAAACATGGCTTGATTTTCGGATATTCGGACTTGAAATTAGAAATCACATTATCGTATTGTTGATTTAGGGTATTCTCTAAATCCGATATTATCGTTTTATCCAAAATCTTTTCGGATAAAATGCCTTTGACTTTCTTGGTAAGAGCCGGGGAATTTTCAAACTCGTAATAGGTTTTTGCAAGTTCTTTCAGGACTTGAAAGCGCGTATTAAGCAGTTCACTAATTTTTGCGGCATCGGGTATTTGCAATTTGGTCTTATTTAGTTCTTCAATCAGCGTCAGATATTCCTCGATTCTTTGTTTCTGCATCTTATTTCTGCGGCGGAAGATATAAATAATGCCGCAGATCGCTATGACTGATACCAAAGCGATAATATAAATTACATTTTGTCTTACGCTGGAGCGGTAGCGTTCAAATTCCAAACGCTCGTTTTTATATCGCAGTTCGGTTTCTGCCGCAGAATTATTCATATAGCTTAAATGTATCGAATCACATAAAGCAAGACACTCCTTTTGCATCGAGTAGGCCGCTCGGTAATCTGCATTCATCGTATAGGCTTCGGCAAGGAGAATTTTAGCTGCCGCATCGTTTTCGCGCGGCCCACCAATATTGGCTGAAATCGCTGCGTTCAAATAATATTCGGCGCTGTCCGGTTTATTGATACGCAAATAATATTCTCCCAAAACACAGTAATCATTCGGCGATAAATCATCCGACAACTGGAGAAAACGACCTACATAATTGTAGGTTTCGTTGGTTACGCCTTTGTTCGAAAGAATCCCGATTAGGCAACGCAGGCAGTACACCTGAAAATCCTCATACCCGAATTGTTCGGATAGATTCAATGCTTCCCGATAATCCCGGAGCGCGTTATCGTTATCGTTCTCCATGTAGTAAACAGCGGCAATGGCAGTTTTAGCGCTGACTTGGTGTTTGGTCTTATTTGCGGCCTGATAGTTTTCGTAGGCTTCTTGGTAATAAAACAAAGCCCTTTGATAATTATTCTGCTTCAAATTCAGTTCTCCTAACACGAAGTTACACACTCCGATCAGGTAAGGATCATCTATTAGGTCCTGATACTCCAGCGCTTTAAGATACGATTCGGTTGCTTTCTGATAATTATTTGCGCTGTATTCCATGCGTCCCAGACAATACCAAGAAAGGAACTTTTGCCGATTCGTGCCTTTCCGCAGAAAATAGTTTACGGCAGGACGAAGCATCGAATCGGAATCTATGGTTTGCCCTGTTTTATCCAACGCCAGCGAATAAAGAAGCCCGTAATGCGCTTTTGTCGATTTTTTGCAAATACTGCCGGGAGCAATAGCTTGCAAGGAGCGTAACACGCTGTCCGGATAATCGTTAATTATTTCCTCCGTTCGATTCAGTTCTTCGGATATGTGTTTGCTTTCGGAACACGAATACAAGCATAGAAAGACACAAACATAAATAAATATTTTCATAATCAGCCCACAATAATATTACCCAATATACGAAAAAATAGCGATTCAACCTGCATTTGGTAAAGCTGACATGACATAATTCGTTACATTTGCTATGAGGACTAATTCGGGAGGATCATACAATTCAAAAGGGTCTGCGCATTGCGCGCAGGCCCTTTTCACTCTCTCTTACACTTAAAATCTTCAAAGAAAAAACTCCAAAAACAATCACCTCACAAAGATATGATGCCTACATCTTTGCTTTTGCACTTGCGTTATTCTTCTAACGAATTGAACAAACCTTTATATAACTTGAATCATTGCAAATATAGCTTTTCAGTTCTATAAATCAAACAATTAGCCATAATTATTATTTATCGGAAGCAACACCCGGATCACCCATGCGAATAACGTTTAATTTGCACCGATAACGATATAATTCATAATAATTTAACGGTCATTCTTCGTATTAGGGCAAGAAAAGAAAAACGCGGGGAACGGCGAAAGGAATCAGGCACGGCAAAGAGCCACGAAACAGACAGCCGAACCCCGCGCCGTAAAAGCACGAAGTTCGACCTGTCCCGCCTGTTTCTCAATCAAATTTTTGCCGTTTCGATTCCTTACTGAACAGGCCGCGAGTATGTGGGCGTACCCTTGTTGCAATGACAAAGGTAGCAAAATATCTTAAAAATGTACGGGGAACAATCTGCGGCAGTCAGGTCGTGGAAAACCCGGAAACAGTCAGACCGAACCCCGCACAAACGATGTACGAAGTTCAGCCGTCCCGCCTGCTTCCCATTCAAATTTCCACGTTTGACTGCCGGGAACAGGCTATGATGAATATTCAGGCATGCACCTTTCGAATATTCGCCTACAAAGGTATAGATTTTTTCCGATTCCAGACATATCCCGTAGCCAATTAGGGCGAACGAGGGCGAACGGCAGCCTACAACGTCGGGAATTGTCGCGTCCGACTTACTTTTGCCGCCGAAACCAAAAACTATATTTATGCAACAAGAAGATGATTTGAGGGCGCTGGCAAAGATTGTCGCGTTCATTTTGGCCGTAGGCATTATCTGCAATGTTACCAACATTTATTGGTTCTGTTACGAATGACTGGCCGACAACGGCTGAACATTCGGGATTATCGACCGTATTCTGCATGGATTCCAGCAGACGACGGGATTCTATTCCTCACCCCTCTACTCAAAACTGTTCGCCTTTCTGCTGCTCCTGATCGCCTGTCTGGGTTCACGGGGCGTTAAATCGCAGAAAATCGGCTGGCCGCATATCATCACGGCGGGCTTCGCTGGCTTCTTCCTCTACTTTTTCAACGATTGGCTTTTGCATATACACGCAATGCCCGGCGTGCGCGTGGCATGGTACACCGGAACTCTGTTCGCGGGTTATCTGCTCATGCTTACGGCCGGAATATGGATATGGCGGCTTCTGCGGCACGACCTCTTGGACGACGTTTTCAACGACGAAAACGAATCCTTTATGCAGGAAACACGCCTGCTTTCGGACGAATATTCGGTGAACCTGCCGACGCTGTTCCGTTATCGGGGACAAAATTTTCGCGGCTGGGTGAATATCGCGGTTTTTCGTAGCTGCATGGTGGTCGGCTCACCGGGCAGCGGAAAATCATTCACCGTAATCAATAATTACATCAAACAACTCATCGAGAAAGGATATAGTCTGTATCTCTATGATTTCAAATATCCGGATTTGAGTATGCTGGCTTACAACCACCTGCTGCGTTTCACGCACAAGTACGAAGTAAAGCCGCAGTTCTGCGTGATAAACTTCGACGATCCCCGCCACTCGCACCGCTGCAATCCCATCAATGCCGATTTTCTGACCGACATTGCGGATGCCTATGAAGCTGCTTACGTCATAATGATCGGTCTGAACCGTTCGTGGGCACAGAAGCAGGGCGATTTTTTCGTCGAATCACCCGTCGTGCTGCTCACGGCGATTATCTGGTTTCTGCGTATCTATCAGAACGGGAAATACTGCACCTTCCCCCACGCAATCGAACTGCTGAACAAGAAATACGAGGAGGTTTTCACCATCCTCATGGCCCGGCCCGAACTGGAAAACTATTTGAGTGCGTTCGTCGATGCTTGGCAGGGCGGCGCACAGGAGCAGTTACAGGGACAAATCGCGTCCGCGAAGATCCCGCTGTCACGGATTATCTCGCCCGCGCTCTACTGGGTCATGTCGGGCGACGACTTTTCCCTCGACCTGAACAATCCCCAAGCCCCGAAAATCCTTTGCGTGGGCAGCAACCCCGACCGCCAGAATATCTATTCGGCGGCATTGAGCCTTTACAACTCGCGCATCGTGAAAACCATAAACCGCAAGGGAAAACTCAAATGCGGCGTCGTGATCGACGAGCTGCCGACCATTTTCTTCAAAGGTCTGGACAACCTCATAGCCACGGCCCGAAGCAACCGCGTAGCCGTATGTCTGGGGATGCAGGACTTTTCCCAACTTACACGCGATTACGGCGAACACGAAAGCAAAGTCATACAGAATATCGTAGGAAACGTTATTGCCGGGCAGGTCGTAGGCGACACGGCCCGCATCCTCTCCGAACGCTTCGGAAAAATCGTGCAGCAGCGGCAGTCGCTCAATATCAGCCGTGAAGATAAATCCACGGGGATAAACACCCAGCTTGACAGCGTGATCCCCGCGTCGAAAATCAGCAATCTTTCGCAGGGCGTGTTCGTCGGAGCCGTGGCCGACAACTTCGGGGACAATATTCCGCAGAAAATGTTTCACGCCCAGATTGTCGTCGATGTCGAAAAGGTCAAAGCCGAAGAAAAACAGTATCGTCCGATTCCCGTGCTCTCCGACTTCACCGACGAAAACGGCAAGGACCGAATGGCCGAGGTTATCGAAGCCAACTACTACCGCATAAAGCAGGAAGCGGCCCAGATCGTAGAGGACGAACTGCGACGCATAGCCGACGACCCGAAGCTAAAACACCTGTTTAAAGGCAACGAAACCGTAGCCAATTAGGGCGAACGAGGGCGAACGAGGGCGTAAAGAGTATCTTTTTGATGATGGCGGATATACATTCGCAGAGCAAACAGTTTCACATAATAACTTAAAATTCAAATTATGGCAGAAGAACAACAACAGTCGCCCGGTGCTGCGCAGCAGCCCAACGACAATTCACTCAACGAGCCGAGTATCGGCATGATGTACGACAAGGAGAAAGACCAGGCAAAGGTCTTTTCCCAGAACCCCGACGGGAGTATCGGCACGGTGGACCCGACCCCGGAAAATGAAAGCCTGTTTTTTGTCATGGACAAGAACATTCCGCTGAACTTCTACAAGAATTTGCAGAAGTATCACAACAACCCCACCATCAACATTTACGTTCTCCCGCGGCGTGCGCTCGGACGCATGAAAGATGCGCTGAAACGGTATTGGAAAAATACCACCCGCGACGACGTGAAACTCTATTACAACTACAAGATACACCCGGACGGAAAATTCGAGTGCAAGATGAAAACCCGCGGCATCCCCGTTGCCGAAATGCCGTGGGACACGCTCAACCGCATGGGGTACAGCTTCGGCGGGCTGGAAAAGATGAACTATCTCCAAAAGTTGCAGAATTACGAACAAACGGGGATGCACAAGCTCAAATACCATGACGATATAATCAACTATATCGGCGAGGGTAAAATCCGGCTCAAAAAGAGCGGCAACGGCTACAAAGTCGATGTGAAAAGCTATGCCCGGATTCTCGACGAGGGACTTTTCGATCAGAAATTCACCGAAACGGATATGAAGAACCTCGAAATGTACGGCAACCTCGGCCGCGTGCTGGAAACGTCCGAGGGTCCTCTGCTCGTGTCGCGGGACTTCGATACGCGGCAGTTGGATTACACGAATACTGAAAATGCTTTTGTTCCCCGATACATCCGCGGCACGGAACTCACACAGGAGGACATCAACAGCTTCCGTCGCGGTGAAGTGCGCGAAATAGCGATTGTAAACAGGGACGGCAGCGTGAACATCGTGCCCTACCAGTACAACGCGGTTTTCCGCAAACCTATGGAGGTATTGACCATTGAGCAGCGGAATGCGCTGGCAACCAAACTGCGCGAGCAGCGCGACATGGAGCGTATCATTTCCTCGATGCCCGAAACCGCCGACGGGCGGACCCAATACCCGCAGGCCCCCAAGCAGTCGGCAGAACAGACCGCCGAGACCGCCGGACAGGGACAAGCACCCGCAGCCGTGCCGGAGCAGAACCAGCAGGGGCAGGCCGCCGAAACGGCCGGGCAGGGACAAACTCCCGCACCTGACCTTTTCGGCGCAGGCCAAACCACGCAAGGCAAAACCCCGGTGCAGGGCCAGACATCCCCGCAAGGTCAGAAACAGCCGCGAGCCGGGCAGAAATCACCGCGTCCGGAGGTAGCGACGCCCACCCCCAAAGCACAACGGAAAACAGGTCAACACGTTTAGCGCTATGGAAAGATTCGATGAATCGGCTATTGACTGGGTAGCCGCCGCCAAGCGCGGCATAAGTCGCCGGATGCTCAAAGAATACGGTTTTCTGGAATTGCTGCTGGAGGGCGGCACGACACCCGTAATTCCCTTGACGCTAACCCTCGCGGACGTGACTATAAAACTGGACGGCACGCTTCGACTGACCGAGGACTGCGACAAAAACGTGCGTTTCGAAGTCCTCGGTTACGGCTGGGAAGAATAACCTCCTAAATCCTAAAATATGCGAAAGTGACGATTTTCGCCCGGAGAGCACCGAGGGTGCGGACCGGGACAGGACGGAGCGGCCCTGCCGCAGACAACAAACACAACATCAAAACTTTAATTCACAGCAAATTACACTCAAAACACAACGATTTAACATGAAAAAGATTCTTTTCGCGGCCTTTGCCGCACTTTCGATGATCGCCTGCAACAAAGACGATGCAACGACTGTCATTCCCGACATCGACAACACCCTCAACGGCGCAATCGTCGCCATGAGGTTCACCGACGAAACCCCGACCCGTGCGTTCTTCGCCGAAGCCGCGGCCGCCGAAGCGTGGGAAAAATCCCTCTCCTCGCTCTCCGTGTACGTGTTCAACGCCAAAGGTGACCTTATCACCCTGCGCGACTTCACCGCATCGGAACTCACGGCCCGCACCGCGACCTTCGCCCTGCCGCACGCCACAGCCGGAACGACCTGCGACTTCTATGCCGTAGCCAACATGTCCCTGACGGGCGTCACCACGAAATCCGCGCTGCTGGCAAAGCTGGAAACATCCGCCGCCGACTATAACGGGACATTCGCCGAGGTTTCGACCAAAGCCAAGCGCAGCGGCGGCTTCGTAATGACGGCCGGAGTGAGCAAGGCCATCGCCGAGGGCGGCACGACATCCGTAGCCCTGACACTCAAACGCACCGTCGCCAAAGTCGCCGTGCAGACCTCCGTCGATGCGTCGTTCAATAGCAAGTATTCCGGAACGCTGACCGTAACGGGAACGAAGGTGGTGCGTGCCGCCAGCCAGACGCCGATCATCGCCCCGGCCACACCGACGCCCGGAGCCATGACCTACACCCATACGCAGGCCCCGGCAGCGGCATCCGGCAAGTATAACAACCTTTTCTACATCTTCGAAAACGGAGCTTTGGCAGAAGCAAGCCGCGTCGCGCTGGAGATCACCGCGACCTATGACGCCGACGGGAACGCTTCGACAACGGCCGACCGCATGGAAGTCGTCTACACCGTTCCCCTCACGGGCAAGGCCGGGGGTGAAATCGCCCGCAACGGCTACTACCGTGTGGCCGCCAACATCACGGGTCTCGTGGGGCAGGATTGCCAAGTCAGCGTGTCGGTCGCCGAGTGGGAAACACCCGTAACGCAGTCGGTCGATCTGGGCGCATAAACAACCTATTCATTAACCGCCGCCCGCACCTTTCGGGGCGCGGGCGGTTATCATAAATCCCGATGAAACAAACCATATTCATTTTGCTCGCCCTCGCTCTTTGCTGGGGCTGCATTACCGACCGCGAGCCGACCGCACGGTCGAAAGTGGCCGTAGAACTGACCGTCAGGTCCGCCCCCATGACAACGACGACCCGCGCGACCGACGAAACGACGATCCGCGACCTGAATTTCTACCTTATGGACAAAGCGGGCCGCGTAGTGGTATTCCGCTATCTCACCACGACGACGCTGCGCTTCGAATGCCCTCCGGGCGTCTACCTGATGCGCATTGCCGTCAACGTCGGCCGCAGTCTGGGTGAAAGTGCCGACCTTTCCCGATACATGGTAACATACCAGCAGGATTATGACACACTACCGATGTTTTACGAACAGGAAACGACGATCTCATGTTCGTCCGGCAGCGTAGTGCAGTTACCGCCGATAAACGTTAAACGCTTCGTGTCGAAAATCTCCTACAACCTCACCGCAAAACCTGCCGACATGGAACTCAAATCCGTGCAACTGCTCACCGTTCCCAGCACCGCGGCGCTCTTTGCAGGGAACGGCCCGGCATCCGGCAATCCCGACGACTACACCCACGGCCCGGAAATGCTCCTGACGGGACGGCAGGCCGCAGGCAGCTATTACATGCTGCCCAATCTTCAAGGCGTGAGGACCTCGATCACCGACCAGAAGCAGAAGAATGCCGACAATGCGCCCCCTTGTGCATCGTGGCTGCTTATCCGCGCCACGCGGGGCAGTAAGGTGCTGGCCTACTCGGTCTATCTGGGCGAAAACAATACGTCCGATTTCAACGTCCGGGCCAACTGCCATTACAGGCTCAATATAACCCTGCTGAACGACAACACCGCAGACACCCGAATCGCGGCATATACGGCTGCCGTGTACGACGATTTCGACGACGGCAATATCGGCGGCTACTGCGTGTACGACCCGGATTACAGCCTGCATGTCGATATGGTGAACGAAAACAGCTCGCTCGCTATCAGCGGGCGGCTGGAGGTGACACAAGGCGACAGCGACTATTTCGAATTTGACCGTACCGACTGCAATAACAGCTTCGACTTTGAAATCTATAACCCCAAAGGAGGTAATTACTTTTACCTCGATTACGGCCCGTCCGTTTTCACCAAAGACAATTCAACGCTGGCCTACCGCGTAACGCTGACCGACGAATACGGATTCGCACAGTCTTACGATTTCAAACATACGATGGCAAATATAGTTTACGCCCATACTTCCGCAGGCGGGAGCGTCACGGCAGACAGATGCCTATATACCCAAACTGCGAACGAGGGCGGCGGCAAGCGCACCGCAGCGTTATGCCACGAGGACGGATGCCGACTGACCGCCGCAGCGACGGGGTCCTATGCTTTCGTGGGCTGGTACGCCGACGCCGCATATTCCCGGCTCCTTTCATCGTCGGAGAGCTACAATTATGTCCCCCGCGATTCGCATGCCGACATATATGCCCGTTTTCGGGTCATGGAAACACCCCTCGACAGTAAGGGAACGGCGAACTGCTACATAGCCCCGGCCCTCGACACCCGCTATTCGTTCGATGCGACGGTGCAGGGCAACGGCAAGAATACGACGAATATCTGGCCGCAGCAGCTTCACGGAGTTTCCGCCCGCGTGCTTTGGGAATCGGGGACATTGAGCGAAACGGTTGTCAAAGATGCGGCGTACTCAAACGGCCGTATATCCTTTTCGACGGGAGCCGTGCGGGGCAACGCCGTGATCGGGTTGTTCGACGCTGCGGGAAACTGCATCTGGTCGTGGCATATCTGGTCGGTCGATTACGACCCGGCAACAATGGCGCAGACCTATTCGTCCGGGGCTGTCTTTATGGACCGCAATATCGGAGCACTCACCACCGACTGCACGCAGCCCTCATCGCGCGGGCTTTACTACCAGTGGGGCCGCAAAGACCCCTTTCCGCATCCGGCGACTTGTCAGGATATAAACAAACGCGCCGACGCCGTATATGCCGAGGGATTCGAATACGCTGTCAGCTATCCCCGAAACGCCGGGACTGAAAGCCCTTATGACAATATGACCGTGGAGTGGTCGATTGCTCACCCGACAACCTTTATGAGCGATGCCATGTACGAAGATTGGGAAGAGTGGACATCAGTAGCCGATTGGCTTTATAATCATCATCCGAATCTTTGGGGGAACGTCACGACAAGCAACAACAATATTAGCAAGGTAAGCCTCAAATCAATTTATGACCCGTGCCCCGTTGGTTGGAAAGTCCCCAGCCCCGAAGATTTTGCCGGAATCGAGCGGGTAAGTCAGTCGTCGCCCTATTATGTAACGATTCATTACAACGGTAATCGCACCACGAATATCCCGACTGGAGGGACTTTCGTTGAAACACGCTTTATGAATAACGGACAGCTCGGACGGCTTTATACCAATGCGCCCTACAATATGCACTGGGGAACGTGGGCTTGTCGATATGGCGATATTTCCTGCACCTCGATTTTTTTCTCGACGGGTTCCGTACCATCATTTATCGGCACAACAGATTATTACCGCTATGCCGCAAATCCTATCCGCTGTATTCGGGAGTAGGCTTCCAAAGAATTACAACCATGAAAAAAAGACACATCATCACCTTAATGCTCTGCCTACTGGCTTTGTGGGGCAAGCCCCATCGGGTCGCAGCGCAGTTTTTCAGCGCCAAAGTAAACGCGTTGGCCGCACTCACCGCAACGGTGAACGTAGGAGTGGATGCCGCCGTCGCGGACAAGTGGACGTTAGACCTTTCCGCCTACTGGAATCCCGTAAACTCCGATTCGTTCAGTTGTCGGCTGTATGCCGCGCAGATCGGCACGAAACGCTGGCTTTACGAAGCGTTCGTGGGCCATTTCATCGGCAGCCAGCTAACCTATGGAAATTACCTGTACGGCGGTTCCCGACGCTACTACAAAGGCGGAATGGCCGGGCTGGGATTCAGCTATGGTTATGCTTGGCTGCTCTCGAAGCGTTGGAACGTCACGGCCGAAATCGGCATCGGGGTCTTTTACATGAAAGACACCCGCCGCGACCGCATCCCGCCCGAATACGAATCCATCTTCATACACCACTACAAGCGGTGGGTTGTAGGCCCCTCGCGGGCAGAGATCAGTTTTAACTACTTATTCTAAAAGCAGCATGAAAAAACTTATTTATACCGTCGTCTGCATGATGCTTTTTTGCTGCGCCTGCTCGGATGCGGACATAGAGCTTAATCCGGCGACGCAGGCCAAACAGCAGCTTGCAATGACATTCCGCTGCGGGGCCATGTCCCCGACACGCGCCGCGACGAACGACACCCGCATCGACGACATCAATCTGTACTTGTTCCCCGTAAACGGCGGTCAGGCCCGGCACGTCTATATTGCTCCGGTGCGCCCCGTCGTGCTGGAACTGCCCAAAGGCGACTATACGCTTTACGCCATTGCCAACCTCGGACACGACGCGGGCGAGCGGACGCAGGATTTCGTTCGCTCGCTGCGCGTCGAACGGGAGCCTGCGGCCCTCGCGGATGCTCCCTTTCCCATGTCCGCGCAGCAGGCCGTCACCGTGCGCGGCGACACGCAGATCGCCGTATCTTTGCTTCGCGCCGTGGCAAAGGTCAATTTCAGCTACACCGTGGCTGCTGATTTCGCAAAGTCTTTTCATGTGAAGTCCGTGCAGTTTCGCAGCGCACCCCGTTCGGCGGCTCTCTTTGACTTCAGCCGCGCCGAGAGCAGCGAAGCCGTTGCCGACATGCCGCCCGTCGAAGCGTCGGCAACGGCCTATGCCGCGACCTGCTATTTATTGGAGAACAGGCAGGGAGAGGTTGCAGGCATCGGCTCCCAGCAGCAGAAAGATCAAACCCGCGCCCCGGAACATGCCACCTACATAGCCATAGCGGGCGAAGCCGACGGAACGCAGGTTGTGTACCGCATCTATCTCGGAGAAAACAACACGACGGATTTCAATGTCGGCCGCAACCGGGTTTACAACATCGACGCCCGCATCCTCGGTCTGAACACCGTGGACTGGCGGGTATCGACGGCAGAACTCACCGTCACGCCATTTGCCGAAAACCATGCACCGGGGGAACCTGCGACAACCGAACTGCGGCTTACATCCACGAACAACCCCGAAAATGTCTATTACTTGTCCTATCATATCGACGCCGGGACGGGGATAGTCGCCATCGACGGCGTGAATCGGAACCCCGGTACGCCTTATCCGTTCTTTTCGGGCAACGGAACAGTAACGGCCGGTATCAGCTATACGCAGGCAGAGCCGGGCGACGTGCGGCTCCGTCTGACGGTTACGGACAAATACGGATTCAGCATGGAGCGTGTGCTGACAACGGTATTCAAAAACCCGGAACTGACGATAACCTATGCCCAGCAGGGAAATGAACTGACGGTTTATGACCGGGCATATATCGACTATACCGTGTCACAACCCGGTTACTCCGGGAACTACACCGTAAAAGTGGAAGGTGTTCCGTCCGTGTACTATGGTCGTTATGGCTCCGACGTTCCCCTGACGACATTCACCCAATACGGGAACGGCACAAATACATTACGGGTGAAGCCAAATATGCTTGGGCCGAACCCGCTGAAAATAACCGTAACCGACACCGACGGCCACAGCGCGGAGATCATCACATCGGTAATGGGTATTAAGACCACCGCCGACCTCCAACCGACATTCAGCACATCGGGGGGCTTGCTCTATGTTACCGTGGAATCTTCGCAGCCCGTAGTGGACGACCTGACCGTGAAAGTGACGGCCAATGCCGACATATATTCTTTCGGTGGGGCCGTGACAAAAAAGCAGTATATCGTAACGGTGAAGATTGAAGCCGACCATACGACAGGAAAAGGGTCTGTATCATTGAGCGGGTTAGGGAGTTACGCCACGTTCACAGTAACGTCTTATTCCGCGGAATTTAAGCGCACATCGGATAACGGATTGGTCGAATATAAATTGCAGTAGAAAATGAAAAGGATAATGAAAACTATTGCCGTATGCTTGGCCGCGTTGCTTTGCGGCTGTTCGATAACCGGGCATCTGGAGCGTCGCCAATACTGCGCCGACGTGTTGCACGTCAGCCGCGAACAGCGCGAACGCGAGCAGCAGACCTACCAGCCGCCCGCCTTGAAGATCGAATGGGACAGCAACCGTTTCTACCTCGTGCCGACCGAAGTACAGGAGAACGGCGAACGTATAATGGCAATGCAGATTCAGCAGGTAACCATACGCGCCAAAGCCCGAACGCTTCCCGAACGGCTGGGAAAGGTCATAATCGACTTCGTGATCGACATGCCCCGGCAGTTGCAGGGCGCATGCCGGAGCGTCATCGTAACCCCCTATCTGCACAAGTACGGCGAAGCGCATGCTTTGCAGGACATCACCATTCGGGGCGGGCTGTTTTCACGGGTGCAGCAGCGCGACTACTGGCAGTTCGGCAAGTATGTCCGGGCTTTCGCACCCGACAGCAGCGCCGAAGCCCGCGCTTTCGCCCGCTTCGTGAAATATCCCTATCCGGAGGGCGTGCGGCTCGACAGCGTGGCGGCCCATCCCGGCCATATCTCGTACTACTATTCGCAGGAGGTCCCGACAGACGAAACGTCGAAAACGATGCTTGTAACCTTACAGGGCCGTGTCGTGGCCCTCGACGACAGCAGCTACACGCTGCCCCCGTCCGATACGCTGACCTATCACGTTTCGTCGATGCTCTCGTTCGTCGATACCACGACGCGCTACAAAATAAAGGTCATAAACAAGTACGCCACCGTGCAGGACCGCAACTACATTCAGTTTTTGGTGAACGACACCCGTGTACTCGACACCCTCGGCAGAAACACCGCACAGCTCGGTAAGATTCAGGCACGCATGGCCGGACTGATCGCCCAGCAGGAATTTTTCGTCGATAGCGTCGTGCTCACGGCCTCGGCATCCCCGGAGGGAAGTTTTGCCCGCAACCGTAGTCTGGCGCAAGGCCGCGCCCATGCCCTCAAAGGCTACCTGCGGGAGCGCATCGGCCCCCAGGTCGATACGCTCGTTCGGGTGCGGTGGGTGGCCGAGGACTGGCCCGAACTGGCGGCCCGCATCCGTGGTGACGAAAGCCTGCCGCACCGCGCCGAAATACTGGAGTTGATCGCCGCCGAGAAAGACCCCGACCGACGGGAGCGGCTGATCCGCGAACGATACCCGGCGGATTATCGCTATCTTAAAGAAAGCGTCTATCCGTGGCTGCGGGCCGTGACATTGCGTTACGACCTGCGCAGGCAGGGAATGATAAAGGACACCATTCACACCCGCGAGGTCGATACGGCTTATATGCGGGGTGTGGACCTGCTGCAAAAGCGCAGGTATGCGAAAGCCCTTTACATCCTGCATGAATACCACGACCGGAACACCGTTGTTACGCTCCTTTCGCTCGGCCATGATGCACAGGCGTTTGAAATGCTCGACGGGCTGGAACAGACCGCGACCGTCGAATACCTCAAAGCCGTGGCCTGCTCCCGCCTGGGCCGCAAGGCAGAGGGCCGCGAACATTTCCTGACGGCCTGCGGCATGGACGAGCGGATGCAGTACCGCGGGAACCTCGACCCCGAAATAACCGAACTTTTAAAGGAATAAGCCATGAAGATAGGACTGATAGACGTAGACGGCCACCACTTCCCGAACCTTGCCCTGATGAAACTTTCGGCATGACACAAAGCGCACGGCGACAGCGTGGAGTTTGCCGACCCCATGTTCGGGCAATACGACCGGGTGTATATGTCCAAAGTATTTACATTCACACCCGATTATCCGTACGGATTCCCCTGCGAGGTAATAAAGGGCGGAACTGGGTATCGGGACTATGCGACCGTGCTGCCCCCGGAGGTCGAACACACCTGCCCTGATTACGGGCTGTATAACTATCCTGCGGCAATAGGTTTTCTGACCCGCGGATGCGTGAATCGCTGCCCGTGGTGCGTGGTTCCCCGAAAAGAGGGCGCATTGCGGGGAAACGCTGACATAGAAGAATTTCTGGACGGACGCCGCAATGCCGTACTGCTCGACAACAACGTACTTGCGTCCGGGTGGGGACTGGAGCAGATCGAGAAGATTATCCGGTTAGGGGTGCGCGTAGACTTCAATCAGGGACTTGATGCCCGGCAGATCGCCCGGAATCCCCCAATCGCCGAACTGCTCTCGCGGGTGAAATGGATGCGTTATATCCGCATGGCTTACGACAGCACCGCCGTCCGCGACGATGTGCGCAAGGCCATAGAACGGCTGAAAAAATGCGGTATGAAGCCCGCAAAGATGTTTTTCTATGTGCTGGTCCGGGAGGTGGACGACGCGCTGGCCCGCATCGAAGAACTGGACGCGCTGGGATGTCAGCCCTTTGCACAGCCGTACCGCGATTTTGAGAATAAGATACGCCCGACACCCGAACAGCGGCGACTGGCCCGCTGGTGCAACCATAAACCGACGTTTCACACCGTGAACTACAAAAACTACAAAGAATAACGCTATGAAAAGGAAATCATTCGTAAGCATTTTAATCGTGCTGCTGGCCCTGTTCAGCCTGACCCGCTGCAAGCTGGCAGAGGTCGAAACAATCGACGAAATACCGTGCCCCGGAGTGGGGATAGACACGGTGATAATCCCCGGCTGGGACAATCAGCCTGATGACTAAAACAAATGTCCAGCCTTTCAGGGCTGGACATTTGTTATTTGAACGGATTAAGTTTTGCATCGTGTGCTTTTTTTTCGATCAAATTCTGCCTTTCTTTTTCGAGAATTGATAACACATTTGGCTTGATGTTGGCATTGCGTTTTTTGCATTCCTCTTTTAAGAGGTTAATTCTTGTTTTGACTTCTGAAACAAGAAATTTAATATCCTCTTTTACTCGTTCTTTCCATTCATCGCTTAGTGGGATGCGTGTATATTCTGTTATAATGGTTAAGGTTAATCCATTTGCATTTGCACTTCCCTTTATAGGAGCATAGTGTGTATCGGTAGGAGTATTGAAAAAGAAAGTATAATCACCTTGGATTTTGAATTTATAATCGACTGCGACAAAATCATAAAACTCATGGATTGCACCAATTCGTAATTCTGGTCGTAACGCTTCTCGCGAAATGGGCATAAGATAACTAATTGGCTCAACATCTTCTGTTGTAAACTCCGTGTCGCAGATAATGCTATATTGTTGTTCTATTCTGTCCGCGATCTTTTGCAAGTCGCAATTTAATAGCTCATTATCTGTTATTTTGTTAAGTTCGGATGCGATTTTCTTATCGCTTTCATCGAATCGGGTTTGAATGGGAGTATTGTTGAAGAGATACATAATAGGAATGGGTTAGTGTTTCACAAATGTATGAATAATTATTTTTTAAGCTAAAAAGTTTTATTGATTGTTGTGAGAGTATAATTTCTCTGCATATAATCCATAGGTATGTGATTGTTGTCTGAATTTATATACATCAAATTTCTTTTCTTTTGCTATATTGATTATAGTATCTATGTTACCGTCAAATTTGCATCCTAAATACACTCTATTAATCAAGTTACGCATTTGTAATTTTACCGGTTCGTCTAAATTCAGATAGGGATTAGGAGTTTGCCGCAGTATCAGACGATACTCCTTTTCATGTTCCCACCACTTCGCTTTTGTCGATAGAAAACCGTTGATTTCGTTCTGGGCTTTTTTGGATGGGGTGTTATCAATCCGGGGTGTCTGATAGTCAAATGGTACTATATTGATAAGATTTAAATCTGGAAGTTTATTTTTGTATACAACCTTTCTGAATGAGAGGTAACTATTGATTTTATCGTGAAAATGGTTAATTAAAGAGGTATAAATGTCTTTCATATTGACACCTATACACATGCCTTTGTGCTCGTTGTAATAACTCCACATCAAAAAGGTGGTAGCAGTTTCACTTAAACTACAAATTCCGAAATATTTGGTGAGTTCATTTAAGTCAAAGGACACACTAAATTCCGGGTATTTTCCCTGACATTCGTGCGAAAGGTAACAATCGTAAGGGTCATTCAGAAAGCCTGTTCGCCTGAACCATAATTCTTCTTTTTGCAGCATGGATAAACCACCAGTGGTATCAATGTACTTATATAGAATAGCAGGATGTTGGTCTTTATTGGTCATAGTAGATTCTTGCGCTTTAAATCGTTGATAAAGATACAAAAAAATGCCATTTACCATTAAGATATTTTCACTACCTTAATGGAAAATTTGAACGATATGTTTGACTTGAATAACCTTATCGGTCGTCTCCGGCGAATTGAAAATGATCCTGCAGCTCAATTCGAAGATATTGAAGATGCGTTTAATGATATGATAGGGCAGCCGATTGTTGCGCCAATTATAACCATGCCTGCCGGGATATTGGTATTACGCGCTCGTCAGGTAAAATCATTTAATGAAGTTCAGAGTGAAGAACAAATCAGCTATTTGCCGCAGCAACTTTGTGAAAAATTCGGACGGGCGAATATGCCGGATAATCCCTTATTCTATGGTGTTCTTGTAAATCGAGATAACGAAGAAGAAATCCCGCGTCTAACAAATAGTATTATACTGTCGCTATTTGAAGCCTGTCCCTTTTTTCGAGGACCGATGATAGATGAAGAATATCGTGCTGTTGTCGGATGTTGGGAATCATATAAACCACTTGACGGATTGACGATTATAAATCCAGATTTACGTGAAAACAGGTCCGGGATTAATCGTCAGGTAGCGAATGGACTTTCGAATTTCTTGGCAGAAATTGAAGAATTGCGTAGGGCTGGAGCGGATTTCTATTCTGATGACGAAATAATAAATTTTCAACGATATATGCACCATAAATTTACAGATAACGTTAATGCAGACAGAGAGTACTGGATTCCCGCAAAATTTACGTTTGATGTGTTAGTGCAACCCATTATTGACGGAATATTTTACGAGAGTTCACAAGGACGTGTAGACGATCGACTGAAGGATTGTATTAGTGTTGCGCTTAAACCGCAATCAGTAGATACGAAATTGCATTTTCTTGGGGTCTATGATGTTCTGATAAAAAATGATGGGGAGAAAGTTACGATTTCTGCACCTATATTTCGGAACCTTTAATTGTATAAATTACATGGCCTTTACCTGAATAATGTCGTCCCAACTGGTCGTATATCGTTGGGAAAGGTGTTCGCGGTTCATGCGGTAGGGCGGTGTCGCGCCCTGCGTGGCGAGGCTTATCTTGTTTCGGCCGTAGGTCTTGTTCAAGGCGTCCATGACCGCCATGATCCGCGTATGTTTGTCCCGGTCAATCGGGTCGAACATATTGATTTGTACTCCTTCGTTCGACCGAATATCCGAAAGAACCACGCCCGCACGTTTGTAGCCGTAGCCTTTGGAGTACAAGTCCCGCAGTATCTTGCCCGCATATTTTACCAATTCGATGGTGCTGTCTGTCGGGTTGGGCAGTTTCAGCAGCGCATTTTCATAGCTTTGCGGCTTGTCGGGGCGGTGGCGGTTCGTCAGGATGAACACCCGGATTTCCCCGCAGACGGATTGCTGCTTGCGCAGCTTTTCGGCGCTGGTGGCGGTGAAAAGCGCGATATTACGGTGCAGTTCGCCGTAATCGGAAACGTCGTTGTGAAATGTTCGGGAGGTGCGTATCTGCTGCTTGGGCTGCGGCATATCATCAAACCCTATACAAGCTTCGCCCCGCAGCTCTTTCCACATGCGCAGAGCCGTAATGCCGCCCATGTTCAGGCGCACCCACTCCGGGGATAACTGCGTGAAGTCGTATGCCGTGGCGACGTTCGCGGCCAGCAGCTTCTTTTCGAAGCGTCTCCCGATGCCCCATACGTCGCCGATAGGGAACCGCCGCAGTACTTTCTCTATATCTTCCGGGCGGTGCATGTAGCAGCAGCCCGCCAGCTTCGGATATTGCTTGCACAACTTACTGGCGATCTTCGCCAGCGTTTTGGTCGGAGCGATACCCAAGCTGATCGGGATGCCCGTATTCTTTTTCACTCGTTGCACGATCTCCAGCCCGAAGTCCCGCAGCGTGGCCGGGTCGATGCCCGTGAAATCCATGAAACTTTCGTCAATGGAATAGACCTCGGTAGCGGGGGAGTACGATTTAAGGGTATTCATAACCCGCGTACTCATATCCCCGTAGAGTTCCAGATTGGAAGAAAAGACAGCGACATTATTTTGCCGGAGAAATGCAGCCTGCTGAAAATAGGCATCGCCCATCTTCAAACCGAGCGCTTTTGCTTCATCGCTGCGGGCAATGATGCACCCGTCATTATTCGACAATACGACAACAGGCCGCCCGTTTAGATCGGGGGCGAACATTCGTTCGCAGGATGCGTAGAAATTATTGCAGTCCGCAAGGCCGTACATTATTTTTTGACTTTCTTTATTACATACCGGACAACGCCCCACACACGGAAGTCGCAGTCCGTAGTGACCTCGATAGGCTTGTACTTTTCATTGGCAGGGACAAGCCAAACCTGCGCCCCTTTAAACCGGATCGTTTTCAGCGTAAATTCCTCGTCGATAAAGGACACCACGACATCCCCATCGAGCGGATCGGCGGACTTATCGACCGCCAGCAAATCGCCCTCCTCGATATGCGCGTCTTTCATGCTGTCCCCGACAACACGTGCGAAAAATGTAGCGTTCGGATTCGGGGCTACCAATTTATTCAGATCAAGCGGTTGTTCGATGCTGTCGTCCGCAGGGGAGGGGAACCCTGCGTGTACGCCGCTATCCATCAGAGGAACCTCCAACGGTGCAGTAAGGTCCGGTTTAAACCATTCCAATCTTATGTTTTCATTCATAGTCGAAGCAAATGTATATAGATTTTATATTCTAAACAAGCCAGAATATAACGAAAAAAGCCGCCCTGAAATTGCAGGACGGCTATTCGTTTGAGTGTTTGCTATTTCGGTTTGCGGGTGATTGTATGCTTTACTTTCAGCACGACAAGGTTGCACTCGATTGTCGTTTCGGACTGCGTGGTTTCAAAAGCATCGTCCAGCAAATCGCTGATGATACGGCTGCCTTTCTCGGCAAGCCGCTCTTGCAGATGCGGGTCGTTAGGTTCTTGCAACGCCGACATCGTGCGAGACAGTTCTTTCACCTTTGCAAAGGTTTCGATAATTCCGATTGTCGTCTGTGTGGCAACAGGCGATTTCAGGATTGTCGCCAGCATATAAAGTCCCTTTTCGGTAAAGGCTTTGGGGGCATAGCGGACCTTTGCGGATTTTGTGGTCGAAATTTTCGACCGCAAATCTTCCCATTCTGACGGGGTAAGCTGGAGAATGTACCCGTCCGGGAATTTGTCGGGGTTGTTCTTGATCGCTTCGTTTACGCGCTTCGTTTCGACGCCGTAAAGGGCTGCTACGTCGCTGTCGAGAATCACCTGACGACCCTGAACAACGATGATTTTGTCTTTGATTGCTGTCTGAACTGCATCCATAATATAGTAGTTTATTGGTAAAGAGTTTGTAATGTTTGCGTTGCCGTGTTCAAAACGTTAATGTCTTTGATGATCTTTTCGGGAAGAACGCGGGCGTAGTGCTGCGTCATTTTCATATTCGCATGTCCCATTGTCTTGGCGATGGTGGCAATAGGAACGCCGAAAGACATGGCGGTAGTGGCATAGGTATGCCGGGCCATGTGGAAAGTCATATTCTTTTTGATGCCGCAACTACTTGCAATTTGCTTCAAGTAGGCGTTTACGTGCTGATGCGGGGAACGAGGTAGTACGTAGCTGTCATTCTGATTCTCGTATTTCTTAATTATGGATTTCGCAATATCCATAACCGGGATGATCGACGGAATATTTGTTTTCTGACGGGTAATTTTAATCCACATATCCCCGTTTTCAGCAAGCGTAATGTTTTCACGTTTTAGGTTCATGGCATCGACAAAAGCTAAGCCCGTAAAACAGCTGAATACGAATAGGTCTTTTGTCGTTTCCAAACTTCGCAATGAAAATTTCTTTTGGATGATTAATTTAAGTTCATCGACCGTCAGGAAATTCGGGTCCACAGGGTCAAACTTAATTTTGTAATCGCTGAACGGGTCCTTTTTCAAAAGACCTTTCTTGATGCAGATTTTTGTAACATGTTTGAATACCTGCATGATTTTTTGAACTTGATTGTTTGAAACCTTATACGTAGTGAATAGATAGTCTGAAAAATCATCGACGAAAGAACCGTCGATCTCCGCGGCGTACATATCCGAACGGTGATGTTTTACCTTGATGAAATCCGCCACCCGGTTATATACAAGGGTAATACGTTTGTAGGTCGAAAGAGAACGGCATTTGCCGATCATATCCTTTTGATGTTGCTTGTACTCTTGGAAAACGCTTAATAGGGTAGTGCTGGAATCATCAATCCCTAAAAAAGCATTTTTAACTTGCTCGGCAGACAGCACAGGACCGCGCAGAAACATTTCCTGATAGGTAGTTCTGATTCTTGCTTCGATATTGCGCAGTTGGCTATTTAGGGAACTTGCTCCCTTTCCATTGATTTTCTTTGTTTTGCTGTCCCATTCCGTAGTTTGCGGGTCAATTTCCAACTGCGTGAAGAATTGTGTCGTCTGCTTATTGACAGTAATACGCCCCATAATGGGCAATAATCCGCTCTTTTTCTGTTGCTTTTTTACATAAAAAAGCACGCTAAATGTGTTTTTCATGGTTACTTTTTTTGGTTACAAAATTAGTCTAATTGTGCCTTAAAACTCTGACAATCAGCGGACAACTGACGGACTTTTCAAGGAATTCGTAACCAAAATCGGGGAAAATTCGTAACCAAAAATATTTTTGGGTTTTGGTTACGAATTAGTAACGATTTTTTGTCGCAGTTTGGCATTCTGCTGTCGTAACCGCAAAAGAAAAAAGCCTTATAGTAGACAACTATAAAGCTTTTACGTTGCTTTGGCCGTTGTTTGGCACTTATTTGTGCCGGCTTTTAGCATTTTCTGTACCCCCTCAGGGGCTCGAACCCTGGACCCCAACATTAAGAGTGTCGTGCTCTCCAAGCCACCAAAACGCTCCGCGTTTCGGCGTAACCAACTGAGCTAAAGAGGCATCAATCATTATCTGATTGCGAGTGCAAAGGTAGCTATAAGGTAAGTGTTAAACAAAGTGTTAAACAATAAATGCGGATAAACCTGCTTGCAATTAATATATTAAGTGAATTAGTATTATTGTAGTCAAAGGAAAACCGCATTTTTTCGGCCAGCCCTTAACCTTTTAAGATATATAGTATATATAACTCCATTTTTTGTGGAGTAATATTCTTTATCTCTAATACGTGCGTCTGTTCCGTACTACCGTACGGTTCCTGCCGCTACTTTGCAAACTGCATCAGATAGTTTTCGCAGAATCCCGCTAACGGGAATTTCACCATCTCGTCCCGTCCGTCGGGCGTGGTGTAATGAAATATTATAGCGTTCGCTTTGACAAGGCAGTCGAATAAATTTACCGTTTCGCTCATGCCCTCCATCTTCATCTCGTTGGCGATTATTATTCCTATTATATCGTTTATCTCTTCAAGGTCGCTTTTCCACCCGATTATTCATTGTTTGTTCTTTACAAGTGCGATTTCAACGGGTTTATTTATGTCCGCTGTTTCGGGAGAGAAAACAAAGTAAAACATTTCGGGATAAATCTCATTTTGAGGTTTTATGACAATTAAGCCTATTCCCTCTGTCTTGCTCCATTCGACCAACTTGCAAATAGCTTGTTTATCCTCTCATGCTTTGGTCATTCATTCCGTTTTCGGTTGTTTGTATTTATTCATCATTAACGTAATTTCAATTATTATTAAGTAATTGTCACGATAATCCTTAATTACCATTCTATGTTACCGCGACATTCAATTTCGGCCTGCTCCTCCCAATCTATCTCATAAGGATTACTACTCTTTATGTATTCTTTTGAATCTCTCATATCACGTTCATTCCGTTGTTGCCAATATTTGGCAGACGCATTATCCGTGTGTTTTATGTTTATGCGCCATTCATTTTCTTCAAATATCCATTCCCAATCTACTCCCTCTTTCAATCCTGTTTTTATTAATCTATGTGCTATAATATGTTCGCTCAAGTTATGATTTAGCATTGTATCAATTATATGTTTTGCTTTTTCACTATGGCCAATCAAAGAGTATGGTAGCCAAATCCCAAAGAAATTAGGGTTGTCGTTAAGAATGCGAAGAAGCTCATTTTTTGAACCGCGCGAGTAACCTTCATATCGTTCAAGGTTTTCATAATATATTTTTCGATAACGCTCTAATAAATCAGCATAATCTTTTTCTGAAATATAGTATTGTTGTTTTTCATAATCTAAAGACCATCGCAGTACAGACATAGTGTTTAATTTTTAGAGTGTTAATCGGTTGAATGTTATGTAAATATAGTGAATATTTCTCAATATAGCAAGTAATATAAAAGTGACAAACTCTGCAAAAGGGTCTTATAGATTAACCTTTTCACAAAGTCTGTCACTTCATTGCTTTATGCGGATTTTAGTTTCCGCAATATTTCCACATTTCCTTTAACTCCTTTTCCAACTCTTCATCATCTGTTAACTGAAAACTGGTATAAATATCTTTGCTTGCCGCTTTCTTATCATCCATTTCAATGTAAATCATAGCTCGAAGATAATAAACGTAAGCGTCTTTTTTGAAATCATTAGATGATATAAGTTGATCCATATCAGTTAATGCCGATATATAATTATTTAGTTTGCAATATGTCATAGCTCGATGATAGTAATAATCGGGTTGAGCAGGATCTATTTCAATGGCTTTAGAAATATCTGTCAATGCAGATTGATAATCTTTTTTTGCTTCCGAGATAGCAAAACGATTCAAATAAGAAAGTACATTTAAAGGATTTTCTTCTATGGCTGTATCAAAATAGGACATAGCATCCATTTGATTATTCGCAATATATGAGATAAGTCCTAATCCGTTCAAGCAATCAACGTCTGTTGGATTATCATTCAGTATTTCTTGGAACATTTGATATGCACCACCCAATTCGCCTTCTTTCATTTGGGACATTGCATATAATTTTTTGTATAGATTCATATCTACAGATAGATTATTTCGATAGTAATTCAAATCTATATCTGTAAATCTCCAAGAGCGAGAATCGTCTCCATTGAAAATGTCTATTCTTTCGAGTTTATTCTTTATAGTAGGAAAATAGACTTGGAATTGATAAGAGTCACAAAGAGGGACATCCGCTCCATTGGCTTTATTCGCTCCTATTGATGATGAAACGATATAATATTTTTTATCGCCAGCTTGATCTTTAATGCAGAATCCGTGGTCGTTTTCATCCTTATATAATTCATTCCATATTGTTACTGCGTCTCCGTACATAAGGTTCATGTTGATAAATGTAAAATAGGCCGTTGTTTGGTTTTTACCAAATTCGATAGCATTTAAGATAATGTCAGACCCATTGTCACTTGGAAGATTAAGGATAACAAAATCGTCTTTTAAATTGAATTTTCTGTTTTCTTTTTCAAAGTCATTAGATGAAAGTTCATCTACATTTTTTGTGGCAACAGCAAAATTCAAGTTCTGTCCTCCAACTCGATTAAAAGTTGCAATGCCAATAACTTTACCGTTCTTTGTAAGGACAGGACTTCCGCTATTTCCTGGCGAAATAGGTGCTGAAATTTGGATAACATCTCCATGAGACCTGTCGGTTCGTAATGCGGATATAATGCCCGTCGTTACTGAATTAGTTAAATCAAGAGGGCTACCTATCACAATAATTTCATCTCCTTTTTCGTAATTGCCCCGATGTAAGGACAAATTAGGCAAATCTACATTGTCGGGGTTGTTTATCGTAAATTTGACAATATCTTTATTTTTATCGGACATTAAAATATCTTTAATTTCATAAGAGTGCCCGTCTATTGTTTCGATATATGCCTTTACCGCCCCGTCCAAAACATGATAATTAGTAAAAGCCGTACCTTCATCATCAATAAAAAAGCCTGTTCCTGTACCGCTTGGAGCCCCGAACTTATCGTATGTATAGACGGTAAAAACGGCTTTCTCTGCATCTTGAATTGTATTCTTTATCGAGCAGGAAGATAATATTAGGATGCATCCAATTACTGCAAAATATTTTGTAATCTTCATGGTTTTATTCTATTTTAAAACTTTTATCTTTAATGAGCTGTGTTGATTTTTTAGCGTTGGTACTTGTCGGATTTTGTTGTGTTTTTATTATTTTCTGCAACATTTCTTGGCCTTCGGCTCCGCCATTTTGAAGATATTTCCTATAGTCAGATTGCCCAAGTATGTATTTGAGCCCACCACAACGCATATTAATTTCTTGAAAAACTTTGGCATCCAGACTATCTGTAAAATTTGCTATAATTAGTTGATAATTATTTACTGCTGACAAAGCGTAAGGTTTCCAATTTTCCCGTTGCTGGCTGTAATCGAAATCAAAATTAGCTTTAAGATAAAGAGCGTCTAATATCGCATCTTTATAATTTGCTAAATATTCGGAGATAGGGGTGAAATATTTTACTGCTCTATTCGCAAATCCATAAGCATCATCCATTTTGCTCAAATGATAATATGAAAAAGATAAATATATGTAAACAAGCCCTATTTCATGTTTTTCAGTCCCCAATGAATGTAAGAAATATTCAATCGCTTCGGAATATTTTTCTTGTTTGTAGTTTTCAATTCCTTTATCAAAGTTTGGGGTCTTTGGGGTCTT
Organism: Alistipes finegoldii DSM 17242; assembly: GCF_000265365.1. Classification (NCBI taxonomy): domain Bacteria; kingdom Pseudomonadati; phylum Bacteroidota; class Bacteroidia; order Bacteroidales; family Rikenellaceae; genus Alistipes; species Alistipes finegoldii. The sequence continues at coordinate 2,951,050 of NC_018011.1, forward strand.
TTGTTCATTCTCGGTTGAAGGTGCATCATCGGAGAAAGAGAAATCACATGGGAGTGTGTATCTAACTCGTACAACTTTGCCTTTTTGTGTGCCAGGAGTCCACGCTGGCGCCAATAGCAAAACTCGCATAACTTCTGCCGACAATATCTTATCTGGAGATTGAATAATCTCGATATTACTTAGACTGCCATCTTTCTCAATAACAAAAGATGTGACTACGCGTCCCGATATGCCATTCTCTAAAGCTAATTGAGGATAGACAACATTGGCATTTACCCATTTGCGGAAAGTGTCTAAATCTCCGCCTTGAAAAGAAGGCATAACATCAAGGGACGCCTTATTTCCATCGAATATTCCCAAGTCATCAGGAATTTGAGTAAACGCTGCAAGATGAGAAAAAATGCCAAGCCGAGAGCGGTGTCAGTAGCTTTTTCATGATAAGTAGTTTTATGTTAGTTGCTATTAGTGCTTTTATTTTGATTCTAAACAAGCTATAAGAAATCTATTTGCATGAATGAAATTATCTTTTTGAGCTATCCATGAAACAACTGCTTTGTTCCCATGAAACAAATTATTACGGTATCGATAAATAATAATAATGATAGCTAAAACCGTTTCACTTTCATTATTTATTTTGCCCAATAGTACATCTTTAATCAAAGGTTCATTATCATTGTGTCTCAATCGTAAATTGGCATAGTAAGGAGTTGTTGCATTATTGGCTATGTAGCGATTTCTAAAATATGTAATAGTGTCAGTAATCAACTGTTTATCCAATTGTAGTGATTGGCTTTTGTGAATCGCTTTTAGATTGGAATATGACCCTTGAAATAATAAGGATTCGAATAGATTCCATAAGATCATGAAATTACGAACTTCCTCGAAACTCGGATTATCAATATCCGAAATTCCCAAATATTGATCAATCCATTGGGTGCTAACAGGCGTTTCCATTATAATTTCCCGCCGTTCCAGCCCCCGTAACGGCAATAATTAAAAGAGAAAGCGCAGGGCTGAAAGCTCATTTGAGGATAGTAGGCCGTAGGATTGCCCGAACATTCAAATAAGCAACAACCCCGCGCCGTATCCGTAAAGGATATGACGGGAGATAAGGTCTGCCTATTCTCATGTTCAATGAATTTCCTACGTTCACTATCCGAGAATAAACTTACGCTTCCGTAAATTTCAATATGTCATCCACAAAGGTAAAAAACATATTCTGAAAACGCAATGACCTTATCCCGCTTTTCGGGATTGTTGCCGTATCAAATTTCTGAAAAACAAAGTTTCTATCCAATAGCAGGGAGTATGGAATCGAAACTTTGTTAGTTGTAAGTTGGGTTAATCGTCCCCGCAGATTTCTTGTATTACGCCGTCCATGTAAATCGCCTGTCCGCTGGATTGTCTGCCCCACCAGTAGCAACCGTATTCCTCGATGATAACCTCGCCTTGCGCTTTCAGTCGTTCGGCCAGCCATGAATCAATCAGCCACCATTCCATAACATCATCCGCGAACGGATAAAGATATTCTTCGGAAATAAGGTTTGCCCGTATCATTTCCTCGATAACTGTGCTTTGATTCTTCAAAACACAATTCTGTACTATTCGTTGCGCATTCATATAATCGGTTTTTGCGAGTTCATGCGTATTAGCCATCGGTTTGCAAAATTTGTGTGGTCTGCCTGTCGTTCCTCGGCGCAATTCTCCATTCCGTTTTCAGTCGGGTACGCACTATGCGATTCAATGCGGAGAGTTTTGTTGCAGTAATAGTACGGGATAAACTGCTTTGTACTTGTGTCAAATGCAAAATTCATTTCTGTATTCTGCGCAAGTTTACCTTTGGATTCGTAGTATTCTACCAGCGAAATAAGGTTGTACTTTCCATTGCGCCCAATCATTGCGGCACGTAAGCGTGTGTAAACTCCGTTTCCGTGGTCGATTCTGTAAGCCCGCACGGCTAACAAGGCTTGCAGAATTTCTGTCGCCCTTTCATTTAATGTTTTCATGGTCTGTAAAGTTTAGAGTTATTCCCCATTACTTGTAAAAAGATAACTCCATTCATAACCAACTAAACAGGGCGGCATATCTCCATGTAAGAATAGCTTTCCGATTCTATATAATTCCGATAATTCTATGCTGTTATATGGTTTCGGGCATAAATAGGGGGTGGTCTGTTTTATGTGGAATCCTATTAAATAGTAAGTAAAAAATTCGGTTTTCCATCCGAAAATGGGGAGGGGTGAAAAATAGGGATTGTCCGCGCGGGATGTTCGTCGGCAGGTGGTCGGGCGAAGCCCGGCCACCGCTTCGCGGGGCCGTGGCTCGCCCTCTATCTTCTCACGAATTTGTCCCTGATAATTGTCACACACGCGGTCGGTTTACCCTCTATTCGTGTCGGCGCATCCTTTATCTCGTATCATTGCGCAAGGTCTGTCGCTTTGGCTTTTCGTTGCAGACCCAGCGTGTCGTAAATCTCCTGCAAGCGTTCTTTGGCCTTGTTCTTGGCAATCGGCGTCTGTTTCTGAAATGCGTCGTTTATCATCTTCACGATTTTATAGTCGTCGCCGATTGAAAGCCCCTTTACCAACTCGCGGCGGATGTTGCCTACATGGTATTTCAACGCCTGCACTTTGGCCGTTCCCAACTCGTCGTAAGCCTGCTTCACCAGCGGATGCCGCTGTTCTATTACAGCGCATAATTCGGCGGGGCTTTCTACCACGAAAAATTGCTCGGTCATTGTTTTCAGTCGGCTGTATTCATCGAACAACTCCTGAAAAGTAGTCCGCGCCGAGGGATTGGCCGCGAGGTGCTCCACGACTTTGCTGTATGTCTGCACCGTTACCTTGTAGCCGTTTCGTTGCAGTTCGTCGGTAAGGTTTACATAGGTTGCGTAAATATGTCGGCTTATCTTAAAATTCACGATGTCCATGTTGGCGAGGTTCTTTTCCACGATTAGGCGGTTATCGGCTATCCGCACATATTGTTCATTGATGTAGGGAATCTTCGATAGGGTTTTAACCCGTGTAGCTTCACTCAACGAGTTTATCTCGGCGGCATAGCTTTCGGCGTCTGCAAGCGTCCGCTGGGTAGCCGCAACAAACTCGTCGAGCGTTACGGCCTTGCTGTATTTGGTCGTGGAATAGACGTGCACGATTTGCGCCTTGTAACGGGAATCTCGGATGCGTCCGCATATCTGCGTAAAGAGCGTTGAAATATCCAACAGCGTGTGCGCCTTTCGTCCGTCGCTGACGATGAATGTAACGCCGTCGGGGTCGAAGATGTCGCACCCCTCGAAGCAGGTCGAGGTGTAAAAGTTTATCTTCTTCGCAGGGTCGGAGGGCTGGCCGATGGGATAGGCATTGCCTAATTTGCGCTGGTTCTCCTGCCTACTCTCCCCGCTCGTAGAACACACCACTTTGACGGCTTCGGGAGCGAGTTTGAGCGTGTCGATAACCTTTGCGATAAATTCCACGCTGTTGACGAAGATATGCAGGTTGTAGGGCAATTCGTCGCGCAGGACTTTGACGCACTCCGACACGATGTATTTATCGGGTTTGTTGGTCTGCCGCGAACGCACCTTAACCTCCGTAAGGTCGGGTCAGTCGATTTCGCAGGTCGGCAGGTGTCGCAGTTCCTCCAACATGTATTCCCGCTCTATGGGTGTCGCCGTCATATATGTTGCCTTATCGAATTTAGCGGCTTCTGCAAGTAAATTCTTAATGGCATTATGTCGGAACGAATAGGAGTTGAACAGCACGTGCCACTCGTCCACCAGCAGGAACAGCTCTTTGTAAGGGTCTATGCCAATGCTCTGTAAAGCGGAAACGACGCGCGGCAGGGAATCGTAAGTCGTGGCTATCTTTAAGGGGGAATGGGTACGGGCGAATTGCGTGATGTCCCACTCGGTAATGTCTTCGTAAACGCCCAGCACCTCTATATCGTCGGTGCGGCAGACGGTCTTGTTCTTCACCAATGCCACGTAAGGCATAGCGATAAGGGTTGGAATGGAGTTGCGGATAGCCAGTTCGGTAGCCCCGCACCCCGTCTTTTTCTTGTTAAAAAGGCAATTCACGGGAATTTCGGTCATAAAGTCCCGAAGAAAGTTTGCACCTTTGGGTGCGTCGATGGTTCAATTTTGCATAAGTAATTCGTTTTTAGTGAAATAAAATCTGTAATTATTTTTAATCTTGTATAGTCTTTTAAAATGTGTTATTATTCTTTCTCTGGCTCAACAATTTTAGGCAAGGATGCGTTAATGAATAGTTTAGCAACAATAGCCCCATCGTCGGTAAATGAATAAAAAGAACCACTTTTTTCTATTAAATCGTGTAAAACTGCATATTCAACAATAGCACTATCAGGTACGTATTCCTCTGCTTTAATTAGGTGGATTAACCTTCTAAAATCATTATCTAAATTCTTCTCTTGAATATCCTTTAATATCTTATGATAGTGTATATTTTTCTCCTTATTTATAGTATCATTATTTGGAATGGTTATTTCTAGGTGCGGATTATCAATGCTTTGCGGATTAGAGACAGCTTGCTCATTTTGTAATTTAATAAACTTCTTTTGTAATTCATCTATTTCATCCTCTGCCTCCATGCGCTTCTTTCGCTCGTCATCTGCTTTTGTTTGCAAAGCAGTAATTCGAGATGCCAATTTTTCATATTCGGCTTTGTCTACTACTAATCCTTTATCAACTTGTTTCAGTAGCCATGGTTTTAGTCGCAACTCAAACCAATTTGAAAGGTACCCTGAAGCATTCAGTAATATATAATAAATTATAAATGGGATAAATGCAATTAATGCACATTTTACAAACAGCCATGACAATCCGCCTTCTCGGCTTATATAATCAGCGATAATGCTTATTCTAGTATCTCTTGTCTCGTAAGAGCTAAATGTAAATAGCGTGTATATAAGTTCCCAATTATCTATTAATAGAACAGCGATATATGTTCCAAAATATGGATTACTTACGCGCTTAACAATGCTGTCTTCGCATGATTCAAATATCTTCTTAAACATAAAGAATAATTTTTTTCGAAATTAGCTATAAAAATATGGATGCCAAAAAATCTGTAATTATTTTTAATCTTGTATTGTTATTATTAAAGAGAAAGTCCATTTCGGAATCAAAAAATATTACACTCGGAAACAAGAAAAAGAGGTGCTGAAAAACACCTCCCGATTATGGACGGACTCGACATTAGGACTGCTCCTTTTTCGTATTATAAAGATAGCACCTTTTTTATTGGGAACAAAGGTCGGACAGCAATTAATCCGAACATTTTTATCTATGTCTTAGATGGCATTATTTGGCTGTTTACGGGGTAGCGGAGTGTGTTCGACGGGGAAATTAATGTGCAAAAAGTAGTATTAGCGGGTATTTTACATAGCTCGTTGTTCTAAAACACCTTTCGTGTCATGCAATTCAGTACTATTAGCGGTTCGGTACATGGTGCGGCTGTTCTGAAATTCCTCTCGAACATGTGTTTTAAGTGCTAATAGCGGTTTTTGCATGGTAAATAAGTGCGATGTACATGTAAAAAGCCGTAAATTTGGGTGTAAAACGCTATTTTATGAATGAAAAGGATGTCGATGCCATCCGTGAGAGTATGTATGAATCCTTACTGATGGATGAAAACGATAAGATTGTGCATTGGGATTTCGACCCGATGCGCCGTGAGTTGCGCGAGTATGTCGATATTGCCTGCGGATGTGATGAACAGACGTATGGAATCCGCACACCGCAATTCGAATATCGCTATTGTACGGGGAAGATTAAGATGCCCTTTGCCAAGTCGGATTATCTCGCTAACGACGATATAATCGCTACGGTTATGGGATTGGGGCTGGATGTCGAGAAATTCTGGTTTGCGCTGGTCTTTATTTACGATTATGTCGAAACCTCGTTTAAGAACTGCGGCCTTGTGAAACCCGCGTCTTTGGATAAGGCGGTGCAAAATCTGTTCAAAGAGTTGGGCGAGGATTTCACGGACGATGATATTGAAATAACCCTTAAAAAGAACAGAAAGAAAGTCGAGGTTCTGCCCGTTATAAAGCGTGGGATTTTGGACTGGCTGCGGGAAACCTATGAACGGGAATGCAAAGGCAGGAAGATTCACTATTACGGGATTGACACGGGTAATTTCGACGAAACCTATCCGAGTACGTCGTTTCGGATTTATCGGACTGTGGAGATGTATCGGGATATGCTGAACACCTTATTGGGGGACAACCGCCCGAAACAACCCGATAAGAGTGTTTCATTGAATCGGCTGTTGCTGATTTCGCGTATCTGCTACCTCTATGAATTTACCTATAACGACAGCTTTTTGTATAGCGACGATTCGTTAAAAGGAATAATTAAGTCCTGCAAAGGGCGCATGCCTGCAACTTATTCCGCTGTTTATCTGTAATTTGCAAAGGGAGAGTAAAAACGCCCTTTATTTCACTCCCCGTGTTTGGGGTGCGAAAAGTCAAATCTTTGTAGTGTCGAAAGGGATAAACCCGACGACCTGCAAACGCTTGGGCAAGGGATGCAGAATAATTTTAGCCCCTCCCGTAAGGGAGTACTTAAAAGATATGGCAAATGCTATCATTCCCGCAGCCGAGGTCGCTGCAACCAACCAAGTAACGGCTCCTGCCGCAACCATCCTGACTGCCCCTGCCACCGAGCAGAAAGAGCCGCAGACAAATTCGACCTCGCGCCGCCGCCGTTCGACTACGCCCCCGATGTGGCGGGTAATGACGCAGGCGCGGCCCGTTTTCGATGTCCAACTGAAAAAGGATAACGAAATAAAATTGGCCTGCATCGACAAATTCATGAATGCGGCTTACTCGGATGCGAACAAATTCTGGGCTGATTTCATGGAGCAGGTAAATATCCTGCTTGACAGCCGCAGGTATTGCCGTGAGTGCAAAATCTTGGGCTTGAAGCCTGAATATGTCGCGGAACATATTGTGTTCCTCGGTAGTGCCACGATGAAAAAGGTGCTGAAAGACGGTGTATCCCGCACATTAGGGGCTGATGTGCAACTTTACGGGAAACGCTTCTCGCCCGAAGATGCGGACAGATTTCTGTCGGAAGATATAAAACGTCTTCCCGAACAAACGACGGTCGCCTAATTTCAGCCTGCTGTCGTTGAAAAAAAGGACACTCCGTATATTCGTCGGAGTGCCCTTTTTCGTTCACAATAGATTCTGCATCGCCGCGTCGATTTGGCTGTTTTCAAACGAATCCAAGTAAATCTGTGTCGTGGATAAGTCGGAGTGCCCCAGCGATTCGGAAATGATTGCAATATTCACTCCCGACCGCTTCAAAACCGTTGCGAACGTGTGCCGAGCGACATAGGTAGTCAATGGCATTTCCAATCCTATCTGCTCTCCCAGCGTCTTTAATTCCCGATTGACTTTCCGCAGAACCTTGTGTGTGCGGTTGAAAATCTGTTGTGCTGTTTTGTGTTCCGAGCGGTCGAGAATAGGGAAGATATAATCTTCCTGTGCGTGGTTGGCCTTGCTGTATTTCTCGATAATCTGCAAGGCGTTCGGTACGAGTTGAAAGGACAGCAATTTCTGCGTTTTGTGGCGGGAATAGTAAATTCTGCCATCCACAATATCGCAGTAGCGCAGGGTAGCCATATCCGTAAAATTAATGCCTGCCGTGTAGTAGGAGAACAGAAAGATGTCTCGTGCAAACTCGGCATAGTCCGTTCTATAATTAGGGGCTATCTCCAATGCAACGAGTTTCTGTATATCTTCTTTCGTGATGGCTCGCTTTCTCGTCCGTGTCCATAGGCTCCCAACCTTGTATTTGGTGAATGGGGTAGTTTTAGGCACGAATAAACCCTCGGCGAGTGCCTTGTTATAGGCGGCCTTAAAGATAGCGTATTTGGTGGCTATGCTGTTGTTTGTGTTGCCCTCTTTACGCAGGAACAGTTCAAAATCGTGAAGATATGCAAGGTCTATTTCGTCAAATCGGATATTCAGCGATCGAAATTGCGAAAGGCGGGATAACAAAGAGCGGTGTTTGGATGCCGAGCCGTATTTGCCGAGTGTTTCCAGCCGTTCAATGGTCTGTTTCAAATATTCGCCGACCGTGCAGTTGATTTTCCGTCCGTTGGTTTCTAAAAGATTATCGAGAGTAACCTCTACCTCTAATGCTTCCAAGCGTTTGATTTTGCGGCGGAGTTCGTCGATTTTGGTGTCGATGCGGAGTTGTAACGCCTGCAATTCGGGAGTTTGGCCCATAACACGTTGATTTTCAAAATCCCATTCATTAATGTTGAGTGTTACACCCGTGCTGATGTGTTTAAGTTTTCGGTTTTGTGTTAAACGCAGGTGAACGGGCGCGGCGTTTTGGCTGTTCAGTCTGTCTTTGCGAAAGACGGCGTTAATGCTGATATTCATTTGTTTGCATTGTTGCGCAAACAAGTTTAACCAACCGATTTAGTGTTAAACAAAGTGTTAAACATTTCCCCGAAAACACCCTCTTTCCCGCCCGAAAATGCCTGATGATAGGGCAGACGCACAAAAACAAAAAGACCGATAATCATTGATTATCAGTCTTTTGCTTTGTACCCCCTCAGGGGCTCGAACCCTGGACCCCAACATTAAGAGTGTCGTGCTCTACCAACTGAGCTAAAGAGGCATCAATCGTTATCCGATTGCGAGTGCAAAATTAGTGATAATTTTTATTATTGCAAAAAAATCCTGAAAAATTTTCAGGATTTTTTTTCGCATATCCGCCGACGGACCTGATGCAGATGCGTTTTCGGGTCGTTTCGGATTATTCCAGTTTCAAACCGTCGCTGTTCCACTCGCCTGCAGCGTCGGGATAAATGAAGGGCCGGGTCTCGCTGAACTTCTTCATATTCAGATAACTCTCATAGAGATTGATGCCGTTGGCCGATTTCGTTGCCAGCGAGAAGGCGATTACCGACGGGTGGCGCTTCGAAGTGTGATAGCTGTCTTCGGTCCGTTCGACGTAGGCGTTCTGCCAAGCGGGATCGTTCGACGGGTTGCCCCCGATGCGACGCGATTCGCCGCTGCTGCGGGTGTCGATCGGAGCCTGCGGGATCACATACATGCCCATCGTGTCGCAAACAGCATACAGCGCCGGCGACACGGGCCCCGGCAGGAGCCTGAGGGTGTTGAATCCCTGCTCACGGAGCTTGGCTATCTCCTCCGCCGGGAACTGGGGCGGAACCTCGCGCGTGCGGAGTGCGACGGGATTGCCGTTTACCGCCAGCTGCCCGTTGCGCAGTTCGACGGTGCGGAATCCGAGCGGCAGTTCGATGTACTCCATGTAGCGGCCTTCGTGCTGGGTTTTTACGCGCAGCGTGTATTGCGTCGGCCGTCCGGGGTTCCACAACATGCTGTCTGGAATGCGGGCCAGAAAGCGCACGGTGTCCTCGCGGCGCATGTCGAGTGTGACGTCCTTGTATCCGATGGCGGCATTGGAGCCTGCCGGAGTGAGCAGTTCATAGTGGATGCGTGAAGTGCGCGGATTGAGGGACTCGGTTTTAACGACGAGGGCGATTTCAGCCATGACCTTGTCGTTCTCCTCGCTGCTGCGCCACGATTTGGTCAGTACGTCGCGTACGCGCAGCGTGGGCTGGCTCATGACCCATGCAGGACCTATTGCCGGGGCCGGATCGCTTTTCCAGCTTTCGAGACGCGCCACCTGCGACGGAGCGCTGACGACGATTTCCAGCGTGTTGCGGCCCTCCTGCGCATGGCGCGTGAGGTTGAATTCCGCCGGAGCGCTGCAGTCGCTGTCATAGGCCACGGCTTTGCCGTTCACGCGCACTTCGTAATCGGCCGAAGCCCATCCCAAATGGAAGAATACCTGCCGGTTGGCCCATGCGAACGGCACGGTGAACTCGGTCGAGAAAACGTTGCCTTTTTGCGTCCAGTCCGCCAGACGGGTGAAGTAACGGGTGTCGCCCGCAAAGGCTGCGGCCGCTTCCTGCGCCGTGGGGTAGGCGATCACTTCGCCGCGCGGCAACTCGCGGCCGTAGGTCGGAATATACTCCTGCGCCGCCAGCGTGCAGCACGAGAAGAGTGCTATGATCGAAAGAATACTCCTCATATATTCGCTTTTTTAACCTTCATTTTCGCCGCCCGGCGAAACGAGTTTCTCTGCTCGGCTCCCGCTTAACGAAAATGTTCGTATATTTGTGCAGGTCAAAGATAGTAAATTTTCCGGAACTAAAGATGTCAGAACTTCCCAAACTCAACTTTCCTGCCATCCGGCTGCGTGCCCGCCGCCGCGGTGAGCAGGTTGAAGTGTGGGACGACCTGCGGGGAATTTACCTCGTGCTGACGCCTGAAGAGTGGGTGCGGCGTCATCTGATCGCCTACCTCGTGTCGCACTGCGGGGTGCTGCCTAAACGCATCGTGCAGGAGTATGCCGTGCCGGTCAACGGACAGCCGCAGCGCGCCGACGTCGTTGTGGTCGGCGACGGCGCCGAACCGCTGGTGCTGGCCGAATGCAAGGCCCCGGAGATACGGATCGACGAACGGACCCTTTCGCAGGCCGTGCGTTACAATTCGGTGCTGGGGGCGCAGTTCGTCATTCTGACCAACGGCCGGAGACACTATTGCTGCGAGTACCGCGACGGCCGGTATGTCCAACTGGCGGGATTCCCGGACTTCGCGGCTTTATAGATTCTTGAAATTGGCGTCGATATAACGCTGAAAGCTCTCCTTGTAATTCTCCCCGATGGGCACGTACTCCGTGTCGCTCAAAAACACGCGGCTGCGGACGTAGCCTTTGATGCAGCGCAGATTCACGATGTAGGAGCGGTGTACGCGCATGAACATCTCCGACGGTAGCGCCGTCTCCATGTTCTTGAGACGGAACAGGGTGGTGATCGTCGAGCCGTCGGCCAGATGCATGCGCACGTATTCGCCTTCGCTTTCGAGATAGACGATGTCGCTGATTTTCACCAGCGATACCTTGTAGTCCGCCTTCACCGAGATATACTCCTTGTCTTTGGGCAGCGCCTCCGGAACGGGTTCCGATGCGTCGGCCGGTCGCTGGTTGTGGCGCAGTTCGTAGAGCGAGTTTGCCTTGCCCGCCGAACGGCTGAAGTCGGCGAAGCTGAACGGCTTGAGCAGGTAATCCACCGCGTCGAGCTTGAACCCTTCGACGGCGTATTCCGAGTAGGCGGTGGTGAAGATCACCATCGGCCTTTCGACCAGCGAACGGACGAACTCCACGCCGCTCAGGTCGGGCATGTTGATATCTACGAAGATCAGGTCGGCATGCTGTCCGGCGAGAAACTGCTGGGCTTCGAGTGCGTTGTTGCACGAAGCGGTAAGCTCCAGATAAGGAATCTTCCGTATGTAACTTTCGATCTGACGCAGAGCCAGCGGCTCGTCGTCAATGGCGATACACTTAAGCATTGAGGGTCGGTATTACGAGTTTTACGGTGTATGTCGTAGTGTTTTCTTCTATGTCGAGCGTGTAGTTCCGGGGGCCGTAGATCAGTTCCAGACGCTTGCGGACATTGTCCAGTCCGATTCCGGCGCTGTGTCTTTCGCCTTTCTGCGTGTGGCGGCTGTTGCTGATCGTGCCGGTGACCTTGCCGTCGGCGTAATCGACGTGCATGTGGATGAACGACGGGTTGTTGTAGCTCACGCCGTGCTTGAATGCGTTCTCCACGAAGACGATCAGCAGCAGCGGCGGAATGGAGACCTGCGTCGGCAGGTCGTGCGGATACTCCACCCGGATGTCCACGTCGTTGGTGTAGCGGATGCGCATCAGCCCGATGTAATTCTGGATGAACTGAATGTCCTTGTTGAGCGAGATGATTTCGCGTCCCGAATCGTAGAGCACGTAGCGCATCATCTTCGAAAGCTCGATCACGGCGTTTTTGGCATATTCCGTGTCGATGTCGATCAGCGCATGGATGTTGTTGAGCGTGTTCATGAAGAAGTGGGGATTGATCTGGTACTTCAGATAATCCATTTCGGCCTGCATGTTCTGCTGTTTGAGCTCCTCCATCTGCTGTTCGTCGCGTATCGACTGGTACATGAGCTTGATGCCCGTATTGGCCCCCGACATGAAAAATCCCAGAATCACGTTCCAGTACATTTCCAGATCGGTGAACGACGCCTTGCGGTGCTCGATGAACTGGTCTTCGGAGAGGTCCGAGAAGAGCAGGCTGTCGGTGATGTGCTGTTCGTAGAAGTCCACGAACCAGAACGTGCCGATGATCAGCGTCAGATTGGTTATCAGATACTTCCAATACTTGTGCTTGAGCATGAACCGCGGCGCGATGACGCTGTTGTGGACGATGAATATGATGAGGTAGGGCGCGATCTTGCGCCATGCGATCAATACGTTTTCCCAGCTGACGTGAAGCTCTGACATCATCAGCGAGTTGAGCACCGGCACCAGAATGATGGCCGACCAGACCATCACATAGAGCAGGTTTTCGCCGATCGTCTGTTTCTTGGTGATTTTCATGCCGTAAAGATAGAGTTTTGAATGATAATATGAAAATTCAATCTAAAAAGAAATATGTGGGTATATTTCAAGAATATTTTTTAGATGAAAATATTGATGAAGAAATTATTTTCATATTTTTGTAAAAAAGTGTTAAGTACATGACAAAATTTTGAATACATCGAATTTAGGTGTGTATGTCGGTCGGAAAAGCACGTTTGAGATTTCCTCAAGACCATACTTGACCAAAGACTTAGCCCTTCGTCCATGCTTCAGAATTTTTATCGGTTTAACGTATATATCTTTATGTTCACCAACTAGATACGCCCATACAAAAGCAATGCAGACTATCGCAAACAGACGCGCGATGCGCCCTCTGTCGCGCAGGTGGGTGTCCTCGATATTGAAGCCCGAAGATTTCATGGCACGGAATGCCGTTTCAATCTCCCAGCGTTTTTTATAGGTCGCAACTCCATCTTCAGGTCGGTTGAAACAGAGCAGAATCTGAAGTTCGGGTATCCCGTCAGAGTTCTTGATTCGACTTCCGGCGAGATAGACATACTGCCCTTTGTGCAAAAAGAGCTTGTTGTAGAATTTCTCCTGTCCGACTTTGAGGGAATTGAAGAGCGACCATGCTCTAATTCTTTCTCCTGTGGAAGGCTTGACAACCCAAACGTCCTGCCGGATACGGATATAGTATCGAATTCTGTTGTCGTTAAGCCAGCCTATCCACTCCTTGCCGATAAACTCGCGGTCGGCCACAAGGCAGTCGGTACAGTCATGTCCAAAAAGTCGGAAGAACCGCTCCATGATATCCTTGCGTTCTTCCCAATTGGAATTTCCGCGCTTGTCCAAAAGGCTGAACAGCAATGGAAAGGCAATACCCTTGTAGGTGATGCCGAGGGTGAGTATATTGATGTAGAACTCTCCGAACTTCCAGTTGGTGCGGTCCATACTCAGAACCAAACCGTCCTTAACAGGAAGCAACGAGAAGATCATCCTTGCTACCAGGTCGAGGTTCAAGGCATAGTTGGCAATGAATCGCTGAATGCGGCGCAGATTGGAATCACGCTCAACCGACGTAGGCATTGCCGAAGCCAGTTTGTGAAGGCTCACAGTCTGCACCACACAAAGTGCATGGAGCATGTAAGCCATAAGCTTTATGCAGGCCAGATTCATCGATTTTCCAAAATACTCTTGCATAATCGGGAGGATTTGGTTAACTTTGACCAAGTCCTTGGAATCAGTAGCCTTCATGGAAAAAGCAGCGAACTTTTCTTTAAAACTACTAATTTTCAGGGACTTTTGCAAATATAATCTATTAATAATTAGATGTTTAACAATAGAATTTTAACTTTTGTCATCTACTAAAAAAAAAGTGGTATATGATTTATGTAGTATTTATCGTTTTTGCTGTAATCGTAATTTTTATCATTAATATTAATAATACGAAGAGTAAGGAAGATGCGAATAAGCAATATTTTAGTGAGTCGATAAAGTCATATGAAAATTTTAATCCAACTTATATAAAATATGGGTTAGATAGTGAGTATATTTTTGCAATTGATGAGCATGCTAAGATGTTATTATATCATAGGGTAAATACAGAACCTGTTTTTTTAAGATATGAAGATATAATTGATGCCGAGTTATTAGTTGAAGGGAAGGTTGTATCTAAATTGTCGTCTGTTGGTATTGGGAGTGCAATAGGAAGTTTTGGAGTGGAATATGGAATAGGTGCAATCAAAGATAAGGCAAAAATAGATGCTCTAGGAGTTAATATACTTGTGAATAATATTACTATGCCTCGTCTATTAGTGGTGTGTTATTCTGGGTATACAATTTCTAGTAGCGGAATTACTGCCATTACATTTAATCAAGTACTTGATGATGCAAATTGCATATTGGACCGTTTGAAGATTATAGTTGCTCGACACCAAATTTACCAACAAAAGGAGTTAAGTCCAGAGTTCAGATCATCGACTGTAGATCAAATATTAAAATTAGTGCAATTGAAAGAATTAAAAGTAATAACAGAAGAGGAATTCCAAGTCGAGAAGCGAAAGGTGTTGAAAAATAGTTAACAAAGATAGATGTCTGCAAAAAATAAAACCTTCGGGATTTACCCCGAAGGTTTTATTTTAAAAAGCAGGTAACCGAACTATTAGTGACGCCTCATTGTTGGAATTGGATTCAGTGACTATGAAGAATTTGGGATAGAGAATCCAAAGTATGCGGTTACCTGCTGAGACTTGTTTTATTTGGTCAATAGCGACGGACTGTATAGATAACGTTTGATACTGCGTTTTGGTGTTTTTTCGAACTCGGTCGGATAAATTGCCAGCTCCGAGACGCGTTCGTACGCCGCCAGCAGCGTATTCAGCTCCGTGAGGTTGTTCTGCATGATCTGCGGCAGGTCGTTCTTGTCCACGCCTTCCAGCTCGGCCTGCTCGTAATCGGGGACGACCAGCGCCTTGAGCTTTCCGTTTTCGGTTTCCAGTATGAGCGACTCCAGCACGAGATACATGTTGTTGAGCTTGTCCTCGATCTCCTCCGGGTAGATGTTCTGTCCGCTGCCGGAGAGGATCATCGTCTTCGAACGGCCCCGGATGTAGAGCGTGCCGTCGGGGTCCATCGTGGCCATGTCGCCCGTATGCAGCCACCCGTCGGGTTCGAGGACCTTTTCGGTGTCCTTTTCGTTCTTGTAATATCCCTTCATCACATGTTCGCCGCGGACGATGATTTCGCCCGCTTCGTGCTGCGGGTCGGGCGAGTCGATCTTCACTTCGAGCTGTTCGTGCAGGTAGCGCCCGCACGATCCGGCCTTGAACTCGTTGTCGGGCGTGAAGCTGATGAGCGGCGCGCACTCGGTCATGCCGTAGCCGATGGTGATCGGGAACTTGATCTTCATCAGGAACGCTTCGGTCTCCTGATTCATCGGTGCGCCGCCGACGATGAATATGTCTACGTTGTTGCCGAAGGCCTCCAGCAGTTTTTTGCGGATCACCGAGTAGATGGCCGTGTTGAGCAGCGGAATCTTCACGGCGATCGACATGGGGCCTTTTTCGAGCATCGGCATCACCTGCTTGCGGTAGACCTTTTCGAGAATCATCGGCACGCAGCAGATGACCGTCGGTCTTACGACGCCCATGGCTTCGAGCAGAATCTTGGGCGACGGAATCTTGCCCAGCAGGGTGATGTGTCCGCCCACGGCCAGCGGCGAAAGGAAGTCGAACGCGCAGCCGTAGGCGTGCGCCAGCGGCAGGAACGACAGCGTGCGCCCGCCTTTGCGGAAATAGAAGGTGCCGGTCTGGGTGTTGATCATCCGCTGGGCGAAAATCACGTTGCCCGTCAGGTTGTTCACCGTGAGCATGACGCCCTTCGAGTATCCCGTGGTTCCCGACGTGTAATTGAGCAGGATCACCTGATCGTTGGGAATTTCGGGGTATTTGATGTCGTTTATGCTGAATCCGCGCGGATATTTCGAGCGGTAATTCTTCAGGATGTCGCGCTGGAACTTGGTGAGCGCCTTGCCGTCGCGTTCGTAAATGGTATGGAAGTCGGTCAGCGAAAAGACGGCTTCGATCTGCCGGATCTGCTCCTCTTCGATATTGTCCCAGAAGTTGTCGCCCAAGAAGAGCATGCGGCTCTCCGAGTGGTTGATGATGTGGATGATGTCGGCGGGGGTGAAATCCTGCAGGATCGGGACGATGACCGCTCCGTATGTGATCGTGGCTATGTAGGTGATGCACCAGCGGGGATTGTTGCGGCCTATGAGGGCGATTTTGTCGCCCTGCCTGATGCCGGCCTTTTTGAAGAGGAGGTGCAGCTTGGCGACCTCCTTGGCCATCTCGTAATACGAAAAAGTTTCGCCCTTGAAATAATCGGTCAGGGCGGGCATTTCACGATTGTCGCGGAAACTGGTTTCGTATATTTTGATCAGATTCTCCTGTAACATGGTCGCGTCCTAATTGCTGAGCAAAGATAGGCGAAAAAAACGATTTTACCGCCAAATCGCGGTATTTTTTATCCTATATTGCCTATGTTTTGAACCGTAAGCCCTGCCGCAGAGCTTTTTGAGCCGTTTTTATTCCTCTTTCTTTTCCGGCTTGGGGGGCTGCTGTTTCACGTGGCGGGGTTTCCAGATGTAGATTTTCGATTCCGTGCCGGCCTTGAGCCTTTCGATATTTTTGCGGTGCGTGTAGATCAGCAGCACGGCGATGATGAACGAGAACACGACGAACGGAACCAGATGGTTCACTTTCGGCGAAATGAGCGTGAAAATGGGGAAGCTGCACCCTGCGACCATCGAGGCCAGCGATACGTAGTGCGTAATCATCAACACGAGGAACCAGACGCCGAAGCAGAGCAGCACCAGCGGGGCGTTTACGCCCATGATGGCGCCGACGAGCGTCGCCACGCCCTTGCCGCCGCGGAATCCGGCGAAGATCGGGAAGATATGCCCCAGAACGGCGGCGAATACGGCGATGAAGCGCAGGATGTAGAACCACGTTTCGTTTGCGCCGTCGGCGAAAACGCTGTCGTATTTCATCAGGTCGATGATCGTCACGGCGACGAATCCCTTCAGCACGTCCAGTCCGAAAACGGGCAGGGCCGCGCGCTTG
Organism: Alistipes finegoldii DSM 17242; assembly: GCF_000265365.1. Lineage (NCBI taxonomy): Bacteria > Pseudomonadati > Bacteroidota > Bacteroidia > Bacteroidales > Rikenellaceae > Alistipes > Alistipes finegoldii. The sequence goes on from NC_018011.1 coordinate 2,968,138, forward strand.
CCCAGCACGCGCAGCATGTTGGTCGTGCCGGCGTTTTTGCTGCCGTGTTCGCGGATGTCGATGCCGTAATATTTTTTGCCGATCCACACGGCACTCGGAATCGAACCCAGCAGATAGGCGATGATAATCAGGGTCGTGGCGGTGTAATATGTCAGAATCATAGTGACTTTTCCGGGGTTTGTATAATGCAAATATAATAAAAAAATCGTATTTGCAGCTTCCGGATGAAAAATCCGGCGCAGGGACGTCGGGTTTTCGGAGAATTGCGTTATCTTTGCCTAAAAATATACCTTTATGAATACAAAGGCTTTGCTGGAGCCGATGGGGTCGTGGGCGTGGTGGCGCTCGTGGTTCCTGATTTTTCTCGGCTGTTCGATCATGGGCGCGGGTTTCGTGCTGTTCGTCAATCCCTACAATTTCGTGCCGGGAGGTGTCTACGGTATGGGTATCGTACTCCACAACATTTTCCCGTCGATTCAGGTCGGTACGTTCGGCTATATGTTCGACGTGCCGCTGATGCTCACCGCGATGCTGGTTTTCGGCGGGCAGTTCGGTACGCGCACGGTGCTGGCTGCGCTCTATACGCCCGGTTTCATGAACGTGCTGACGCGGCTGGTCTATCCCGACGCCGCGGCCGTCGAGAGTCTCGATCCGGCGTTGTTGCTGGGCGGCCGGCTCGACCTGTCGAACGACCTGCTGCTGACGTGTATCATCGGCGCCGTGGTCATCGGTATCGGGCAGGGCGTCGTCGTGCGCCAGCAGGCGACTACGGGCGGCACGGACATCGTGGCGATGCTGCTGCAGAAGTTTGCCGGCATCAAGTTCTCGACCGGCATCCTGCTCGCCGACGGTTTCGTCGTGCTGTCGGGTCTGGCCGTTATCGGTTTCGGACTGGGTACGGGCGACGCTGCTTCCAACGGCTGGATGTTGACGCTCTATTCGCTCATCACGATCTACATCACCTCGCGCGTGATCGCCTATCTGCTGAACGGCGCGTCGTACGACAAACTGCTGTTCATCATCAGCGACCACCACGAGCAGCTCAAGCGCTTCATCATCGAAGACCTTGACCGCAGCGCCACTTATATCAAGTCGAAAGGCATGTACACCGACGCGCTGCGCGACATGATCTTTTTGGTGGTCAGCCGCAAGGAGGTGCGGCTCGTGCAGCACAAGATCAAGGAGATCGACCCTTCGGCGTTCGTGGTGGTGACCGACGCCTACGAGACTTTCGGCGAGGGCTTCAAGCAGTTCCCCGACAAGAACGAGATTCATGCCGAATAACAGAAACGAAAACGTGGAATTAAGACTCGATACGAATACATTGCGCCCCCTGTCGGGCGCCGGACGCAAACTTTTTGTCGAAACCTACGGCTGCCAGATGAATGTCGGCGACACCGAGATCGTGGTCTCCGTGATGCAGCGCGAAGGGTACGTATATACCGAGCGGATCGACGAGGCGGACGTTATCCTGATCAACACCTGTTCGATCCGCGACAATGCCGAACAGCGCATCTGGGGCCGTCTGGCCGAGATGAAACGCTACCGCCGGGCCAACCCCGGACTGGTCGTGGGTGTCATCGGCTGTATGGCCGAGCGCCTGAAGGAGAAGCTGGTCGAAGGACCGCACGGCGTCGATGTCGTGGCCGGGCCTGACGCCTACCGCGACCTGCCCCGGCTTGTGCGCGAAGCCGAAGCGGGCGGCAAGGGCGTCAATGTCCTGCTCTCGACCGAGGAGACCTATGCCGAGATCGCTCCCGTGCGGCTCGACCGCAACGGCGTAAGCGCCTTCGTCGCCATCATGCGCGGCTGCAACAACTTCTGCTCATACTGCGTGGTGCCCTATACCCGCGGCCGCGAACGCAGCCGCGATCCCGAAACCATTCTCGCGGAGGTCCGGACGCTGTTCGGGAACGGCTACCGCGAGGTGACGCTGCTGGGGCAGAACGTCAACTCCTACCGCTTCGGCGAGGTGGACTTTCCCGGCCTGATGCGCCGCGTGGCCTCCATTTCGCCCCTGCTGCGCGTGCGTTTCGCCACGTCGCACCCCAAGGATATCAGCGACCGCCTGCTGGAGGTCATGGCCGAAATGCCCAATATCTGCCGTGCGATCCATCTGCCCGCCCAGTCGGGTGCCTCGTCGATGCTCGCGCGCATGAACCGCAAATATACCCGCGAATGGTACCTCGACCGGGTCGCGGCCATCCGCCGCTACCTGCCCGACTGCGCCGTTACGACCGACCTGATCGCCGGATTTTCGGGCGAGACGGAGGAGGAGCACGCCGCGACGCTCTCGCTGATGCGCGAGGTCGGCTACGAGTTCGCCTATATGTTCAAATATTCGGAGCGCCCCGGCACTTACGCGCACAAGCACCTGCCCGACGACGTGCCCGAAGAGGTGAAGTCGGCGCGGCTGGCCGAAATCATCGCCCTGCAGAACGAACTGAGCCGCGCGAGCAACCTGCGCGACGTGGGGCGCGAATTCGAAGTGCTGGTCGAGGGAACGTCCAAGCGCGACGAGAACCAGCTTTCGGGCCGTACCTCGCAGAACAAGGTCGTGGTCTTCGACCGCGGCGGCCACGGCGTCGGCGACTATGTGCGGGTCCGCATCACGGGCTGCACTCCCGCGACGCTTTTCGGAGAAGAAATTTCAGAAGGATAAAATTAAGATACGTAAAATGCGATTTGACGAACTTGAGTTGGAGGATGAGATCCTCGACGGACTCTACGATATGAATTTTCAGGAGATGACTCCGGTGCAGGAACACACGATCCCGGTGATTCTCGAAGGCCGCGACATCATCGGATGCGCGCAGACGGGAACGGGCAAGACGGCGGCCTACACGCTGCCGTTGCTGAACCGGCTGCTGCTCGAAGGCAACGAAGACAATGTGATAAAATCGGTGATCATCGTGCCCACGCGCGAACTGGCGCAGCAGATAGACCAGCAGTTTCAGGGCTTTTCCTATTACCTGCCCATCTCGACCACGGTCGTTTACGGCGGCGGCGACGGCAAGGGCTGGGACGTGCAGAAGCGGGGTATGCTGATGGGGTCGGACGTGGTCATCGCCACTCCCGGCCGCATGATTTCGCATATCCAGAACAGCGGCATCGACCTCTCGCATGTCGAATGCCTGATTCTCGACGAAGCCGACCGCATGCTCGACATGGGTTTCAGCGAGGACATCATGAAGATCGTCTCGTACATGCCAAAGGAGCGGCAGACGATCATGTTCTCGGCGACGCTGCCCCCGAAGATCCGCGAACTGGCCAAGACCATTCTGCGCAATCCCGCCGAGGTGAATATCGCCATTTCGAAACCCAACGAGGCTATCGACCAGTCGGCCTATGTCTGCTATGAGAACCAGAAGCTGGACATCATCCGCGAGATGTTCGCCGAGCCGACCGAGTCGAAGACGATCATCTTCTCGTCGTCGAAGATGAAGGTCAAGGAGCTGGCCCATACGCTCAAACGCATGAAACTCAACGTGGCGGCCATGCACTCCGATCTGGAGCAGGCCCAGCGCGAGGAGGTGATGCTCGACTTCAAGAACAACAAGGTCTCGATCCTCGTGGCCACCGACATCGTGGCGCGCGGCATTGACATCGAGGACATCGGACTGGTCATCAATTACGACGTGCCGCACGACCCCGAAGATTATATCCACCGCATCGGCCGTACGGCGCGTGCCGCGGCGACCGGCGCTGCCGTGACCTTCGTCAGCGAGGAGGAACAGGGGAAATTCCACGCCATCGAGAAGTTTATCGAGCGGGATATCCGCAAAGCCGAACTGCCCGCAAGCGTGGGCGAAGGCCCGAAATACGCACCCGACGAAAACCGCGGACGTTTCGGCCGCGGCGGCAGGGGCGGCCGTGGGGGATCGGGACGCGGAGGTTCCGGCCGCGGCCGTGGACGCGGCGATAAAGGCGACGGAGGACGCTCAAGCAGGGGCGACGGCGACCGTAACCGCGACCGTCGCGGCGACAGAGAGCGTGCAGCTGCGGCGCCGGCCGAAAACGGCGCCGGGACTCCGCAGGCTGCGCCGGCGGATAACGACCATGCATCGGGCCGCGGCGAAGGCAACCGCGGAACGCGCGACCGCAAACGCCATCGCGGCGGCCGTAACCGCAATCGCAACCGCGGCGGAAATCCGCAGGAGGGCGGGGCTACGCCGGCGGCGAATTAGACCGGCGGACACTTCAAGATAATAGAGACCGGACTCAGTCGGAGTCCGGTCTTTCTGTTTTCCTTCCCGTTTGAAGCCGGGTTACTTCCGCCGGGAATGGACCTGCACAGGTACTCCGGAGTATAAAAAGTCCCCCTTTGTCAAAGGGGGACTTGGCGGGATATCGGTTCCTGATTTCGCTGTGCGAAAGAGGTCCGGTAGCCTTGTATTGCGGCCGTCTTACTTCTGCCGGAAATAAATCTGCATCGGCACCCCGGCGAAATCCCAGTGGTCGCGGATGTTGTTTTCGAGGAACCGGCGGTACGGCTCCTTGATGTACTGCGGCAGGTTGACGAAAAACGCGAACTGCGGCGTGGGCGTCGGGAGCTGGGTCACGTACTTGATCTTGATGTATTTGCCCTTGGTCGCGGGGGGCGGATAGTTCTCGATCAGCGGCAGCAGGAAATCGTTCAGTTCCGAGGTCGAGATGCGGCGTTTGCGCGACTGGTAGACCCGGATCGCGGTCTGGAGCACGTCGAATATGCGCTGTTTGCTGAGTACCGAGGTGAAGATGATCGGAATGTCGTTGAACGGCGCGAGTTTCTTTTTCAGGAACTCCGTCCACTCCTTCATCGTGTTGTTGTCTTTCTCTATGAGGTCCCACTTGTTGACCACGATCACGCAACCCTTGCGGTTGCGGACGATCAGGTTGTGGATGTTGAGGTCCTGCGATTCGAGTCCCTGCTGGGCGTCGAGCATCAGGATGCAGACGTCGGAATTCTCGATGGCGCGGATCGAGCGCATCACCGAGTAGAATTCGAGGTCCTCCATCGCCTTGCCCTTCTTGCGCATGCCTGCCGTGTCCACGAGGTAGAAATCCATGCCGAACTTGTTGTAGCGGGTGTGGATCGAGTCGCGGGTGGTGCCGGCGATCGAGGTCACGATGTTGCGTTCCTCGCCCAGCAGCGCGTTGGTCATCGACGACTTGCCGACGTTGGGACGGCCGACGATGGTGATATGGGGCAGGTCCTCGTCCTCTTCGGGGACGGTCTCCGCGGGCAGCGCCGCGAGGATGGCGTCCATCAGGTCGCCCGTACCGCTGCCGCTCATCGAACTGATGCAGAACGGATCGCCCAAACCGAGGGCGTAGAACTCGTGCGAGGAGTAGATCTGGTCGTTGTTGTCCACTTTGTTGCAGACGAGGATCACCTTTTTCGAGGTGCGGCGCAGGATATCGGCCATCAGCTGGTCGAGGTCGGTGATGCCGGTCGCAACCTCCACCAGAAAGAGGATCACGTCGGCCTCGTCGATGGCCAGCAGTACCTGACGGCGGATTTCGTCTTCGAAAATATCCTCCGAATTGACGGTGTAGCCGCCGGTGTCGATCACCGAAAATTCCTTTCCGTTCCAGTCCGTTTTGCCGTAGTGGCGGTCGCGGGTGGTGCCGGCCGTCGCATCGACGATGGCCTTCCGCTGGCCCACCAGACGGTTGAAGAGGGTGCTTTTGCCGACGTTAGGACGGCCCACGATTGCTACAAGGCTCATATTCTTTTCTTTTTTCTTAGGGCAAAGATAGTGCAAGTCGGGCGCAATGCCAAATTTATTTGAGCATTGTCCGTACGCCGCCTGTATGCTGCACGGATAGTGCAGGTCGGGCGCAAAACCAAATGCGCGGGACTCTTGCGGAACACACTCTGTAAAAACTGCAGGACAGAGAATACTCGTCCGGATACTTATTATATATACCAGCTCTCCGTGTCGCCGGCCTGTACGGGGTAGACCAGTACGAAGCTGTTGTCGGCGAAGAATTGCTCCATGCAGGCGGGGACCTTGCTCATGGCGGGGTGGTAGGAGACCCGCTCGCGGCGGCTCATCACGACCCACAGGCAGTCGTCGCGTTTGGTCTCGTAAGTGAGCGCCGTGAGGTCGTCCCACGGGTTGGAGACCACGTATTCGGCCTTGGCCGAGCGTTTGCCGCGGGTGGGGCGCAGGTACTGCATGGTGCTTTCCGGGGCGTAGAACACGATCCGGGCGCCCGAATTGTCGGCGATGTTGCGCAGTTTCTGAATCCACATCTGGAACCCGGCCTCCTTTTCGGCCTTCTCCGGTACGACCACCAGATGCCGCTTGATGGTCGGCAGGGGTTGCGCGGGGTGGTAGAGATAGGTGGTGACATTGCTCTGTCCCAGCACGTCGGCGGCCATGCGGCCGATGCCAGAACCGCCCGGCGTGCGGTCGTGGTGCATGCCCATCACGATGTCGGTGATGCTGCGCTCCTTGACCACGCTGACGATGGCGTTGGCGATGTTTACGTCGTAGCGGAGCAGCGCCTGCAGGTAGTTGTCCGACGCGGCGGCGGCTTTGGCGGCCGTGTCGAGGATTTTGCGGCCCCGCTTTTCGACCGTGGGGTCCTCGATCTTGTTGTCGATGGCGTTCAGGGCGTAGAGTCCGTTGCGGGATTTGGCCTTCTTGAGGGTCGTGCTCAGGCTTACCAGCTCGCTCACGGTCTGCTCGTTGGCGACCGGAATGAGGATGTGGTCCTCCTGCTGGGGCTGTTCGTCGTCGTCCTGCGCATTGCGCATGGCGATGTTGTGCGCGCCCCGCTGCGTGGCGAAGGTCGAGACCGTGCAGGTGGCCAGAATCATCAGGATCGTGCCGTTGAGCACGCTTTCGCTCAACAGGCGGATCGGCTCGCCGTCGGGCGTGTGTCCCAGTATGACGTTGTAGCCGACCATCACCGCCGCGAGCGTCGCCGCGACATGGGCGCTGCTCAGTCCGAAGATCACGGTGCGCTGGTCCGGTGAGAGACGGAATGTCTTCTGCGTGAGATAGGCGGCGATGTATTTGGCGGCCGTGATCAGGACGATCATGATCAGCGCCACTTCGATGCTCTCCCAGTCGCGGAAGAAGGCCCGGTAGTCGATGAGCATGCCCACGCCTATGAGGAAGAAGGGGATGAAGATGGCGTTGCCCACGAACTCGATGCGGTTCATCAGCGGCGAGGTGCGGGGTATGAGCCGGTTGAGGGCCAGACCGGAGAGGAAGGCGCCGATGATCGGTTCCAGCCCCGCGAGCTGTGCGAGGTAGGCGCCGAGGAAGACCATCGCCAGCACGAAGATATACTGGGATACGTTGTCGCTGCACTGTTTGAAGAACCAGTGCGCCAGCAGCGGAAAGAGGAACAGGATGATGCCGATGCACAACAGCACCGAGGCGCTGAGCCTCCACCAGAAGCTTTCATCCACGTTGCCTGTGGCCATGCCGACGATCACCGTGAGCAGCAGCAGGGCCAGCGTGTCGGTGATGACCGTGCCGCCGACGGCGATCGTGACGGCCTTGTCGCGCGAGATGCCGAGCTTGCTGACGATGGGATAGGCTATAAGGGTCTGGGAGGCGAAGAGTCCGGCAAGCAGGATCGAGGAGTAGATCGGGAATCCCATAATGTAATAACCTGCCAGAATGCCGAGCGCGAGCGGTACGCAGAAGGTGTAGAGTCCGAAGACGAGACTGCGCCAGCCGCTTTTTTTGAAGTCGGACGTATCCATGTCCAGTCCCGAAAGAAACATGATGTAGAGCAGGCCGGCGGTCCCCGAAAGGATGATGCTGCTGTCGCGCAGCACGAGGTTGAGTCCGTGAGGGCCGATAACCGCGCCGGCGATTATCAGCCCCAAAAGATAGGGGATCTTCAGCTTGTTCAGGAGCAGCGGCGCCGCCAGAATGATGATCAGAATCAGCAGAAACTTCAGGATCGGGTCTTCGAGCGGCAGTGTTATCGGTGCTATATGGGCGAATTGAAACATCATGCGATCATTTGGCTTTCCTACAAATATATAAAAATCTGCGGTTAAAAACAAGCCCCTGCCGCATTTTGCTGCGGCGGAGTCCGAACGGCCGATCCTGCGGGCTGTTTTTTGCGTGAGTGAATGGCGAGGGGCAGAGTTTGCGGGGAAAGGCGGGACATAAGGCGTGGAGAGTGGAACGGCGTTTCTCGCACGTTTTTTGTCGGTCGGGATTCGGCGTCGGCGCCGCAAAGAGAAAAAATTGTGAAATAATCGCGGTCCGGAAATCGGTTTTTATGGAAAAAAATGTAACTTTGAAAAATTGTATACCTGAAATTTCGCCGCTCATGCGTGTCGGTAAAGTAGATAAACGAGTGCTCGGCCCCGTGCTGATGGGCTTCTTCATAATGGGTTTCTGCGATATGGTGGCCCCGATCACGGGACGTATCGCACTGGAGTTTCCCGCGTCGCGGCAGGCGGCCGTGAGTTTCCTGCCCACGATGGTTTTCCTGTGGTTTCTGGTGCTCTCCACGCCGCTGGCCGCGCTGATGAACCGCATAGGCCGCAAGGCAACCGCGCTGATCGGCTACGCCTTTACGGTCGTCGGTCTGATGGTCCCCTACGTTGCGGGCGAAGGGTGCGCGCTGGGGTGGTATTTCGCCGGCTTCGGACTGCTGGGCGTGGGCAATACGGCGATTCAGGTGGCGATCAACCCCCTGCTGGCCACCATCGTACCGGGCGAGCGGATGACCAGCTACCTCACCGTGGGCCAGATCTTCCGCAACACCTCGCTCCTGCTGCTGGCGCCGATCGTCACCGCACTCGTGGCGCTCACCGGATCGTGGCGTCTGCTGCTGCCGATCTATGCGGGCCTTACGGTGCTGGGCGGCATCTGGCTGCAGGCGACTTCGGTAGCCGAACCGCCGCGCAGCGACCGCGCCGCGGGCATGGCCGACTGCTTCCGGCTGCTGGGAAACCCGACGGTGCTGCTCTGCACGCTGGGCGTGGCGTGTTTCATCGCGGGCGACGTGGGGATCGGATTCCTCTCGGTGCGGCTGATCGACAACCCCGATTCGATACTCACCACCACGGGCTTCTACGCCTGCCGCATCGTCGGCACGCTCGTCGGGGCGTGGGTGCTGGTGCGGGTGTCGGACGTGAAATACCTGCGCTGGAACATGGCGGGGGCTTTGGCGCTCTGCGCCGTGCTGCTGCTGGTGCGCGGCGAAACGGCGGTCTACGCCGCCGTGGGGCTGACGGGATTCGCCATGGCCTGCGTTTTCGCGACGTTCTACGCCGTGGCGACCAAGGCCGTGCCCGAAAAGGCCAACGAAGTGGCGGGACTGATGATTCTGGCCATCTCGGCGGGAGCCGTTTCGGGACCCGTCTGCGGGGCCATTGTCCGCTGGAGCGGCGATGCGCACTGGGGCATGCTGTTCGTCGCCCTGTGCGTGGGCTACATGCTCTGGGCGAGCTTCAAACTGAAAATAAAGCAATAAAAACTGAAAACGATGATTCGTAAGATCGTAGTAACCTCTTTGCTGGTCGTTTGCGCGCTCTCTGCCGCGGCGCAGCGGCCCCGCGCCCGGATCGAATGGGGCGTATTGGGCGGCATCAACATCCCCGACTATACGACCAACATGTCGGGCACCGACGTCAAGAACAAACTGGGCTGGCAGGCCGGTATCACCACGGCGGTCAATCTGGGGGCTTTCGCCGTCGAACCGCAGATACTCTATGTGCGTCAGGGACTCCGCATCCGCCCCGAAGGGCAGAAGGAGATCAACCTCAAGTCCAATTCGATCGACGTGCCGGTGCTGTTGTCGTTCCGCCTGCTGCGTCCCGTGCGGATCTATGCCGGTCCCGTCTTTACGGTGATGAACGACTGCAAGCAGAAGTCGGGCGGCGACCTGCTCGATTTCGGCCGCGTGCGTCCCACGATGTCCTACACGGTGGGCGCGGGAGTCAAGCTGCTGGGCCATCTGCTGGTGGACCTGCGCTACAACGGCCAGTTCAAAAGCAAGAAGGACGTGGTGCTTCCCGACGGCGGCAAGCTCGACAAACTCCGCACGTATAACGTGGCGCTTAACTTCGGATACCTTTTTTAGCCTATGACAGACGCAGTCGGAAAAGAGATACTCATCGAGGGCGCAGACCCCCGCGAGCTGTACGGGCCCCGGAATGTCTACCTCGATCAGATGAAATCGCTTCACCCCCAGCTCAGGATCGTCGCGCGGGGCTCTTCGCTCAAAGTCCTCGGTTCCGAAGCCGAGACGCGGCGTTTCGAGGAACGCATGGAGGGGCTGGTGGCCTATTATCTCAAATACGGACACATCTCGTCGCAGGTCATCGACCAGTGCTTTGCGGGCGGCATCGCTGCGCAGGAGGCCCCGGTCGACAAGGACGTGATCGTCTACGGCAACAACGGCAACATCGTCCGCGCCCGCACGGTCAACCAGCTCAGGCTGGTGAAACTTTATGACAGGAACGACCTGCTCTTCGCCGTGGGACCCGCCGGATCGGGCAAGACCTATACGGCCATTGCGCTGGCTGTGCGCGCCCTGAAGGAGAAGCAGGTGCGGCGCATCATCCTCACGCGCCCGGCAGTTGAAGCGGGCGAGAAGCTGGGTTTCCTGCCCGGTGACATGAAGGAGAAGCTGGACCCCTACCTGCAGCCGCTGTACGATGCGCTGAACGACATGATTCCGCCTGCCAAGTTGGCGAAGTATCTGGAGGAGGGCACGGTGCAGATCGCGCCGCTGGCCTACATGCGCGGCCGCACGCTCGACAACGCCTTCGTCATTCTGGACGAGGCGCAGAACACGACGCTCTCGCAGATCAAGATGTTCCTGACGCGCATGGGCCGCAACGCCAAGTTCATCGTCACGGGCGACGTGACGCAGATCGACCTGCCGCGCAAAAGCGACAGCGGGCTGGTGCGCACGATGGAGATTCTGCGCGAGGTGGAGGGCATCGGCATCGTCGAATTCGACGTGCGCGACATCGTGCGCCACCCATTGGTGAAGCATATCGTCGAGGCGTTCGACAAGTGCGGGACGGACCTGTCCAAAGTTGAAAAGTAAGGACGGAACCGCTCCGGGACGGGCCTTCCGGCCGCATGCGGGAGGTTCCCGCCGGGGAGAGGATTACGGCGCGTCGCCGAAGCGGCAGGCTAGGGGAGAAGCAGACCTGTAAACGACGCCAAAGGCGGCGGCAACGACGGCAGGGCTGAACGAGAATGAAAGAATACGCAAAACGATAACATATCATTAAAACCTACTTTTATGAACGACACACGCAATCTCGCGGCCCTGAAGCCGGCGCTGGTCTGGAAGCATTTCGCTCAGATCGTACGCATTCCGCGCCCCTCGTCGCACGAGGAGAAGATCCGCAAATACGTCATGGATTTCGCACGGGAGAAAGGACTCGAATGCAAGGAGGACGCCGCACATAACGTCTATGTCCGCAAACCCGCCTCGAAAGGCATGGAGGACCGCAAGGGCGTGGTCCTGCAGGCCCACCTCGACATGGTGCCCCAGAAGAACAACGACAAGAAGTTCGACTTCACGAAAGATGCGATCGACGCCTATGTCGACGGCGAGTGGGTGACGGCCGACGGCACGACGCTCGGTGCGGACAACGGCATCGGCGCGGCGGCCATTCTGGCCGTGCTGGAGGACGATTCGCTGGTACACGGTCCGCTGGAAGCGCTCTTCACGGCCACCGAGGAGACGGGGATGGACGGCGCGTTCGGGCTGAAAAAGGGGCTGCTGCACGGTGACATCCTGCTGAATCTCGACTCGGAGACCGAGGGCGAGCTGTACGTGGGCTGCGCCGGAGGGTTGGACGCGAACATCGTCTTCAAATATGCCGCCGAGCCGACGCCCGCGCGCAACTACACCGCGGCCCGGATCACAGTCAAGGGACTCAAGGGCGGCCATTCGGGCATTCAGATCGTCTGCCAGCGCGCCAACGCCAACAAGGTGCTGTTCCGTTTCCTGAACGCCGCGTCGGCGTCGCGCGATCTGGTGCTCTGTTCGGTGGACGGCGGCGGCCTGCGCAACGCCATTCCCCGCGAAGCCGAGGCGGTCGTGATGGTCAAAACCAAGGAGTACGAAGCTTTCGCCAAGGAGCTGAAAGCCTATGAAAAGGTCATTAAGGCCGAATATGCCGGCATTGAGGACGCCGTGTCGATCAAACTGAAGGAGTGCGAAGCCCCGAAGGAGCGGATCGCTGCCGACGTGGCCGCCCAGCTGACCAAAGCCGTTGTGGGATGTCCCGACGGCGTGCAGCGCATGTCGGTGTCGATGCCCGGACTGGTGCAGACTTCAAGCAACCTCGCGCGCGTGGTCTCCGACGGCAAGAGCGTCAAACTGCAGTGCCTGCTGCGCAGCTCGGTGAACTCGGAGAAGGCCGCGCTGGGCGAAGCGATCGCCGCGGTATTCTCTCTGGCCGGGGCCAAGGTACAGCTCACGGGCAGCTACGACGGCTGGAATCCGAACATGGAGTCGCCGATCCTCAAGGCCATGACTGCTTCCTACAAGGCCCTCTACGGCAAGGAACCCGCCGTGACGGCGATTCACGCCGGACTCGAATGCGGCATCATCGGCAGCAAATATCCCAAGATGGACATGATTTCGTTCGGACCCACGATCTGCTATCCCCACTCGCCCGACGAGAAGGTGGAGATCGCGTCGGTGGGCAAGTTCTACGACTTCATGGTCGATACGCTGCGCAATATTCCCAAAAAGTAGTGCGCTTTGGAAGCCGACAAGGTCAAATGGTTCGTCATTGTCAATCCCGTGGCTGGAGGCGGCCGCGGGCTTGACCATTTTCCGCAGATATCGAAGCTCCTGCGCGACGCTCATATCGTCTGCGAACCGGTCTTCACGGAGCATAAGTTCCACGCCACGGAACTTACCGTGTCGGCCGTCAAGGAGGGTTACCGCAATATCATCGTCGTGGGCGGCGACGGCACGCTACACGAGGTGGTGAACGGACTTTTCATCCAGCAGGAGGTCTGTCCCGACGAGGTGCTGCTGGCGGTGATCGCCGTGGGAACGGGCAACGACTGGGTCCGCACGTTCGGTATTTCGAACCGCTATCAGGATGCCGTGAAGGCCATCGGCGAGGGCTACTCGTTCCTGCAGGACGTGGGCGTGGTGTCGTACGAGGAGTCGCACTACCGCCAGAGCCGCTATATGGCCAACGTAGCGGGCGCGGGTTTCGACGCGCGGATGGTGCGCAAGCTTTCGCACCTCAAGAAAAAGGGCCGCAAAAGCCGCTGGCGCTCCACGTGGTGTCTGGTCAAGAACTTCTTCCGCTACAAGTCGACGGGCGTGAAGGTGTGGGTCGACGACCGGCTGGTTTACAACAACCTGCTGTTCAGCATCGCCATCGGCATCTGTAAGTACAACGTCGGCGGCATGCAGCAGCTGCCCGACGCCGTGGCCGACGACGGTATGCTCGACGTGTCGCTGGTGCGTCCCGTGCATTTCTGGCACCTGCTGTTCCGCTTCCACTACCTGTTCAACGGCGGCATCTACCGCATCCGGCATATCCTGCAGGAGAGGGGGAGCTGTATCCGCATCGAGTCGTCGCCCGAAATTTCGGTCGAGGTGGACGGTGAGCTGCTGGGCGAGACGCCGCTCGAATTCTCGATTCTCCACAAGGCGGTCCGGATCGTCGTGGGCCGGGAGTTCTACGACCGGCAGGAGCGCGGCGAGTGCCCGTGCGAGGGCAAGTAGCGGCCGCGGCCGGAATTTGCGCCGGAAAACGGCGTGCGGCAAGCGGTCGTGTCGGGCGGCGTTTCCGGGAAGAAGCGGAAAATAATACGTTAGTCTCTTTAAAAACGATGTATAACACTCGGAAGCCGCTTGGAAGGTAAATCCGAACTATAAATCAAGCATGATTATGACGCCTAAAGAAGTTTTGGAAAAGTGGATAGACCGCTTTAATGCCGCCGATGCGGTCCGTCTTACGGAGCTGTATGCCGAAGATGCGGTAAACCATCAGGTTGCGAATAAACCGGTGGTAGGAAAAACGGCGATCCGTGAAATGTTTGCAAATGAATTTGCAACGGCTGAAATGGTTTGTATCGTAGAGAATATTTTTGAAGATGGAGAATGGGCGATAATGGAATGGAAAGATCAGCTCGGACTTCGCGGATGTGGATTTTTTCATGTGAAAAACGATAAAATCGTCTTTCAGAGAGGGTATTGGGATAAACTCTCGTTTTTGAAACAGTACAATCTTCCTGTTGAATAATGCTGTGAATTCGTCGCGGCTGTTTTTTGACGTTCCGTTATCGGGTTGTTCGTCGATCGGGTATGTGAACCGATGAGAATCTGAAACAAAAAAAGCAGGCTTTTGCAAAAGCCTGCCTTTTTTGTGCGCGGACCGTGCGGCTGCGCGTCGTTTGCCGTGCGATTCCGGTTGTCCCGGTTATGCGGTCCCGGTTCTGTCAGTCGGCGGTCTCGGTCACCTCCACTTCGGTAATCACCCAGTCGAAGAGGTCGTTGGCGCATCCGGCTTCCATCTGACGAATCTGCGACATGTCGGTCGTGTCGGCCAGTATGGCGTTGAAGAACTGCGACATGGTGCTGTAGGCAGCGTTCACCTTGCCAGCGAAGCAGTTGTAGAAAGCCTTCTGCTGCTGGTGGTCCAGCCCGGCGGGGAGCACGCCCTGCGCCACCAGATAGTTGTACGGATAAATATGGCGCATGTTGTGTGCGTCGGCGTTCAGTTCGTCCACGATGGTCGTGACGACGATCATGTCGACCGTGTCGGTCACGCCCGGCATTTCGACGAAGGTCGTATAGACGGGGTAGGCCCCTTCCAGATCACCGGCCACCTCGTCGGTAAAGAGCACGAATTCATCGTCCGAAAGGTCGTCGAGATAGACCATCTGACGGTAGCTGCGCAGGGCTTCGCGCATCGCTTTGCGCTGTTCGTGATTCCATTGCCGCTGCTGCGAGCAGCCGACCAGACCCGCTGCGAATGTCGACAGCAGGCAGATACAGAGGAGAATTTTTTTCATCGTTTCCTTGATTTTGGTTTTACTTGGGAGCAGGACGCAATACGTGTGCCAAAAATTATATATCTTTGGGTGGCGAGTAATTCCGGCCGGCCGTGGAAATGCGCCGCTGCGACGGAATTGTGCCGGACCGGAACGAAAAAACGATCGATTATGGATGTACTGACTTTCCGCGACTACTGTCTGTCGCTGCCGATGGCCGAAGAGACTACGCCCTTCGACGAAACGACCCTTGTCTACAAGGTCGGGGGCAAGATGTTCGCCTGCGCCGACATGGCCGAATTCGAATGGGTCGCCGTGAAATGCGATCCGGCCGAAGCCGTGCTGCTGCGTGAGCAGTACGACGAGGTGAGTGCGGCGTGGCACTTCAACAAACGCCACTGGAACGCCGTCCGCACCACGGGCGACCTGCCCGACGGCTTTATCCGCGAGCAGATTCGCAACTCTTACCTGCTGGTGCTGCGGTGCAGCGTGACGCCCAAGGCGCTGC
This sequence comes from Alistipes finegoldii DSM 17242, assembly GCF_000265365.1. Classification (NCBI taxonomy): domain Bacteria; kingdom Pseudomonadati; phylum Bacteroidota; class Bacteroidia; order Bacteroidales; family Rikenellaceae; genus Alistipes; species Alistipes finegoldii. The sequence goes on from NC_018011.1 coordinate 2,983,609, forward strand.
GCGAGGAGATCCTCGCCTATGTCGGGGAGCACGGCCTGCCGGAATAGGGACGCGGAGAAGGTTTTCGGGGCAGGCTTCGCTCTTTGCCGGGCAGGGACTCCGATGCGCCGGAGCGTCGTCTTTCTCAGCGAACAAGAACCGGATGCAATAACGCAGTAACGTGGGACTTACCCTGCGTTACTGCGTTATTCGTAATGGTCGCCGAGTTTCGGCGGCCCAGTGCCGGCGCCGTTCCGCGTTGTGCGGCTCTGCTGTGTCTCACTCGCGTTGTGTTGCTCAGCGTCGGCGGCGCCTTGTGCCGTAGTGATTCTTCGCCTGCGTTACTTTGCGGCGCCGGTCGTTTCTTGTGCCGCGAGCTTGCGCCAGCGCAGGTATCCGGCCACGGCCAGCGCCGAGTAGAGGGCGTAGAGTCCCGCGGTGAGGGGGATTCCCTTGTAGAGATACAGCCCGATCGTTATCAGATCGACGGCCAGCCAGACGAGCCACTGTTCGATGTATTTGCGCGAGAGCATCCACATCGCCACGATGCTTGCCGCCGTGGTCATCGCGTCCCAGAAGGGCACGGTACTGTTGGTGAATCGGGAGAGCAGGAAATAGATTCCGGTGTGCGCCGCGGCGTAGACTGCGGTCAGTCCTGCTGCATAGCACAGGGGCGTATGCCCGATCCGGACGGCGGCGGGTTCTGCGCTCCGGGCTGTTTGGGCCGCTTCGGGTCCTGCATTGCAGGCCGTTTGGTCGCTATGTCCCGCCGTTGTGTTCCGGTCCGGTTGGCTGTTGTGTCCCCCCGCGAGTGCTTCGCTTCCGGCTGTTTGGGCTGGTTGTCCTGCTGCCGCGTTCCGGGCCGTCTTGGCTTTTTTGTGTGGGGCGTTTCGCCACACGAGCCATCCGTAGAGTCCTGCCAGCACGTAGTAGACCTGCATCGAGCAGTCGGCGTACAGCCCCGCCTTGTAGTAGAGCGCGCCGTGGACCAGCGGCATGACGAGTCCCACGATCCACAGCCGGATGTCGGCGCGGTATTCGAGCCAGAGATAGAGCAGCCCCAGCATCACGCCGGCGATCTGCAGGATAAGTTTCCAATCCATCGTTTTATCTGCGTTGCGTCCATCCGGATCGGGTTCCGGGAGGACGGAATTTGCCCGTCAGAACTTCACCGTGACGTTGGCCAGCACGTTCAGGGGCGCCTGCGCGAAGTAGTAGGCCATGTCGATGCGCCGGGGCGTGGGCTCGCTCCACGTGTCCATGTACGAATAGCCGTAGCCGTTGCTTTCGTACTCGGCGTTGAAGAGGTTGTTGATCTGCAGGCCCAGCCGCACGCTCCGGGCGGCGCGGGTGCGGAACGTGTAGCCCAGATTGAGGTTGGTGACGCAGTAGCGGTCGAGCGAGAGTGTCTCGTTCTCGTCATTGGTGAAGTACTGTTTGCCTACGGCCTGCGTGTGCAGCACGGCTTCGAAGCCCCGGTAATGGAAGTCCAGAAACAGCGACCCCATGGCCGACGGCGAGTAGGAGATGGTCCGCTCGCCCAGATTCTGCCCGTAGGTGGGGCTGTTCGAGAGTGCGTCCACATAGTTCTCGATCCGGTTCTGGCTGAAGGTGGCGTTGGCGCCGGCGGTGAACCATCCGGTCACGCGCCACGAAGCCGTCAGCTCGATGCCGCGGCGGTAGCTGTCGGGCACGTTGACGTTCAGTGCGTCGGAGCTGTCGTTGACCATGCCCGTATGCACCAGCTGGTCCTTGTACTTCATGTAGTATAGGTTCACGCCCGCGCTGAAACGGGGCGACGAGTAGTCATAGCCCAGTTCGTAGTCGTAGAGTTTCTCGGACGAGGGGTACGAGTCGTCGCCGGAGAACATGTAGCGGTCCGTGAAGTCGCTGCGCGTCGGCTCCTTCTGCGCCACGGCGAACGAGAAGTAGAAGTTGTGACGCTTGGCGAGCGTGTAGCTGACGCCGGCGCGGGGGTTGAAGAAGTGGGATGTCTCGTCCACGTCGATGGGCTGCATGCCCCCGCTCGCTTCGTCGTAGTTGTCGTTCACGCCCCATGCCTTGTAGTGAACGTAGCGGTACTGCATGTCGGCGAAGAGGTTAAGTCCGCGGGCTACGGTCCAGTTGGCGCGTGCGAAGAGGTTGGCGTCCTGCTTGTCCACGTCGTTGTCGTACCAGCGTTTGCTGCGGTAGTCGGCGGGATCGGTCTCCTGCATCCAGTCCAGCTCGCCCCAGTGGGGACAGCTGTAATAGCTCCACGAACCGCCGAAGGCGAGGTCGAGGTTGTCCGCGGCGTAGGCCGCCGCAGCGTTCAGGCCGCCCAAGTGGTTGCGCATGAGTTTTTCGCGGATCAGGTCCCTGCGCACGGCGATGCGTTCGCCGTCGCCGTCCGTCACGAAATTGCCTTGGTCGTCGGTCTGGTAGGCCAGATGGTCGGGGAAGAGGTATTCGAAGAGCTTGGCGTCGTCCTTGTACTGCTTGTAGTAGCCGTAACCGTAGGTGTAGAAGGCCGTGGCGCTCAGCGTCCATCGGTCGCCCAGCCGCTGGCTGAGGATCAGCTGGTTGTTGATCTGCAGGTAGTTGTCGGTCTCGTCGTCGTAGAAGTTCACCTGCTGCCACTCCCCGTCCTCGCTGTTCCAGATGCGGTGGGAGTAGGCGTCCGAGGTAGAGTACATGCCGCTGCTGTTGTAACGGCGGCCATTGAGACGCATCTCGTCGCGCGTGGCGCCGTTGTAGCTGAGGTTGGTTTTGGCCTTGCCGCCGAACGAAACCAGCTTGAGCATCGTGTTGCCGTTGTAATAGCCGCCTTGGAACATGTAGGAGGTGAGGGAGGTCCCTCCGCGGCGGATGTAGCCGTCCGAGGAGAGGCGCGTCAGGCGTGCGTCCACCGTCCAATGGCCGCCCATCAGCCCCGACGAGACGTGCACGGCCTGTTTGTTGGTGTTGTACGATCCGTACGAGAGCGAGACGTCGCCGCCGAACTCGGTTTCGAGCGGGGCCGTGGACATATTGACCGCGCCGCCGAAGGCGCCCGTGCCGTTGGTCGAGATGCCCGCGCCGCGCTGGATCTGCATCGTGCCGACCGACGAGATGAGGTCGGGCGTGTCGTACCAGTACATCGAGTGCGAGTCGGGGTTGTTCATCGAGACGCCGTTGATGGTGACGTTGAGCCGTGTGGCGTCGGTTCCGCGCAGGCGCATCGACGTGCCGCCGATGCCGATGCCCGTTTCGTTGGTGGCGATCATCGAGGGAGTCAGCGCCAGCACCGACGGAATGTCGAATCCGTAGCTGTTGCGGGCGATCGCTTCGTGCGAAAGGTCGGTATAGGCGACCGGCGTGCTGCCCGATGCGCGCGTGGCGGTCACCTCGATCTCCTGCAGGCGGTACATGCGCACGGAGTCTTCGGGCCGGCCCGGCCCGGCGGCTGCCGTGATCGCTTCGCTTGTCTTTGCAGGGGGAACGGCAGCTGCCGTGACAAACGCCGCGGATCGTGTCGCGTCTGCGGCGGTTGCGGCGTTCGTTACGCCTGCGGTGAGGGAGACGGCAGCCGGAGTTTCGGCCGCAGCGGTAATTACGGCGTTTGCCGGATTCTCGGCGTTTGCCGGATTCTCGGCGTTTGCCGGATTCTCGGCGCTCGCCGTGTTTGCGGCGACGCAGAGCGCGACGGCCGCGATGGGAAGTAGAAACCTTTTCATGTCTGAACTTTTAAAAGTTAATGAACTGAAAAGGGGTATGCGTTGAAAGATTATGCATCCCGGTTTCGGCATTACCCGTATCCGGTTCAATGGGTATAATCTCAGCCTGATAGTAAGGCACCCCTTCGAAATATCGACGGCAAAGGTAATAAAAGATTCGGGAAATCGGGAGCGGGATGTGAAGAATTTCTGAAAAACTCAGCAGGTGCAAGCAGGAACGGTTGTCCGATGGTTTCGTGACGATAATGCAACGACGCGGGCATGTGCCCGCGTCGTTGCACTGCGGCCGATGACTTTTCCTTGCGAATCGGGTTCGGACTGCTCTTTCGGCTCTTTTGGTCCGTTGTTCTGCTGCCTGCGTTGCCCGGTTACGCCTGCGTATCCGCCTGCCCGCCGGCAACCTGCGATGCTCCCGGCTTTCGGATTGCGCCTCCGGGGTCCTTGCTGTCGGAGATGGCCGGGTGCCTGAGTCTCCCGGCCGGGACGCTCTGTTACCGGCAATGCCCGGTCTCAAGGTCCGCCCGGTCCGGTTGCCCGTTGTTGCGACGTCCGGTTTTTGCCGCGGCTCAGTCGCCGTTTTTCCGCCAGAGTTTCGACATCTCTTCGAGGGTTCTGCCCTTGGTTTCGGGTACCCATTTCCAGACGAAGAGTGCCGATGCGAGCGCCATCAGGGCATAGATGCAGTAGGTGCCACCGACGCTCCATGCACTCAGCGACGGGAAGGTCGCCGAGACGAGGAAATTCGAGATCCACTGCGCAGCCACGGCTACGGCCACGGCCTGCGAGCGGATCGTGTTGGGGAAGATTTCGGAGATCAGCACCCAGCAGATCGGGCCCCACGACATCATGAACGATGCGGTGTAGATGATGATGAAGACCAGCGCCGCAATGCCGATCGACCCGGTGAACGAAAGCGCCGCAAGGGCGGCCATGCCGATCATCATACCCGCCGAACCGACGATGAGCAGCGGTTTGCGGCCCACGCGGTCCACGGTGAAGATCGCCACGACCGTAAAGAGGATGTTGACCACGCCCATCACCACGGTCTGGAGCATCGAAGCGTCGCCCGACGCGCCCATTCCGGCGAAGATGCGCGGGGCGTAGTAGAGCACGACGTTGATGCCGATGGCCTGCTGGAAAAACGAGAGCAGGATGCCGATCAGGATCACCGCTGCGCCGTAGGCGAAGAGCCGCTCGGTCTTGGCGTGTACCGTCCGGCGGATTTCGGTGTGAATCGTGCGGGCCTCGGCCGCGCCGTTGATGCGCGTGAGCACCTGCAATGCCTTCTGATCGCGTCCGGTGAGGGTCAGGTAACGCGGGGTTTCGGGCACGAAGAGGATCAGCAGCAGGAAGGTCGCCGCGGGGAACGCTTCGCTGAGGAACATCCTGCGCCAGCCGACGGAGACCCTGGCGGCCTGAATGGCTTCGCCCGTGTCGCCCAGCTGGTTGCGGATCAGATAGTTCACGAAGTAGACGACCAGCATGCCGAAGATGATGGCGAACTGGTTGCACGAGACGAGCGTGCCGCGGATCTTCGCGGGCGAGATTTCGGCAATGTACATCGGACACACGGCCGAGGCAAGTCCCACGCCGATACCGCCCAGAATGCGGTAGATGTTGAACGACGCCAGCAGCGGCAGCGACGCCTCGCCGTAGGGCAGGATGCCGCTTTCGGGCCGCCACGAGCCGACGGCCGAGACGAAGAACAGCACGGCCGCCGCGACGAGCGTGCGTTTGCGTCCCAGACGCGAGGCCAGCAGGCCCGACAGCGCACCGCCGACGATGCAGCCCACCAGCGCGCTCGATGCGGTGAAGCCGTGCATCCACGGCGTGTAGGTGAAGTCCGCCGCACTGCGGAAGAACTGGTCTAGGGCCTGCTCGGCTCCCGACACCACGGCCGTGTCGTAACCGAACAGCAGGCCGCCGATGATGGCCACCAGCACGATCGAAAGCAGATAGGCGCGGCTCCCGGTTTCTTGGGTTTTAGTCATAAGGTCAGATATACATGTTCACGATCGCTTCGAACAGCTCCTGTTTGCCGCTGCGCTGGACGGGTTCGTGCCGGCGGGCGTAGTCGGCGACCTGCTCCAGCGTGAGCTTGCCCTCCTCGAAGAGCCGGCCTTCGCCTGAGTCGTAGGAGGCGTAACGTTCGGCGAGCATCTTTTCGTAGGGCGAGTCGTCGAGAATGTCGGCGGCGATGAGCAACGCGCGGGCCATGACGTCCATCGCGGCGATGTGGGCGATGAAGATGTCTTCGGGGTCGGTCGAATTGCGGCGCGTCTTGGCGTCGAAGTTCGTGCCGCCGCCCTGCAGGCCGCCGCCGCGGACGATGACCATCATCGCTTGCACCATTTCGTAGAGGTCGATCGGGAACTGGTCGGTGTCCCAGCCGTTCTGGTAGTCGCCGCGGTTGGCGTCGATCGAGCCGAGCATCCCGGCATCGACGGCGCACTGCAACTCGTGCTCGAAGGTGTGTCCGGCAAGCGTGGCGTGATTGACCTCGATATTGACCTTGAAATCCTTGTCCAGCCCGTGCGCCCGCAGGAACCCGATGACGGTCTCCGTGTCGGCGTCGTACTGGTGCTTCATCGGCTCCATCGGTTTGGGCTCGATCAGGAAGTTGCCCTTGAACCCCTTCGAACGGGCGTAGTCGCGGGCCATGCGCAGCATGGTGGCCATGTGCTCCTTTTCGCGCTTCATGTCGGTATTGAGCAGCGACATGTAGCCTTCGCGTCCGCCCCAGAAGACGTAGTTCTCGCCGCCCAGAAAGATCGTGGCGTCGATGGCGTTCTTGATCTGCAGCATGGCGCGGGCCGCGGCGTCGAAGTCGGGGTTGGTCGCGGCGCCGTTCATGTAGCGGGCGTGGCCGAAGACGTTGGCCGTGCCCCATAGCAGTTTGATGCCGGTTTCGTCCTGCTTCTGCTTGGCGTAGGCTACGATCTGGCGGAGGTTCTTTTCGTACTCTTCGGGCGTCGCGGCTTCGTCCACGAGGTCTACGTCGTGGAAACAATAGTACTCGATGCCGATCTTCCGCATGAATTCGAAACCCGCGTCCATCTTGGCTTTCGCGCGCTCGATCGGACATGCGGACTCGTTCCACGGGAAGGTTTTGGTGCCGCCGCCGAACTGGTCGCCGCCTTCGGCGCAGAGGGTGTGCCACCACGCCATCGAGAAACGGAACCAATCCTTCATCTTGCGGCCTTTCACGACTTTTTCGGGGTCGTAGTAACGGAAAGCCATCGGGTTCTTCGACTCCGGGCCTTCGAATTCGATCTGTCCCACGGTGGGGAAATACTGTTTTGATGCCATGATATTGAATGATTTGTTAAGTTGTTATTCCATTCTTTTCTCCACTTCCCGGACCCATGCCCGGTAACCTTCTTCCAGCGTCTCTCTGTCAGCTTCGGCGGGTTCCACGACCTCCAGCCTGCGCAATGCGGCGAACGCTTCGCCGCGCGTCTTGTAGTAGCCGGCGCCCAGCGCCGCGCCGCGGGCTGCGCCCAGCGCGCCGTCGGTATTGAACAGTTCGATGCGGGCGCCCGTGAGCGTCGAGAGCGTCTGCCGGAAAAGCGGCGAGAGGAACAAGTTTGCTGCGCCTGCGCGGATGACGTCGGGGCGCACTCCCAGCCCGCGCATGATGTCGATGCCGTAGCGGAAGGAGTAGGCGATGCCCTCCTGCGTCGCACGCAGGAGGTGCGCCGTGGTGTGGCGGTTGAGGTCCAGTCCGATGATTCCGGCTCCGGGGCAGCGGTTGCAGAGCATCCGTTCGGCTCCGTTGCCGAAGGGTACGACCGACAGCCCTTCGGAACCTGCCGGGACGCTTGCGGCCAGCCGGTTCATCTCCGCATAGTCGAGCCTCTCCTGCGTGACGTTGCGGCGTATCCACGAGTTCATGATGCCCGTGCCGTTGATGCAGAGCAGAATGCCGTAACGGGGATTGCTGGCCGTGTGATTGACGTGGACGAAGGTGTTCACGCGCGACTGCGGGTCGGCTTGGCGTTTGTCCGTGACGCCGTATAACACGCCGCTCGTGCCGCCTGTTGCGGCGACTTCGCCCGCCTCCATGACGTTGAGCGAAAAGGCGTTGTTGGGCTGGTCCCCGGCGCGGTAGGAGATCGGAGTGCCTGCGGGGATGCCCAGCAGCCGTTCGGCCGCTTCGTCCGTGCAGGCCTCCGTGCCGATCGAGACGCCGGCTTCGGGGATCGTCTCCTGCGGAATGCCGTACCACCCGGCCACGAAGTCGGCCCGCCGCTCCTCTTCGAAGTCCCAGAGTATCTGCTCCGAAAGGCCGCTGACGGAGGTGGACATGCGTCCCGAAAGGCGGTAGGCGATGTAGTCGCCGGGGAGCATGAATTTGTATATCTGCGCGAATATGCCGGGTTCGTTGCGCCTTACCCACGCCAGTTTCGACGCAGTGAAGTTGCCCGGTGAGTTGAGCGTATGCGCGAGACAGAACTCCCGTCCGATGCCTTCCAGCGCTTCGGCCCCGATCTCCACGGCGCGCGAGTCGCACCAGATGATTGAGGGGCGCAGCGGGCGTCCTTGCCTGTCGAGACAGACCAGTCCGTGCATCTGGTAGGTGATGCCCACCGACACCACGTCGCTCATTGCAAAGCCCTGCGCCGCAATGGTCCGAATGCCTTCGCAGACGTAATGCCACCACATTTCGGGGTCCTGCTCGGCCCAGCCGCTCTGCGGCGATCCGATGGGCATTTCGGTCGCGGGGTTGGCGGACGAGGCCGCGCACTCGCCCGACGCGATGTCCAGCAACGATACCTTGACCGACGAAGAGCCTATGTCTATGCCTAAACTTTTCATATGTTATCTGTTGTTATGGATCAATACCTCCAGTTGTTGATGAATCCCAGCTTCAGCTTCGCCTTGAGCGCCTTTTTGTAGGCGTTTTTATTAAAGGTATAATATTGCGCCGGCTTGTGGGCTACGCCCTGTTCCCGTTCTGCGGTCGGGGTCAGAAACCCCGACGCGAGTATCTTCTTGCGGAAGTTGCGGTTGTCGATTTCGATGCCCAGCACTGCGCTGTAGAGGTTTTGGAGCGCGCGGATGGTGAGTTTGCGTGGCAGCAGTTCGAAAGCCACGGGCGATTGCAGCATCTCGCGGCAGAGAACCGCCAGCGCCGCCGAAAGTATCTGCTTGTGGTCCATCGCCAGCCGCTGGATCGAATCGACATCGACCCATTGCGCGCCCTTGGCCGTGGTGTAGGCGACGGTACGGGTGTCGAGCTTCACCAGCGCGTAATATCCCACCGTCACCACGCGTTCGGTCCGTATGCCGTGATAGCGGTTGATCCACTCCAGCTCCTCACCGCTCACCCGGTTGGGATCGGAGAATATATCCATCTGTTTGAGGTATACGTCCCGCAGTCCGGTGGCCTCTTCGAGCACACGGTAGGCGGCCTGCGGCAGCGTCTCGTTGTCGAGAATCATGGCGCCCGGCAGTTTGAGCTTGTCGAGACGGGTGTCGGGGGCATAGTAGCGCCGCTCGATCAGCAGCACTTTGAGCGACTTGCCGTTGAAACCGAACACGGCGCAGTCTACCGACAGCGATTGGTTCATCTGGATGGACATGGGGCTGGTTTTAGGTTGCAGACGTAAAATTATCCATTCGGCGGATGAAAAACAAACTTACGGCCGTTTTTACGCTAACTGTTCGGCGCGTATGCGCCCCTCGGCCCGGTGAGCGTCCGATTACGGGCGTCGGACAATAGTCGCTTTTTTACGCTAAGTCATTTCCGGCTGCGCGGCGGATCGTAAGTAACGCGGATAACGCAGTAACGCGGGCGTATGCCCGCGTTACTGCGTTATTGCCGAGCAGCGTATCTGCCCGTGTCCGGCCGGTGCCGGGAGTTTGTTTTGGTTGCGCCGCGGTTCTCCGCCGCCTATGCGAAAGTCCCGAACCGGAATACGATTTTCTGACAGTAGGTTTCGCCGGGTCTGAGCAGCGGCGACGGGAATTCGGGGTGGTTGACGGCGTCGGGGTGGTTTTGACATTCGATCGCCACGCCGTCGTAGTCGTTGTAACGGCCGCCCGACTTGGTTTCGGGGCATCCGCCCGCGAGCCAGTTGCCGGTGTAGATCATCACGCTGGGCTGCGACGAAAGCACCGTCACGCAGCGGCCCGAAGTATGTTCGCGCAGACAGCCGACCTCGCCCAGAATGTTGGGCTTCCAGCCGTCGATGACGAACGGGTGGTCGTACCCCTTGAAATCGCGGATGTGGTTGAACTCCGAGTCGATGCCGGGGCGGAACGGACGGAATTCGCGGAAGTCCTGCGGCGTGCCCGCTGCGTCGAGCAGCCGGCCTGTGGGGATCTGCTTGTCGTTCATTTCGAGCACCTGCGAGCTGTTCAGGCGCAGCTGGTGGTCGAGGACCGACCCGCTGCCTTCGCCCGCGAGGTTGAAATAGACGTGGTTGGTGAGGTTCACCACCGTCGTTTTGTCCGTCCGGGCCAGATAGGTTATTTCGAGCGCATTCTCATCGTCGAAATCGAACACGGCCTCGACGTTCAGTTCGCCGGGGTAATTCTGGTCGCCGTCCTCCGAAAGGAGCGACATGACCACGCGGTTGGTCTCCACACGGCTCTCCCAGATGCGGTTGGCGAAGTTCTTCGTGCCGCCGTGCAGGTGGTTGGGGCCGTTGTTCACTTCGAGCGCGTACTCCTTTCCCTCGACGGTCATGCGGCCGAAGGCGATGCGGTTGGCGCAGCGGCCCACGCTCTTGCCCGACGCGGCTCCGTCGAAGAAGTAGCCTTCGGGATGCTTGTAGCCCAGCACCACGTCGGCCATGCGGCCCTCACGGTCGGGCATCGTGACGGAGACGATGGCGGCCCCGAAATTCGAGATTTTCACTTCGGCGCCCTTATCGTTGCGCATCGTGTAGAGGATGATGGCTTCGCCCTCCGGCGTCATGCCCCATACGTGTTGTTCGATCTGTACCATTATTCTGCGGGTTTTAAGGTTGCGAGGATATGGTCGATGCGGCGCAGGGTCTCTTCGCGGCCGATGAACGCCGTGACGTCGTACATGCCGGGACCTTTGCCCGCGCCTACGAGCGCCAGCCGCAGCGTGTTCATCACCTGTCCCATGCCGTATCCCTTCTCTTCGATCCAGCCGTGGACGATTTGTTCGGTGTTCTCTTTCGAGAAGTCGTCGATCGAGGCCAGTACGCCGCGCAGCTCGCGCAGGATTTCGGGGTTTTGGCCCTTCCAGTACTTCCGGGTCTGCTTCTCCTCGTATTCGGCCGGCGCCGTGAAGAAGAACGACGTGAGGTCCCAGAGGTCGGTGATGAACGTGGCGCGCTCCTTCATGATGCCTGCGGCCCGGCCTGCGACCTCGTCCGCGACTTCGATACCGTGGTCGCGCAGGATGGGCTGGAACAGCGCAGCCAGCTCGGCGTCGCTCTTGTGGTGCATGTACTGGGCGTTGAACCATTTGGCTTTGTCGGGCTGGAAGCGTGCGCCCGATTTCGAGACGCGCTCCAGCGAGAAGCTGTCGATCAGCTCTTGCATCGAGAAGATCTCCTGTTCGGTGCCGGGGTTCCAGCCCAGCAGCGCCAGCATGTTGATGAATGCTTCGGGGAAATAGCCGTCCTCGCGGTAGCCGCGGGCCGTTTCGCCCGTCGGGGAGGTCCAGAAGAGCGGGAATACCGGGAATCCCATCTTGTCGCCGTCGCGCTTCGAGAGTTTGCCGCCGCCCGTGGGTTTGAGGAGCAGGGGCAGGTGGGCGAAGCGGGGCTGACGCTCCTGCCAGCCGAAGGCCCGGTAGAGCAGGTAGTGCAGCGGCAGCGAAGGCAGCCACTCCTCGCCGCGGATGACGTGCGAGACCTCCATTAGGTAGTCGTCCACGATGTTGGCGAGGTGGTAGGTGGGCAGTGCGTCGGCCGATTTGTAAAGCACCTTGTCGTCGAGCGTCGAGGTGTTCACCTCCACATGGCCGCGGATCAGGTCGTCCATTTCGACGGTCTGGTTTTCGGGCATCCGGAAGCGGATCACCCACTGGTCGCCGCGTTCGATGCGTGCCTTCACCTCGTCGGCCGGCAGCGCCAGCGACGTGGCCAGCTTTTCGCGCACGGCATAATTGTAGGCGAACGCTTCGCCGCGCTCCTCGGCTTCGCGGCGCAGGGCGTCCAGCTCTTCGGCGGTGTCGAAAGCGTAGTAGGCCCAGCCTGCATCGACGAGCTGGAGGGCGTATTTGAGGTAGATTTCGCGGCGTTCGCTCTGGCGGTAGGGGGCGTGGGGACCTCCCGCGCCGACGCCTTCGTCGATCTCGATGCCGCACCATTTGAGCGATTCGAGGATATACTCTTCGGCGCCCGGCACGAAACGCTGCGAGTCGGTGTCCTCGATGCGGAGGATCATCACACCGCCGTGCTGACGGGCGAAAAGGTAGTTGTAGAGGGCCGTGCGGACGCCGCCGATGTGGAGCGGCCCCGTGGGGCTGGGTGCAAAGCGCACTCTTACGGGTCTGGACATAATGATATGCTGTTTATATATTGTTCCGTGTTTGGTCTCTCTTCGGGTCAGACGTTGAACAGGAAGTGCATGATGTCGCCGTCCTGCACGACGTACTCCTTGCCTTCGACGCCGATCTTGCCCGCGTCGCGGCAGGCTTTTTCCGACCCCAGCGTCACGTAGTCGTCGTATTTGATCACTTCGGCGCGGATGAATCCCTTCTCGAAATCGGTGTGGATGACGCCGGCCGTCTGCGGGGCCTTCATGCCGCGGACGTAGGTCCATGCGCGCGACTCGTCGGCGCCGGTGGTGAAGAACGTTTCGAGGTTGAGCAGTTTGTAGGCCGATTTGATCAGGCGCTCGACGCCCGACTCTTCGAGGCCGAGGTCTTCGAGGAACATCTGCCGCTCCTCGTAGCTTTCCAGCTCGGCGATGTCGGCTTCGGTGGCGGCGGCGACGATGAGCATTTCGGCTTTTTCGTCGGCGATGGCCGCACGGACCGCCTCGGTGTAGGCGTTGCCCGTAGCGGCGCTCTTTTCATCGACGTTGCAGACGTACAGCACCGGTTTGTCGGTCAGCAGGTTGAGGTCGGCGACCAGTTTGCGGTCCTCCTTCTCCAGTTCGACCGTGCGGGCGCTGCGGCCCTGCTCCAGCACCGATTTGTATTGCAGCAGCAGTTCGACCTGACGTTTGGCGTTCTTGTCGCCGCCCACGGCCGCCTGCTTCTGGGTCTTGCCCAGCCGGTTTTCGATCGTTTCGAGGTCCTTGAGCTGCAGCTCGGTGTCGATGATGCCCTTGTCGCGCACGGGGTCGATCGAGCCGTCCACATGGGTGATGTTGCCGTTGTCGAAGCAGCGCAGTACGTGGATGATGGCGTGCGTGTTGCGGATGTTGGCGAGGAACTTGTTGCCCAGTCCTTCGCCTTTCGACGCGCCTTTGACCAGTCCGGCGATATCGACGATTTCGATGGTGGTCGGAATCACCCGCTTGGGTTTGTCGATCTCGGCCAGCCGGACGAGCCGCCGGTCGGGGACGGTGATTACGCCCACGTTGGGTTCGATGGTGCAAAAGGGAAAGTTCGCCGCCTGCGCCTTCGCGTTGGACAGGCAGTTGAAAAGGGTCGATTTGCCGACGTTCGGAAGACCCACGATGCCACACTGTAAAGCCATTGAATTATCTTGTTTGTTTCGAATCGGTTGTCTGCGGCCCGGAGCGTTCCGTACGGACGGCGGTTGTCGCGTGTCCGGCATCTTCCGCGCATCCTGCACCGCAGGCGGTGCGGGCGACGGTTGCTGCGTGTCCTGCGCATTAAGCGTGTGCGGACGGAGGTTTGCGTGCGTTCAGCATCCGCTGCGCGTCCTGCGCGGACGTCGGCGATGCTGCCCGGCAGCATCCGGCGGGAACTCTCCTGCGGGCCGAAGCGCAAAGATACTAATTTCTTTTCATATATGTATTGGCTCGCTCTCCGATGATGAAAAATATTGCTCCGGCTTAGGGGCTGTCTGTGGCGCGGGTGTGTATTATCGTGAACGGTCCGGCCGGCCGCTGGTTTCGGTTCGGAAGTTTTTATTTCCGATCCGATGCTTTTCGGAATATTTTTACTTTCTTTGCATAAACCATTAAAACTTCAACCCGATGAAAAAAACTCTTGTTGCCGTGCTGGCGGTCGCGTTCGTATCGTCCGCCGCCGCGCAGCCTATCCCGCCGCAGGCCAAAGAGCGCGCCGCCGAACTGGTCGGACAGATGACTCTCGATGAAAAAATCGATTATATCGGCGGTTACAACGAATTCTATATCAGGGCCGTTCCGCGTCTGGGCATTCCCGAAATCCGGATGGCCGACGGTCCGCAGGGCGTACGCAACAATACCCGCAGTACGATGTTCCCCTGCGGCGTGGCCGCCGCGGCGACTTGGGACCGGGCGCTGGTGCGCGATATGGGACGCGGTCTGGGGCAGGACGCCCGCGCCCGCGGCGTGCATATCATGCTGGGACCCGGCGTCAATATCTACCGTTCGCCCCTGTGCGGCCGTAACTTCGAGTACTTCGGCGAGGACCCCTATCTGGCGTCGGAGACCGCCGTGCAGTATATCGAGGGCATGCAGTCCGAAGGAGTTATGGCGACGATCAAACACTTTGCGGGCAACAATCAGGAGTGGGACCGTCATCAGGTGAGTTCCGATATCGACGAGCGTACGCTCCATGAAATTTATCTCCCGGCCTTCCGCAAGGCGGTCGAGCAGGCCGGCGTGGGCGCCGTGATGTCGAGTTACAACCTCGTCAACGGCCAGCATGCGACCGAGAACGAGCAGCTTGCGGTCGATATTCTGCGCGGGATGTGGGGCTTCGAAGGAATCTTCATGTCCGACTGGAACGCCACCTATTCGGCCGAGGGCGCCGCCAACCGGGGACTCGATCTGGAGATGCCGAGCGCCCGGTTTATGAACGCCCGCAACCTGCGTCCGCTCATCGAATCGGGCGTGGTGTCGGAACGTACGATCGACCTGAAATGTCAGCATATCCTCCAGACGCTCATCGCGTTCGGATTTTTGGACCGCCAACAGCTCGACCCCGCTATTCCCGAATGCAATCCCTTCTCGGACGCTGCGGCGCTCGACGTGGCGCGCGGGGGTGTGGTGCTGCTCAAGAACGACGGGGCTTTCCTGCCGCTGACCAAACAGCGCGATATCGTGGTGCTGGGACCCAATTCGGGCAATATCCCGACGGGCGGCGGCAGCGGTTTCGTGCATCCCTTCTCGACGGTTTCGGTCGGCGAGGGCATGCAGATGATGGGCAAGAAATACAGGGTGACGGTTTTGGGCAATCTCCCTTCGGCGAGCGATATGGCCGCTCAGGGCATGGTCTACACCTCGGCCGACTGCAAAACGCCGGGACTCAGGGGCGAGTACTTCGCCAACAAGCGTTTCGAGGGAACTCCCGCGCTGACGCGCGTCGATACGAGAATCGGCTTCAACTGGAAGGATAAGGCGCCGGCCGAAGGGCTTCCCGCCGACGGCTTCTCGATCCGCTGGACCGGCGTGTTCGTTCCCGAATCCGACTGCACGGCTTCGCTGGTCATGCGCGGCGACGACGGTTACCGGCTCTTCGTGGACGGCGAAGAGGTGCTCGCCGACTGGGGCAACCACAGCGCGACGACCCGCAAGGGGAGCGTCGAAATGAAGGCCGGCCGGAAATACGCGCTGCGGTTGGAATATTTCGACAACGCCTCGTCGGCCGAGGTGTCGTTCGGCTATATGACCGCCGATCCCCGCGCCGAGGATGCCCGGATCGTCCGGGCCGACGCCGTGATCTACTGCGCCGGATTCGACAGCTCCAACGAAAAGGAGAATTCCGATCGGACCTTTGCGCTGCCCGAAGGGCAGTCCGAAGAGATCGCCCGGCTCGCGGCGCTCAACGAGAATCTGATCGTGGTCGTCAACAGCGGCGGCGGTGTCGATTTCTCGACGTTCGACGATAAGGCTAAAGCGATTCTGATGGCGTGGTATCCCGGACAGCAGGGCGGTCAGGCGATCGCCGAGATCGTAACGGGGCGGATCTCGCCCAGCGGCCGCCTGCCGATCTCCGTCGAGCGCCGCGCCGAGGACAATCCGACGCTGGGCAGCTATTACGAGAATGTGGCGCGCACCCACCGCAAGAACACCCTGCAGAAGCGCGTTACTTATAATGAAGGCGTGTTTGTCGGCTACCGCGGTTACGAGCGCAGCGGGGTGAAGCCGCTCTATCCCTTCGGTTACGGACTGAGCTATTCGACGTTCGAGTATTCGGACCTGAAGGTCGAGAAGTGCGACGGCGGGGTGGTCGTGTCGTTCGCCGTGAGGAACACGGGCGGTATGGACGCCGCCGAGGTGGCGCAGGTCTATGTGGGCGACGTCGAAGCCAGCGTGCCGCGTCCTGCCAAGGAGTTGAAAGGTTATGAGAAAATCTTCCTGAAGAAAGGCGAACAAAAGCGCGTCGAAGTGATGCTGACCGACGAAGCCTTCCGCTTCTACGACATCTTCTCGCACGGGTTCGTGACCGAGCCGGGCGACTTCAACATCTTCGTGGGATCGTCGTGCGAGGATATCCGCCTGCGGGGCGGTGTGACGCTCTGACCGCAGGACGGTCGAACAGAACTAAGCGGCGGCCTTTGAGGGGCCGCTGCTTTTTTTTGTGCATGGATTTGCGGGGCGGTTGGCGGGTATGACAGTTGGCCGTATAATTAATGAAACCGGCGGAAAAGACAGGAGGGGAGGTATTGGGAATTCGGGCGCCCGGATATTGGGAACGGCCCGCCGGGCGGATCACCGTCTTTTGGGCGCGAACTGTTCGCGGTATTCCGAGGGGGTGATGCCCTTGAGCTGGCGGAAGGTGCGCGAGACGTTCTTGATGTCGGAGAACCCCAGCTCGGCGGCCGCTTCGGAGACGCTCTGGCCTTCGCAGAGCAGCTGCATCATCTTTTCGATGCGGACCTGTATGATATAGTCGTAGATGGAGGTGCCCATGCTCTTCTTGAAACGGGTTTCGAGCAGGCGGCGCGACAGGGGGACCAGCTTCACGAGTTCGTTGACCGTGATTTTCTGGCTGATGTTCTCATGGATGTAGCGCAGCACTTCGGCGATGTGCGGATCGTTGTTGGCGTAGATGTCGGTCGATTGCCGCGTGACGATGTGGGTCGGCATCACCATGACGTCCTCCCACTCCGCTTCGGGGTTACGGATCAGCCGGTCGATCAGGCGCGCCACGTCGTAGCCGCCCTGCTCGACGCCCTGATTGAGCGACGAAAGGTTGGGGGTGGAGAGCTTGCAGATCGTCTCGTCGTTGTCCACGCCCAGAATGGCGATGTCGTTCGGGATGCGGGAATTTCCCCCCCCCTCGATCTGCAGGCACGCCTCGGTGATATGATATGCTTGGTTGTCGTCGCACGCCATGATCGCCACCGGCTTGGGCAGCGACTGCAGCCACGTGATGAGCTGCGTCGAGTCGTAGTACCACAAATCGTTCTGGGCGCTGCTGCGCAGCGACGAAAAGGTGAATTCGGGATTCGCCGCCTCGATCGTCTCGCGGAAGCCCTGACAGCGTTCGTCCGAGAAGTCGATGCCCCGCGTGCCGTAGAAGGCGAAGTTGCGGAAGCCCTTTTGCAGAAAATACTCGGCGGCCATCCTGCCCGCCGAATAGTGCGGTCCGGTGATGTTGGGGATGGTGGTGAAGCGTTTCTTGAAGTCCTGTGCGATGGCTATGATCCCGTTTTTGCGGAACAGTTCGACGTTGTCGGTGTTGTAGAACTGGCCGATCACGGCGTCGGCCTTCATGCGCACGGCCCACTCCACGACGGCTTCGATGCCGAATTTGTCGCGTATCGACAGCGGCAGGCGGCACAGGCTCCATGCCTGCGCCGTGTCGTGCGCATAGCGCGCCATGCCGAGGAGCAGTTCTCGTGCGTACGCTTCGGAAAAGTCGGTCAGGAAAATTACGCGTGCCATCGTTCGGGTAGTGTCCGTTCGACGGTAAAGGTAGCTTTTTTTTCGGAAATCCGGGCGGTTTCTGCGATTTTTCGGCGGCGGATCGGGGCGTTTCGGGGGCGCCGGGCGGGAAATGACGGTTCTGCGCGATTTGAGGAAGTAAAAGCGCAAATAGCCACGGCAGGGTGCAATCGCTTCTCTATATTTGTATGACCTAAACTGCGACCGGCTTCGGACAGACGAAGAGAGAAGGGCGCGGAGTTGCAATATCGCTCCGGAATCCGTACCTTTGATTTGTATTTTCCGGACGGTTCGCACTACCGACTACTGTTATGACCAAAAAACTTACCCTTCTGCTGCTGGCCCTCGCGGCCCTTGGCTGTTCGCCGCGGTCCGCCGATCCCGTCGATTATGTGAACCCGTTCATCGGCACCGGATTCCACGGGCATACCTATCCGGGCGCGACCACGCCTTTCGGCATGGTGCAGCTGAGTCCCGACACCCGCGCCGGCAACTGGGACGCCTGCGCCGGCTACCATTACAGCGACACGACGATCGACGGCTTTTCGCATACGCACCTGAGCGGTACGGGATGCGCCGACCTTGCGGACATTCTGTTCCATCCGACCACGCGCGAAATCGTGATCCACGACGGCGAGTGCGTCTTGCAGCCCTATTTCTTTTCGCATGACGACGAGCGGGCTTCGTGCGGCTACTACGCCGTGACGCTGCCCGACGTGAATGTCGGGGTCGAACTGACCGCCGCGCCCCGTACGGGCGTACACCGCTATACCTTTGCGGGCAAAGGTCCCCGGCGGGTGATCGTCGATCTGCTGCATACGGTCACCGAGGAGAAGATCGACCTGTGCGAACTCCGCCGGACGGCTCCCTACGAGCTGGTCGGCATGCGCCGCACGCAGGGGTGGGTGCCCGATCAGTATGTATTCTTCGCGGCCCGCTTCTCGGAGCCGTTCGCCGACGTGCAGCTGTTGGGGGACAAGCAGGCCGTGCTGACCTTCGCGCCCGACGTGCGGACGCTCACGATCGCCGTGGGATTGTCGTCCGTCAGTGTCGAAAACGCCCGTATGAATTCGCTTGCGGAGGTTCCCGAACTGGATTTCGACGCCGTGCATGCCCGCGCCGTCGGGCAGTGGCGCAAAGCGCTGGGCGACATCGTCGTCGAAGGCGGCTCGCGCGACGAGATGACCAACTTCTATACGGCGCAGTACCATACGAAACTGACGCCCAACCTGATGAGCGACGTGAACGGCGAGTACCGCCGCCATGACCAGACCGTCGCGCGGATGCCCGAAGGGGAGTCCTACTACTCGACGTTCTCGCTGTGGGATACTTTCCGGGCGTGGAATCCGCTCCAGACGCTGGTCGATACCGCGCTGGTGAACGACATGATCCGCAGCATGCTCGACATGTACGATTCAACGGGCGAACTTCCGATCTGGCCGCTGGCTTCGGGCGAGACGGGCACGATGATCGGCTACCATGCCGTGTCGGTCATCGCCGACGCCTACCTGAAGGGAATTCGCGGCTATGATGCCGACAAGGCGCTGGAGGCGATGATCCGTTCGTCGAACATCAATAAGAAAGGTTCGGACTATTATACGGCGCAGGGGTATATTCCCTCCAATATCAAGCGCGAATCGGTCTCCTGTACGCTGGAATACGCCTACGACGACTGGGCGATCGCCCGCATGGCGCAGGCTATGGGCCGCGACGACGTGTTCGGGGAATACGCGCGGCGGGCGCTCAACTATGTGAATGTTTTCGACGGCTCGATCTGCTTTTTCCGCGGCCGTCAGTCCGACGGCAACTGGTCCGCGCCGTTCGAAGAGTTCGCTACGGGCCGCGACTATACCGAGGCCACGCCGTGGCACTACCGCTTCTTCGTGCCGCACGACGTGAACGGCTTGATCCAGCTTTTCGGCAGCCGCGAGGCGTTCATCCGTGAAATGGACCGGCTCTTTACGCTCGAATCGGACGAAATGCAGCTCGACGTGAGCGACGTGACGGGGCTGATGGGGCAGTACGCCCACGGCAACGAGCCGAGCCACCATATGGCTTACCTTTATAATTATGTGGGACAGCCGTGGAAGACGCAGGAGCTGACGCGCCGCCTGCTGCACGAGATGTACGCCCCGACGCCCGAAGGCATCATCGGCAACGAGGACTGCGGCCAGATGTCGGCATGGTACGTCTTCTCCAGTCTGGGCTTCTATCCCGTATGTCCCGGCTCGAACGAATTCGCGCTGACCGCGCCCCAGTTCCCGAAAGCCGTCGTGCGGCTGGCCAACGGCCGTACGCTGACCCTTACGGCCGACAATCCGCGCCGCAGCGTCTATATCGCTTCGGTGACGCTCGACGGGAAGCCGATCGACCGGAACTACATCACCTACGACGAGCTGATGCAGGGCGGCGAGCTGCACTATGCGCTCCGGCCGCGCCCCGATTACGAACGCGGGACGGACGATGCGGCCGCGCCCCATTCGCTGACCCGCGGCGAGGTGGTTTCGATTCCCTATACCACGCAGAACGTGAGCCTGTTCACCGAGCCGCTCGCCGTCGCTCTGGCGACGACGACCTCCGGAGCGGAAATCCGCTATACGCTCGACGGCTCGGAACCCACCGAAACGTCGGCGCTCTACGCCGCTCCCGTGCCGGTGGACCGTTCGCTGACGCTCAAGGCCAAAGGATTCAAACCCGGCGCTGCGCCTAGTCGTACGCTGACGCTCGAAGCCGAGAAAGCGGTGTTCCGCCGGGGTATGCCCGCAGAGACCGCCACGCGTCCCGGCGTCGCTTACAGCTATTACGAAGGCGTTTTCTCGTGTGTGAACGATATTCGGAAGGGAAAATACGTGTCGTCCGGCACGATGCCTGCGCCCTCGATCGCCCAAGCTCCGCAGGAGGACCACTTCGCCTATGTCTTTACGGGATTGATCCTCATTCCGGAGCGGGGCATTTGGGAGTTCATGACCAAGAGCGACGACGGCAGCGTGCTGATGATCGGCGACCGTAGGGTGGTGGACAACGACGGGTCCCACGCTTCGGTCATGGCGACCGGACGCGTGGCGCTCGAAGCGGGACTGCACCCTTACACGCTGCTCTATTTCGAGGATTACGAAGGACAGGACCTCGCGTGGGGCTGGAAAGCGCCCGGAGCGGAGGGCTTCGAAGCGATCCCCGAAGCGAATCTGCGGCTGACGAATTGACGGAAATATTGTATTTACATAAAAAAACAGGGGACTATGAAACGATTGATCTATCTTCTTGCGGCGGTTGCGTTCACCGCCTGCGGCTCGGCGACTTCGCTCAGCGTGATGACCTTCAACATGCGTTACGACAATCCCGAAGACGGGCAGAACAACTGGCGTTTCCGCCGCGAACGGGTCGCCGGGGTGATTAAGGCGCAGGAGGTCGATGTGCTCGGCACGCAGGAGCTGCTTTCCAACCAGTTCAATGATCTGAGCGGTCTGCTGACCGGGTATCAAGGAGTGGGCGTCGGACGGCTGGACGGCGCCGAGTCGGGCGAATACTGCGCCGTGTTCTTCAGGAAGGACCGCTTCACGCTGCTCGATTCGGGAACGTTCTGGCTGAGCGAGACCCCCGAAGTGGTGGGGTCGCTGGGATGGGACGGCGCCTGCGAGCGAATCGCCACATGGGTCGTGTTGCGCGACAGGGACGGCCGGGAACTCTTCTTCATCGACACCCATCTCGACCATGTCGGGCAGGTGGCGCGCGACGAGGGCGTGAGCCTGCTGATGAAGCGCATCGAAACCCTGAGCGGAGGACGTCCTGTGATCCTGACGGGCGACTTCAATTCGGAACCCGGATCGTCGGTGGTGGCCCATGTGCAGAAGGACGGCGTGCTGCACGACGCGAAGGCGATCGCGGCGCAGCGGTCGGGAACCGACTGGAGTTTCTCCGATTTCGGACAGATTCCCGAAGCCGAGCGTCCCCTGCTGGATTATATCTTCGTGAGCGGCGACATCGAAGCCGTCCGCTATGAAGTGCTGCCCGACACCTTCGACGGCGGCTATGTTTCCGACCACGCTCCGGTGATGGCCGTTGTCAAAATCGCTAAATGACTCCGACGATGAAAAGGATACTGAAAAGCTGGCTGCTGGCTGCGGCATTGTGCTTCTGCGTAACGGCTGCGGCCGAACGGCCCGTGCTGATCCATTCGCACAACGATTATTGCCGCCGCGCTCCTTTCTGGCAGGCGTACGCTCAGGGAGTCTATTCGATCGAAGCCGACGTGTTTCTGCACGACGGTAAACTGCTGGTCGGACACGATGTCGAGGACCTTTCGCCCGATATGACTTTCGAGTCGCTCTATGTCGAGCCGATCGTGACGCTTTTTAAGCGTAACGGCGGCCGTGCATGGAAAGATTCGGACGAGCAGCTGCAACTGATGGTCGAACTCAAATCGGCGACCGAACCGACGCTGCAGGCCGTTACGGCGCTGCTGGGCCGTTATCCCGAAGTCTTCGACCCGACCGTGAATCCCGAAGCCGTGCGTATCGCCGTTACGGGACGGGTTCCTGCGCCTGCGGATTTCGGCAAATATCCCGCCTATGTCCGTTTCGACGGCAACTGGGAGGTCGATTACACTCCGGCCCAGCTGGAACGTATCGCCCTTGTAAGCGCCGATTTCAAGGATTATTCGCAGTGGAACGGCAAAGGCTCGATCATTCCCGTCGAGCGCGTGAAGCTGGAAAAGATCATCGACCGCGCCCACGGCTGGGGCAAGCCCGTGCGTTTCTGGGGCGCTCCCGAAGGAACGACGGTCTATTATACGTTCTACGACATGGGGATCGACTACATCAACACCGACCGTCCGGAGGTCTGCGCCGGATTCTTCGACGATTTCGGCAACAAGAATTTCCAGATCGGCCAGCGCCGTACGTCCGTCGGTGGCGTGACCGGCACGAAGCGTCTGGACAAGACCACGCGCGATTTCAGGGGATTTCAGAACGATAAACTGCAGCTCACCGAGGGTATCGACGTTTACACGCCGACCTATCGAAACGACGGCGGCAGGGGGAAAGTCAAAAACGTGATCTACCTGATCGGCGACGGCATGGGCCTTTCGCAGATCGTGGCCGCGTTTTATGCCAACAAGGGGCTTTCGACGCTGCAGATGAAGTATATGGGCCTGCAGCAGAATAATGCGCTGGATGCCTTCACGACCGACTCGGCCGCGGGCGGCAGTGCGCTGGCGACGGGCGAACGTCACGATAACCGCCATATTTCGATGAGTTCCGAAGGCGAGCCGTATCCTTCGCTGAGCGACTTTTTCCATGACAAGGGGATGCCGGTGGGCGTGCTGACGCTCGGCAATGTCGCCGATGCCACGCCGACGGCCTTCTACGGACATTCGGTCGAACGCGACAACGCCGACGAGCTGACCCGCTGCCTGATGGACGGCCGCGTGGACCTGCTCTGCGGCAGCGGCATCCGCGAATTCACCCGCCGCAGCGACGGCGTGGAGCTGATCTCCGAGCTGAAAAAACAGTATGACTTCGTGCGTTCGGTCGACGAGATCAAGGCCCGGAAAGGCAAGGTGATCTGCATTGACGAGACGATGGACGATGCCGCCGAGCAGGCCAACCTCACCTTGCTGGCCGACGCCACGAGGGCTTCGATCGCCAAACTGCAGGAGCAGGGCGGCAAAGGCTTCTTCCTGATGGTCGAGGGCGCCAAGATCGACTATGCCGGCCATTCGCGCTGCCTGCCCGGCTCAATTATCGAAATGCTGAGCTTCGACCTCGCCGTGGCCGAAGCGCTGAAATTCGCCGACCGAAACGGCGAGACGCTCGTCGTGGTCACGGCCGACCACGAGACGGGCGGACTGGTGCTGGTGGACGGCGACGAGCGGACGGGCCGCGTGATGGGCGTCTATGTCTCCGACGACCATACCCCCGCGATGCTTCCCGTATTCGCATACGGTCCCGGAGCCGACAAGTTCTGCGGTACGTATATGAATACGGAGATCGCCCGCAGGATCAAATCGCTGATAAAATAAACCGCATATTATGACGCTACGCAAACAAATCGCGGCGCTTCTGCCGCTGGTCTTCGCAGCGGGAGCGGCCGGAGCGCAGGGCCTTAAATCGGGTCCTTACGAGCTGCCTTACAAGAATACCTATGTAAAGGAGGTCTTCGTGGCCGAAAACGAATTCCGGACCGCCAAGCCCGAAACCATCAAGCCCCGTTCGTTCGCCGAGGCCCGCAAGATCCTGCCCGCACCCGTGTGGGAGGGGCACGACAAAGAGATCGAGATGTACTGGCATGCTTGGCGGATCGCCGTGGGCAACATCCGCCAGCCGCAGGAGGGATCGGAATTCGTCTCGCCGTATCTGGATATCGCCTACAACGGCAATATTTTCATGTGGGACGCCTCGTTCATGATGATGTTCGCCCGCTACGGCTACCGCTTCTTCCCGTTCCAGCGTTCGCTGGACAACTTCTATGCGAAGCAGCACCCCGACGGCTTCATCTGCCGCGAAATCCGGGCCGACGGCTCCGACTGTTTCGAGCGTTACGATCCGACTTCGACCGGCCCGAACCTGCTGCCGTGGGTCGAGCTGACGTACTACCGCCAGTTCGGCGATATCGACCGCCTGCACAAGGTCTTCCCCGCGCTGTGCGCCTACGCCAAATGGTGGCGGCTCAACCGCACGTGGCCCGACGGCACCTATTGGTCGAGCGGCTGGGGAACGGGCATGGACAACATGCCCCGCGAGAAGCCCGAATACAACCCGATCTTTTCGCACGGACATATGGTCTGGCTCGACACCAACCTGCAGCAGATGCTGGTAGACGAGTCGCTGCTGAACATCGGTTTCTATATCGAACGCTGGCAGGAGATCGAGGATATGGAGGACGAGATGAAGCGGCTGCGCGCCTATGTGAACGAACATCTCTGGGACGAGCGGACGGCTTTCCTGTACGACCGCTACGGCGACGGAACGCTCTGCACGACCAAGGGAATCGGCGCATTCTGGGCTTTGCAGGCCGATGCGCTGGACAAGGAGCGGCTCGACCGCATGGTGGCGCATCTGAGCGATACGACCGAGTTCGACCGTCCGCACCGCGTGCCGTCGCTCTCGGCCGACCATCCGAAATACAATCCGCTGGGCCGCTACTGGCAGGGCGGCGTATGGCCCGGTACGAATTACATGACCATCGACGGCCTTTACCGTAAGGGCTATCACGACCTTGCGCGGGAGATCGCCGCGAACCATTACGCCGCAGTCTTCGAGGTGTGGAAGAATACCGGCACCTTCTGGGAGTACTACGCCCCGGAGAAGATCGAACCCGGATTCATGGCACGCAAGGACTTCGTGGGCTGGACCGGACTTCCGCCCATCGCCGTCTTCATCGAGTATATCCTCGGCGTGAAGTCGGATTACTCCGAAGGCCGCATCGTGTGGGACATCGAGCATACCGAGGCCCACGGCATCGAACGCTATCCCTACGGGCCGGACGGCGTCGTGGGGCTGAAGGTCAAACGGCGCGCTTCGGCCGGCGAGACGCCCTCCGTGAGCGTTGAGACCAACGTGCCCTTCGACCTGACGGTGACGTGGGGCGACGGCCGGAGCCGTACGGTCCGCGTGGAGAAGAGTGGCAGCGTGAAACTGAACTGAGCAACCCAACCTGCTTATGAAAAAGATAACGACACTTATGTGCGCCGTTGCCTTGTGGTGCTCGGCGCAGGCGCAGAGGCCCGCTCTGGAATTCAACGGGGAGGGGAAATTCAAGATCGCGCAGTTCACCGACGTGCACCTCGATCTGGGGAATCCCTACCGGCAGGCGCAGGCGGAGAAGACGATCGCTCAGATGCGTTATATCCTCGATGCGGAGCGGCCCGATCTGGTCGTCTTCACGGGCGACGTGGTGACGGGAAAACCTGCCGCCGAAGGGTGGAAGCGCGTGCTGGCGCCCGTTGCGGAGCGTAACCTGCCGTTCTGCGTGGTGCTGGGCAACCACGACGCCGAACAGGATATTCCGCGCGCCGGAATCGGCCGCATCGTCACTTCGTATGCCGGGACGCTCAACACGCTGAACGCCGACGGCGAACTGGCCGACGTGGTGCTGGAGATCGCCGGGAAGAAATCGCCTGCGGCGTTGCTTTACTGCCTCGATTCGCACGACTATTCGACTGTCGAGGGTATCGACGGTTACGGCTGGTTCACGCAGGATCAGATACGCTGGTACCGCGACCGGAGCGCCGCCTATACCGGGGCCAACGGCGGGAAACCGTTGCCGGCGCTGGCCTTTTTCCATATCGCCCTGCCCGAATACGTCGCGGCGTGGCGCAATCCCGACAATACGCATATCGGCCGCGCCGCCGAGGACGAGTGTCCGGGCGAGCTGAATCCCGGCATGTTCGCGGCAATGGTCGAGAGCGGCGACGTGACGGGGGTGTTCGTGGGGCATGACCACGACATCGACTACGTCGTTGCCGAGAAGGGTATAGCGCTCGGATACGGACGTTTTTCGGGCGACGATACGACCTACAACAACTTGCGCCCCGGCGTGCGTCTGCTGGTGCTGACCGAAGGCGAACGGGGCTTCGAGACGTGGATTCACGAGCGCGACGGACGGATCGTCGATCACGTGGAGTTCCGCGACGGCAGGATCAGCAAAGTCAAGAACAGCAATTAACAGACAAGAGATGAGAATAGGCGTGGATTTGGGCGGCACGAACGTGCGCGCCGGCCTTGTGAAAGACGGACATATCGTGCGGCTGCTTTCCGAACCCTGCAAAGCCGACCGTCCCGAAGGGGAGGTGGTGGATCATATCGCATCGCTTATCGGGGAGCTTATGCGACCTGAGGTTTCGCGGATCGGTATCGGCGTGCCGTCGGTGGTGGACGCTGCGCGGGGAATCGTATATAATGTGGTGGGCATCCCTTCGTGGCGCGAGGTTTACCTCAAAGACCTGCTCGAAAAGCGTTTCAGCGTGCCGGTGCATGTCAACAACGACTGCAACTGTTTTGCGCTGGGCGTCTGCCGCTTCGGCGAGGCGAGCGCGTTCAGCGACGTGGTGTGCGTGGCGCTCGGCACGGGCGTCGGCGCGGGAGTCGTGATCGGCGGGAAACTCTACTGCGGCCGGGACACCGGGGCGGGGGAGATCGGAAGCATCCCGTATCTGGACCGGGATTACGAATACTATTGCAGCAGCCGCTTCTTCGTGGGCCGCGGCACGACGGGCAAGGAGGCTTACGAGCGCGCCGCGGCGGGCGATCCCGAAGCGTTGGCGCTTTGGCGCGAGTTCGGGGGGCATGTCGGCCAGCTGGTGATGCTGGTGCTCTATACGTACGACCCCGAAGCGATCGTCTTCGGCGGCAGCATCGCCCATGCGTTCGGCTTTTTCCGTGAAGCGATGTACGAACAGCTGAAACGGTTCCCCTATGCCAAGACCGTCGAGGGACTGCATATCTGCTGTTCGAATATCGACCACGTAGGACTGCTGGGAGCTTCGGCCTGCGAATAAATGAGGCGGTGCTTTGGCGAAATCCGTTTTTTTGTTATATTTACCGGGTAAGTTGCACCGAAACCCACGAAAACGATCCGATATGAAGAGACTTTTACCTGTTTTGGCATTGTTCGCCGTATTGTGCGGCTGTTGCAGTTGCGGCAGGGTGATTCCGACCGACGGCGAAGTGGCTGTCGTGCCGCTCCCGGAGCATATCGTGGAGGGGCAGGGCACCTTCCGCCTGACCTCCGACGCCGAGGTGGTCCTGCTGTTCGACGACGAGCGTCTGTCCGGCGTGACTGCCGCGCTGAACAAGGTGCTGATGCCGCTGTTCGGCCGCGGCCCGCGGGTAAGGCATGCCGACAAGGCTGCGGACCATGCGGTGAACGTCACCCGCGACGAGACGATGCCTGCGGAGGCCTACCGCCTTTTCGTAACTCCCTGCCGGATCGATATCGTCGCCGGAGGAGCGCAGGGGGCGTTCTATGCCGTGCAGACGCTGCGCCAGCTGCTTCCGGCGGCAGCGTACGAAGCCGACGACGTGCGGGCCGTCGAACTGCCCGTCGTCACGATCGAGGACAAACCGTGTCTGGGCTACCGGGGCATGATGCTCGATGTCGGCCGTCACTTCTTCACGGTCGATGAGGTGAAGGAGGCGCTCGACATCATGGCCCTGCACAAACTCAACGTCTTCCACTGGCATCTGACCGATGATCAGGGGTGGCGCATCGAAATCAGGAAATATCCGAAACTCACCGAAATAGGTTCCGTACGCAGCCGTACGCTGATCGGCCGCGATCCGGGCGGCACGTACGACGAGAACTGCAAATTCGACGAAACGCCTTACGGCGGTTACTATACGCAGGATGAGATCCGCGACGTGGTGAATTACGCTGCGGAGCGTTTCATCACGGTGATTCCCGAAATCGAATTTCCGGGGCATGCCGTCGGGGCGCTGGCCTCCTATCCGTGGCTGGGCTGTACGGGCGAGCAGTACGAAGTGCGCCAGACATGGGACATCGACGACCGGGTTTTCTGCATCGGCAAGGAGACGACGTTCGAATTCATCGAGGGCGTGCTCGAAGAGGTGTTGGAGCTGTTTCCCTCGGAGTATATCCATATCGGCGGCGACGAGTGCCCGACGGTGATGTGGAAGAAATGCCCGCATTGCAAAGCGCGCATGAAGGCCGAGCGGCTGAAGCGGCCGCGCCGGTTGCAGAACTATGCCACGGCCCGCGTCGAGAAATTCCTCAACGCCCACGGACGCAGGCTGATCGGTTGGGACGAGATACTGGAGGGCGAAGTGACGCCGACGGCCACGATCATGTCGTGGCGGGGCGCCGAAGGCGGCATCAAGGCTGCGAAGATGGGCAACCACGCCATCATGGCTCCGACGACGCACTGCTATCTGGACTATTACCAGACGCGCGATACGGCTGGGGAACCGCTCGCCATCGGCGGTTATCTGCCTGTGGAGAAGGTCTATTCGCTCGATCCTTACGAGATGCTGACGGCTGACGAACAGCGCTGTATACTGGGCGTGCAGGCCAACCTCTGGACCGAGTACATCGCCACGTGGCCCCATGCCGAATACATGCTGCTGCCGCGCCTGAGCGCGCTGGCCGAAGTGGGGTGGAGTCTCGACCGGAAGGATTACGGCGACTACCTGCGCCGCGTACGCCGGCTGGCGAAGATTTACGACGCCTGCGGATATAATTATGCGAAACATATCTTCGGGAAGTGACATGTTTTCCGCAGACGGAATAGGGGGACGATGCGTATGCCGTCCCCTTTTCCGTTTCCCGGCGGCAACGGGGAGGGGCTGCGATATTATATGGGTGATTCCGCTGGGTAGTTCGTAAATTTTTCCTATCTTTGAGGGCAAAAAGTGTACGGATCATGGATTTGAAATACGTGCGGAGCGAATTGCAGAAGCTCTCTGAAATCATAGACAATTGGGACACCCCGCAGGAGACCGCGGCCCTCGAACGGGATCTGGTGCTCGAAAAACTGCGGAAGTTATACGATGCCGTGCGTTTCGGCGCGGATGCGGACTTTGCGGCTGTCCGCGAAGATGCGGCGGAAGAGGCCGTGGCGGAGCCTGCTCCGGCCGAAATTCCGGTCAGCATCGATCTCGGCGAAATGCTTTCGCTCGACCCGTTCGCGGTTGAGGCGCAGGCCGAACCGGATGCTGCCGCCAAACGGGACGCTGTTGGCGAAGCGGGTGCGGCTTTTGAGTCGGAATCTTTTGCCGAGGCGGGGGCGTCCTTTGAGTCGGAGTCAGTCGCCGAAGCTGGTGCGGTCTCCGAGTCGGAATCCGTTTCCGAGCCGGAACCGGAGACGGTGCCGGAATCGAAGTCTGAGTTCGGGTCCGGACAGGCCGTCGAAACGGGCGTAAATTTCGCAGGGCATTCCGAACCTGCCGAAGAACTGGCTGCCGAACCTGAAGTTGTTGTCGATTCTGCCGAAGCATTTGTTGCGCAGTCCGATTCCGACGGCGGGACGAACCCGATTTCAGAACCGGAAATCTCTGCCGCTGAACCCGTGACCGAATCCGGACCGGTTGCTTCTGAGCCTGAATCCGAGCTTTCCATTGAGGAGACGGCTCCGGCAGAACCCGTTGCCGGAAATGCCGCGGAACCAGCCGCCGAGCAGTCAGTGCCGCTGCCGGAAACTGTCCGAGAACCGGAGGAAGCGTCCGAAAAGCCCGAATTCATTGCTGAACCCGTCGTCGAATCCGCGACCGAATCTTTCGCAGAGTCGCTTTCCGAATCCGTTGCGGAGTCCGTCTCAGAACCCGCTGCCGAGTCGGTTGTCGAGTCCGTTGCGGAGTCCGTCGTCGAGTTTCCAGCCGACCCCGTCTTAGAACCCGCTGCCGAGTCGGTTGTCGAGTCACATTCCGAGTCGGTTGCAGAGCCTGCCGCCGAATCAGCCGCCGCACCTGCGCCGTCCGTCGATGCGGAACAGACTTCGGCGCAGGAAGCTCCTGCCAAAGCCGAAGCGCATTCCGCGCCGGGAACTCAACCCATAGCTCCGACACTGTTCGAACTGGAAGAGGAGACTGTCCGTCACCGCCATAAACAGCGCGTCATCATGTCGCTATATAATACGGAGCCTGCGGCGCCTGCCCCGAAACCCGCATCCGTTCCGGCCCTTGAGCCTACCGGAAAACCTGTTGCGGGAGGGAAGCCTGCGGCCGAAGCGTCGTTCGCACAACCGGCGGTGGCCGGTTCCGCGTCATCCGGTTCCGCAGCGTCCGACTCTGCATCGGCCGGAACTGCCGCCGCCGGAGTCTCCGTTTCCGACGCAACTGCCGGAGCCGCCCTTTCTGCAACTCCATTTACGGCGCCCGTGACGGAACCCGCAGCATCCGCGACAACTCCTGTCGGCTCTGTGACAACCTCTCTCGGCTCCGCGACAACCTCTGCACCCGGACCGGACGCTTTTGCATCGCGGACTCCGGTTGCCGCTCCGCAGCCGAAAGCGGCCGAAACGACTGCGCCCGACAATGCCGGGGATGACGACGAGCCTGATTTCGAAGAGATCACGCTCGAAGCGAAAAACACCTCCGGCGCCGTATTGGGCGAGGTGATCAACCACAATGTGCAGACACTGGCCGACACGATCGCGCCGCCGCGCGACGTGGCGTCCGAACTGCGTCGCAGCGAACACGTTACCGACCTGCGCCGCGCCATCGGCATCAACGACAAGTTCCTGATGATCCGCGACTTGTTCGGCGGCGATGCAGCGGCTTACGAGGCGGCGATCGGAACGCTCAACGGTTTCGACGATTTCGACGAGTGCATGATTTATATCGCCGAGAATTATGCGTGGAACGCCAATTCCGACGGGGCCAAATTCCTGATGGAACTGCTGGAACGTAAATTCGCATAGCTGCATGGCAAAGCTTTATATCGTTCCCACCCCGATCGGCAATCTCGACGACATTACGCTGCGTGCGGTCAATGTCCTGCGCGACGTGGATTTCATACTCGCCGAGGATACGCGGACGACTTCGTTCCTGCTGAAACATCTCGGCATCGAGAAGAAACTCTATTCCCATCATAAATTCAACGAACACGCCACGGTGAAGATGGTCGCCGAGTCGATCGCGGCCGGACGCAATGCGGCGCTGGTGTCGGATGCGGGCACGCCCGGCATCTCCGATCCCGGTTTTCTGCTGGTGCGGACCTGCGTCGAAGCGGGGATCGAGGTCGAGACCCTGCCCGGCGCCACGGCGCTGATTCCGGCGCTGGTGCAGAGCGGGTTTCCGTGCGACCGGTTCTGTTTCGAGGGTTTCCTGCCCCAGAAGAAGGGCCGGGCCAAACAGTTGCAGTCGCTTGCCGCGGAGGAGCGCACGATGATATTCTACGAGTCCCCCTACCGCGTGGTGAAGTGTCTCGAACAGTTTGCCGAGGTGTTCGGGCCGGAACGCAGGGTTTCGGTGTCGCGCGAGCTGACCAAGAAATTCGAACAGACCGTTCGCGGTACGGTCGCCGAGGTGCTGGAACACTTCCGCACGACGGACCCCAAGGGGGAGTTCGTGATCGTGCTGGCCGGAAAACCCAAACCGAAGCGGGAGACGGCGGCGGACGAAGAGGAATAAATGAAAGATAGTGCATATTGAAATGGAAAATACGAACGATACGCATAATGTAAAACGCTCTTTCTCGCTCTGGGTGGGGGAGATGCGTGAATTCCTGCGGGGGCGCTTCAGCCTCGACGAAGACAAGGCGCAGCGCGACGAGGTCGTGGCGGCCATCAGCAAGGGCGTGGTGTTCCGCGGGGTGAACCTTTGGGTGCTGATTTTTGCGACGATGATCGCGTCGCTCGGCCTGAACGTCAATTCGGCGGCCGTAATTATCGGCGCCATGCTCATTTCGCCGATCATGGGTCCTATTATGGGCATCGGCCTTTCGCTGGGCATCAACGATTTCGAGCTGCTCAAAAAGGCGCTGCGCAACTATGCGCTGATGTTCATCGTGGCGATTATCACCTCGACGGTTTATTTCCTCGTGTCGCCCCTCTCGTCGAACAGCAGCGAGCTGCTGGCCCGCACGGTGCCGACGACCTACGACGTGCTGATCGCCCTGTTCGGCGGTCTGGCAGGTATCGTGGCGCAGACGCGGCAGGACCGCACCTCGACCGTTATCCCCGGCGTGGCGATCGCCACGGCGCTGATACCGCCCCTCTGCACGGCGGGATTCGGTCTGGCAACGGGGCAGATAAAATTCTTCGTCGGGGCCTTTTACCTCTTTTTCATCAACTCGGTCTTCATCGCGCTGGCGACTTACCTCATGGTCCGTTTCCTGAAGTACGAGAAGAACGCCTTTATCGACAAGGTGCGCGAACGCAACGTCAAGCGGCTGATGATGGTTATTACGCTCGTGACTTTCATTCCGAGCGTCGTCATCGGTTTCCATATGGTCCGCGTCTCGCTGTTCGAAGCCGTGGCCGACAAATACGTCGCGCAGGTCTTCAAGTTTCCGCATACGCGCGTGATCGAGTGCAACAAGCATTATGCGCACGGCAAAGACCCCTCGCAGATCGAACTGCTGCTCGTGGGAGAACCCATCGGCGACGAAATTATCGAGAATGCCCGTGCGCAGATGCGCAACTTCGGACTGGAGAAGGCCGAACTGGTGGTGCGTCAGGCCAACAAGACGGACGAGATAAACGTGGCGTCGCTGCAGCAGAGCTACCTCGAACTGCTGGAGGAGAAGAACCGGCGCATCGGCGAAATGACGGCTCAGCTGAAACGCTACCGGGTTACGAACGTCGAAGTGGACGACATTTCGCGCGAAGTGGGCGTCATGATGGAGAATATCAAGGCCATATCGCTGATGAAGGGCATTACGTTCGATGTCGCGGGTACGCCGCTCGATACGACCCTCGTATGTGTCGTTACGCCCAAGGCGCCCGCCGATTCGATCGACCGGACGACGCTGGCCAGCTGGCTGAGGATACGCACCAAGGTGGATAACGTGAAACTTTTTGTCGAACCCTAACGCCTTGCCGGATGAAACGAGCTGAGCTGAATTTTGCGCAGAAGGTATGGCTGGAGTCTTTGTGGCTCGGCGCCCGTTTCTTTGCCGTGCTGCCGTACTGGTTCAAATATTACGTCGTCGAGAACCTGCTCTTTTTCATACTCTACTACTGCCTGCGTTACCGCATGAAGGTCGTGAACGAAAACCTGCGCAATTCGTTCCCGGAAAAGAGCGTCGGGGAGCTGGCCGTCATCCGCCGCAATTTCTACCGGACGCTGGCCGAGATATTCGTCGATACGGTCAATATGGCCCATATGGGCGAAGAAAAGGCCCGCACGGTACTGACGGTGAAGGGATTCGACGAACATTACAAGGCCGTGCACGGCCGCGACTGGATCGCTATGACGGCCCATTTCGGCTGTTGGGAGTATTGTTCCTACTGGGGGCTTTACGAACGCTCGCAGATGTTGGTGGCGGTGTATCATCCCCTGCGCAGCAAGGTCATGGAGCGGCTTTACCAGCGTTTGCGCAACTATGAAAATTCGATGACCGTGGCCATGAAGGATTCGCTGCGCTTCTACCTGCGCAACCGGGAATGCGGCGTGGACGGCAAAAACCTCGTCATGGGGCTTATCGCCGACCAGAATCCGCCGCGCCGTCCCGACAGCCACTGGTTCCGCTTCCTCAATCAGGATACGATTTTTTTTGACGGCGGGGAGAAGCTGGCGCTGCGCTGCAAACTGCCGGTCTATTTCGTCAGGATGGACCGTCTGCGGCGGGGCCGCTACCAGATGTCGTTCGAGCCGATTTACGACGGTGAAGAGCAGGTCGCCGAATACGAAATTACGGAACGTTACGTTAGGAAGCTGGAAGCGATGATCAGCGAACACCCGGAACTCTGGATGTGGTCGCACCGCCGCTGGAAACACAAACGTACAAATGCCGGTCGCTAAAATAGTCATACTCAACTGGAACGGCGCGGAGCACCTGCGCCGTTTCCTGCCCAGTGTCGTCGCTGCGGCCCCAGCCGGCGTGGAGGTCATGGTCGCCGACAACGGCTCGACGGACGATTCGCTGAGGGTGCTGGCGACGGAATTTCCTTCCGTCGGGGTGTTGCGTCTCGAAGCCAATTACGGGTTTGCCGGAGGGTATAACCGGGCTTTGAAGCAGGTCGAGGCGGACTATTATCTGCTGCTCAATTCCGACATAGAGACGCCCGAAGGGTGGCTCGCTCCGATCCTCGACGTGCTGGAACGCGAACCCGACGTAGCCGTCGTCTCTCCGAAACTGATCTCATGGACCGACCGCACGGAATTCGAATATGCAGGCGCTTCGGGCGGATTTATCGACTTTCTCGGCTATCCGTTCTGCCGGGGCCGCATCCTCAGACAGGTCGAGGCCGACGAGGGCCAGTACGACGACGCCCGCGACGTTTTCTGGGTCAGCGGCGCCGCATTCTGCTGCCGGGCCGATGTTTTCCATGCGCTGGGCGGCTTTGACGCCGACTTTTTCGCCCACATGGAGGAGATCGACCTCTGCTGGCGCATGCAGTTGGCCGGTTACCGGGTACGGGTCGTGCCGCAGAGCAGGGTTTACCACCTCGGCGGCGGTACGCTCACGACCGATTCGCCGACCAAAGTCTTCTACAACCACCGCAATAATCTGGCGATGCTCTACAAGTGCTCTTCGTCCGTGCAGCGGGTCACGGTTGCCGTCGTGCGTCCTGCGCTCGACTTGCTGGCGGCCCTGTCCTATCTGGTGCAGGGGCGGAGCGACAATTTCCGGGCGGTGTTCCGCGCCTACCGCGATTTCCTGCGGTGGCACCGCGATCTGTCCCGCAAGCGGAAGACCATCCGGCAGAACCGCAAAGGGTCCGCGGAAGAGAAGATTTACCGGGGCTCGGTGGTGTTGCGTTATCTTTTAGGCAGGAGGACTTTCGGGCGGATGATGTAAGGCAAATTCGCAAAATCGGAAAAGTCCGTTTCCCCGGCGGAGAATACCTTTGTCGCCGAGATGAAGAACAAACCAGCCACGACAGCCGATTATCAGCGGCGGATCAACATCGTCGTCGAATACATCCGGACCCATCTGGACGAAACGCTCGACCTGCGTACGCTGGCCGAGGTGTCGTCGTTTTCGCCCTGCCATTTCCACCGTATCGTTTCGGCCTTTCTGGGCGAGCCGCCGGGGGAGTTCATCGCCCGCACGCGCATCGAGACGGCGGCGCGCCTGCTGCTTTACTCCGATCTTACGGTCGCAGAGATCGCCTACCGCGTGGGGTACGACGCCCCGTCGTCGCTGACCAAGGCTTTCGGACGGTTTTTCGGCATCTCGCCAAAAGAGTACCGAACCGCTAAAAACCTTCCGTCCATGACAACACGCATGCACTCCGACGCCGGAATCCGGTTGTCGAAACCCAAAATGCTGGAAATTCCCGAAAAGACCGTGGCCTATCTCCGCGCTCAGGGGGATTACGGCGAAGTCGATTACGGCGACTGTTTCGCCCGGCTCTGGCAATACGTCAAAGAGCAGAAACTCTTCTCGGCGGGGATCGAGTCCATCGTCGTTTACCACAACGATCCCGACATTTCGAAATCCGGCGACCTGCGGTGCGACGTATGCCTGACGATTCCCAAAGGCCCGGTGGCCGTCGGCCCCGTGGGCGTCAAGACGATCGCCGCAGGCCGCTATGCGATGTTCGTCCATACGGGTCCTTATGCCGGATTGGGCGGCGCCTATCACAAAATCTTTCGGGAGTGGCTGCCCCGAAGCGGCTGCGAACTGTGTGACAGCCCCGGTTTCGAACGCTACCGCAATAATCCCGACCGGGTGCCGGCGGAAAAGCTGAAAACGGAGATTTATATTCCGCTGAAATAGAAGCCGGTCCGGACTGAAAACCGGTCCGGATGCATGAACCGACCGCCTGACAGGGGCGGTTGGTCCGTCGTACGAAAAAGCGGCCCGCTCAGCGGGCCGCTTTTCGCGGGGAGCGTGTCCCCGTTCGGTATCGCAACTCGATTTTCAGCCGATCTTTACTTGTTGATCTTCGCCCATGAATCCTTGAGCGTCACCGTGCGGTTGAACACGAGGTGTTCGGGCGTCGAGTCGGTGTCGGGGCAGAAGTAGCCCACGCGCTCGAACTGAACGGCCTGACCGACCGGAACGTCGCGCAGCGACGGTTCGAGATAGCCTTTGATTCGGACCATCGATTCGGGGTTGAGATTGTCCTCCCAAGTCTGCCCCTCCTCGACGTCGTCGGGGTTCTCCTTGGTGAAGAGCGGGTTGAACAGGCGGATTTCGGCTTCGACGGCGTCTTTGGCCGACACCCAGTGGATGACGCCTTTTACGCGGCGGCCGTCGCTCGACGAGCCTTGGCCCGACATCGGGTCGTAGGTGCAGCGCAGTTCGGTGACGTTGCCTTCGGCATCCTTGATCACCTCCTCGCATTTGATGAGGTACGAGTAGCGCAGACGCACTTCGCCGCCCGGCGAAAGGCGGAAGAACTTCTTGGGAGGCTCCTCCATGAAATCGTCGCGTTCGATGTAGATCACCTTCGAGAAGGGAACCTGACGTGTTCCGGCCGTTTCGTCCTCAGGATTGTTGATCGCCGTGAAGAGTTCCGTCTTGTTCTCGTCGTAGTTGGTGATGACCACTTTCAGCGGGTTGAGTACGGCCATGCGACGCTGGGCGACCTTGTTCAGGTCTTCGCGGACGCAGTATTCCAGCTTGCCGAGGTCGATGACGTTGTCGCGTTTGGCGACGCCCACCATTTCAGCGAAGTTGCGCACCGAAGCCGGGGTGTAACCCTTGCGGCGCAGGGCGCAGATGGTCGGCATGCGGGGGTCGTCCCAGCCCATCACGGCGCCTTCCTGCACTAATTTGAGCAGTTTGCGCTTCGACATCATCGTATAGGTGAGGTTCAGACGTGCGAATTCGTACTGATGCGAGGGGAAGATCTCCAGCGCTTGGATGAACCAGTCGTAGAGCGGACGGTGTACGTCGAATTCGAGCGTGCAGATCGAGTGGGTGATCTGCTCGATCGAGTCGCTCTGGCCGTGGGCGTAGTCGTACATCGGGTAGATGCACCACTTGTCGCCCGTGCGGTGATGCTCGGCGTGGATGATGCGGTACATGATCGGGTCGCGGAACAGCATGTTGGGGTGGGCCATGTCGATCTTGGCGCGCAGGACCTTTTCGCCGTCGGCGAATTCGCCTTTCTTCATGCGCTCGAACAGGTCGAGGTTCTCCTCGACGGAGCGGTCGCGCCACGGTGACGGCGTACCCGGAACGGATACCGTGCCGCGGTTTTCGCGGATCTGCTCCTGCGTCTGGTCGTCCACGTAGGCCAGCCCCTTCTTGATAAGGACCACGGCCCAGTCGTAGAGCTGGTCGAAATAGTCCGACGCATAGCGCTCTACGGCCCAGTCGAAGCCGAGCCAGTGGATGTCGCGCTTGATCGAATCGACGTATTCGACGTCCTCCTTGACGGGGTTCGTGTCGTCGAAGCGCAGGTTGCACTTGCCGCCGTATTTCTTCGCCAGTCCGAAGTTGATGCAGATGCTCTTGGCGTGTCCGATATGCAGGTAGCCGTTCGGTTCGGGTGGGAAACGGGTCTGTACGCGCGTTTCGCCCTTGGCGATCGACTCTTCGATGATCTCTTCGAGGAAGTTCAGCGACTTCTCCCGTGTTTCGTTTGTTTCGCTTGCCATATGTTTCGCTTGTTGTATTTTTATTTTTTAGCCTTGGGGCCGATGTTGAACAGCTTCTGGATGTCTACCGAGAGCTTGACCATCTGTTGCGTGCCCATGCCTGAGCCGTCGTAATGGAAGACCATGCCCGCCTCGACGCCCATCGTTCCCTTGAAGAACCGGCGGTCGTAACCGATCCACGTGCGGTTGTAGATATGGTCGGTGGTCGAGTAGAACTGTTCGCCGGCATAGAGCGGTTCGCCGACATAGGCGTACCGGAACGGCTGGAGGTTTTCACCCAGATAGAGGTTGTTTTCGAGTTTCACGCCCCATTTGGTCATGACGAAGTCGATCTGGGCGCCCTTCTGCTTTTTCCATCCCGACTCGATGCTGCGCGCCCGCTGGGGTGCGAACAGAAAGCCCGCCTTGATGTCGAAGTCGAAGTAGGCGTTGAACTCCCAGCCCGCATAGGGATTGACCAGCAGGTTGTCCGTCACGTTCTCGTTGCCGATCTTTCCGGCGAAATGGAACATCGAGAAGGCGTAGCCGAAGTAGAACCCCTTGTCGAGCGTGTAGCGGCCCGCCGAGATGATGCGGAACATTTCGCGCGACTCCTCGGAGTACATGCCCTCCCAGTCGATGGCCATTTCAACATAGGTGTTCCTGCGTTCCGTGGATTTGTAGTGTCCCAGAAAACCCGAAAGGCGGTTGTGGTAGAACGCCGTCGAATCCCCGAAGAACGCCAGCGAGTAGTCGCCCAGCAGCTCTTTGCGGTCGAAGATGCCGGCGTTGGCCTGCACGTTCCTGCTGTTGAACTGATAGTAGGCCGAGGGGCGCGCCTTGCTCAGGAATTTGGTGTCGTCGCCGAAGTTCTGCAAGAGGTCCACGCCGACGATCAGCCGGTTTTTGTCCATCCATTCCACGCCGATCCGGGGTGTGAGCCGGGCGCTGAAGAGCGTCTGCGATTCGTTGAAATCGTTGTTGGCGTACTCCCGGTTGTCGAAACGGGTCGTAAAGTCGGCGCCGACGATCAGCTTCTGCGCTTGGAGACCTCCCCCCGTAATGAAGAGAGCGAGCGCGAATGTCAAGACTTTTTTCAGAGACATAGTGTTGTGTTGATTAGGACCCCAAAAATAGGTAAAATATTTTTTATTTGACTACTTTTGACCCCGAAATCACTTATTTGAACACGTTATGCGAAAAATCACCAACGAGGAGCTGGGGCGTCCCACGGCCGGAGAGTTCGCCGCGATGGAGAAAATGCCCGTTACGGTCGTGCTCGACAACGTCCGTTCGCTGCAGAACGTGGGGGCGTTCTTCCGTACGGGGGACGCTTTCGCCGTGGAGCATATCGCCCTGTGCGGGATTACGGCCGTGCCGCCCAACCGCGACATTCATAAAACGGCGCTGGGCGCGGAGCTGACCGTGCCGTGGAGCTATTACGAGACCACCGAAGCGTGTATCGACCGCCTGCACGCCGACGGCTACGAGGTGCTGGCCGTCGAGCAGGTCGAGGGCGCCGTGATGCTCGATGTCTTCCGCGCCGCGCCCGGCGTGAAGTATGCGCTGGTCTTCGGCAACGAAGTGATGGGCGTGGGGCAGTCGGCCGTGGACCGGTGCGACGGCGCGATCGAAATCCCGCAGGCCGGGACCAAGCATTCGATCAACGTCGCAGTTTCGGGCGGCGTCGTTTTGTGGAGTTTTTTCCGCCGGATCGGGCCGGGACGCTGACCGGGCCGGGAGAATGGCCGGCGGACGGCCGGGTTCAAATAAATTTGGCATTGCGCCCGGCTTGCGCTATATTTGCCCCGATTTACAGGAGATAACAGTAAGTCTTCCTTTGCAAAGGGAGGTCCGGGAGGTATTGTCGATATGGAATAGGCGTTTTTGCGCCGTAATACGAATCCGATGGATTCCATGTCGGAACCTTGCGAACGAGTGAAATGTTAAATGCTCCATCGGGTTCGCAGTGAACTATGTCTGTAGAAAGTACTGTCAGGGCCGTTACGACCTACCGGCTGACGGAGATGAAACAGCGCGGCGAAAAGATCGCCATGCTGACCTCGTACGACTATTCGATGGCGAAGATCGTCGATGCCGCGGGTATCGACGTGATTCTTGTCGGCGATTCGGCGGCCAATGTGATGGCCGGTTATGAAACGACGCTTCCCATCACCCTCGATATGATGATCTATCACGCCTGCTCGGTCGTGCGCGCCGTCAATCGCGCGCTGGTGGTCGTCGATCTGCCGTTCGGCACTTATCAGGGCAATTCGAAGGTGGCGCTCGATTCGGCCGTCCGCATCATGAAGGAGACCGAAGCCGACGCCGTGAAGATCGAGGGCGGCGAGGAGATTCTCGAATCGGTCAACCGCATCCTCTCGGCCGGTATTCCGGTGATGGGGCACCTCGGACTTACGCCGCAGTCGATCCACAAGTTCGGCACTTACAATGTGCGTGCGAAAGAGGAGGCCGAGGCCGAGAAGCTGGTGCGCGACGCCCACCTGCTGAGCGAAGCGGGCTGTTTCGGCATCGTGCTCGAAAAGATTCCCGCCGCGCTGGCCGCCCGCGTGACGGGTGAAATTCCCACCCCGACGATCGGCATCGGCGCCGGCGGTGCCTGCGACGGTCAGGTGCTGGTAATTCACGACATGCTGGGCATCAACAAGGGATTTTCGCCCCGTTTCCTGCGCCGCTACGCCGACCTGCACGAGTTGATGACGGGGGCTGTACAGCAATATATCAAGGATGTGAAGGAGTGCGACTTCCCCAGCGAGAAGGAGCAGTATTAGGAGATATTTTAAAGTGAATTGCGGGGCGCGGAACGGCGCCCCGTTTTTTTGCAGCGGCGGATCGCCGGGCTGTTGCCCGCAGTCCGACCGCAAAGGCGGTGGCGATGCCTGCGGTCCGTATCGCGTTGAGATACGGCAGGCTGTTGCGTTTATCATAAATTGTTGATAAAAAAATCGAAGGGAAGGCCCGGAATTTAGGCCGTTTCAAAAAAAAATGATTACTTTTGCATGCAACAAAAATCCACGTTCATTATGTCTTTTATCAATGAAAGGGTTCAGCCCGAAGGACTTACCTTCGACGATGTGCTGCTCGTACCCGCCTATTCGGAAGTGTTGCCGCGAGAGGTCAATATTCAGACCCGTTTCTCGCGAAATATCAAACTCAACATCCCCATTGTGTCCGCCGCCATGGACACCGTTACGGAAGCGCCGCTGGCTATCGCGCTGGCCCGTGAAGGCGGAATCGGCGTGATTCACAAGAATATGTCGATCGCCGAGCAGGCTGCGCAGGTCCGCCGGGTGAAACGCGCCGAGAACGGCATGATCTACGATCCGGTGACCATCTCCAAGGAGAATACCGTCGGCGACGCCCTGAACCTGATGCGTGAGAACAAGATCGGCGGCATCCCGGTCGTGGACGGCAATAACATCCTGATCGGCATCGTCACCAACCGCGACCTGCGGTTCCAGCGCGACATGATGCGCCGCATCGAAGAGGTGATGACTCCGGGCGACCGGCTGATTACGACCCATAGCACCGAATTGTCGCATGCGTCGGAGGTGCTGCTCAACAGCAAGATCGAAAAGCTCCCCGTGGTGGACGACAAGGGCCATCTGGTGGGGCTTATTACTTATAAGGACATTACCAAGGTGCAAGACCATCCCAATGCCTGCAAGGACGCCAAGGGCCGCCTGCGCGTGGCCGCCGGCGTGGGCATTACGCCCGATGCGCTGGAGCGTGTCAAGGCGCTGGTCGCCGAAGACGTCGATGCCGTGGTGCTCGACTCCGCGCACGGGCATTCGATCGCCATGGTGCGCAAGCTGTGGGAGATCAAGGAGGTTTATCCTTCGCTGGAGGTGATCGCAGGCAACGTGGCTACGGCCGAAGCCGCCCGGTTCCTGATCGAAAACGGGGCCGACGGTGTGAAGGTCGGCATCGGGCCGGGCTCGATCTGCACGACGCGCATC
The DNA here is from genome assembly GCF_000265365.1 of Alistipes finegoldii DSM 17242. Taxonomy (NCBI): domain Bacteria; kingdom Pseudomonadati; phylum Bacteroidota; class Bacteroidia; order Bacteroidales; family Rikenellaceae; genus Alistipes; species Alistipes finegoldii. The sequence continues at coordinate 3,025,360 of NC_018011.1, forward strand.
ATCGCGGGCGTGGGCGTTCCCCAGCTTTCCGCGATCTTCGACGCGGCTTCGGCGGCGGCCGGAACCGGCGTGCCCGTCATCGCCGACGGCGGTCTGCGCTATTCGGGCGATCTGGTGAAGGCACTGGCTGCGGGCGGCGACTGCGTGATGATCGGCTCTATGTTCGCCGGCACGGAGGAGGCTCCGGGCGAAACGATCATCTACAACGGCCGTAAATTCAAATCCTACCGCGGCATGGGGTCGATCGACGCCATGAAGGCCGGATCGGCCGACCGTTATTTCCAGAAAGGGTGCGAAAACAACTTCAGCAAACTCGTTCCCGAAGGCATTGCGGCCCGTGTGCCGTTCAAGGGAACGCTGAGCGAGACGGTCTATCAGTTGGTCGGCGGCGTTCGCGCCGGCATGTTCTACTGCGGTGCGAAGGACATAGAGACCCTGCAGCGCGCGCGCTTCGTCCGCATCACCTCTTCGGGTATGCACGAGAGCCATCCGCACGATGTGGCCATTACCAGCGAAGCGCCCAACTACAGCAGCGAACGTTAGTTATGAATCCCGAAATCGCGGCCTGCGGGCTTTTTTGCGGGAACTGCCGCAAATTCGGCAAAGGAAGCTGTCCGGGGTGCCGCCCGAACGAAAAGGCGTCGTGGTGCAAGGTGCGGGCATGCTGCATCGAACACGGCTGGCAGAGCTGCGCCGAATGTACGCTGATGCCGCCTCAGACCTGCAAAAAGTTCGACAACTTTATCGCCAAGGTCTTTCAGGTCGTTTTCCGTTCCGACCGCCGGGGATGCGTCGAACGTATCCGCGAAGTGGGGCAGGAGGCTTTCGCTGCGGAAATGCGCCTTTCGGGAAGCTACAACCGTCCGGTAAAGAAATAGTAATTAAAGGATTCGAAGTCTTCCTTGACAAAGGGAGATCAAGAGGGATTTTAAGCATGAAACCGGCGTCTGAGACGCCGTAACGTGAGTCCGACGAGTTTCATGGCTTGTAAACCTTCCGAAATTGATGAACCCAGATTCGTCGGACTTACGTTATATTATGGAAAAAATCCTGATTCTCGACTTCGGTTCGCAGTACACGCAGCTCATCGCGCGGCGTGTGCGCGAGTTGAGCGTCTATTGCGAAATCCACCCCTTCAACAAGATTCCGGCGCTCGACGCTTCGGTGCGGGGTGTGATTCTGTCGGGCAGCCCCTTCTCCGTACGGGACGAGAACGCTCCGACATCCGATCTTTCGGCCATTAAGGGCAAACTGCCCCTGCTGGGCGTCTGCTACGGCGCGCAGTTCCTCGCATCGGCCTTCGGCGGCGAGGTGCAGCCCGCCCCCAGCCGCGAATATGGCCGCGCCATGCTCACGGTGGGCGATGCTGACGACGCGCTGATGCGCGGCCTGCCCAAAACCACGCAGGTATGGATGTCGCACGGCGATACGATCACGTCGGTTCCGGCGAACTATAAGATCGTCGCCAGCACGGAAGACGTGCGCGTCGCGGCGTTCCATGTCGAGGGCGAGCAGACGTGGGGCATCCAGTTCCACCCCGAAGTGTACCATTCGACCGACGGCATGCAGCTGCTGAAAAACTTCGTCGCAGGTATCTGCGGCTGCAAGCAGGAGTGGACATCGGAGAGTTTCGTGGAAGCCACCGTGCGCGAACTGCGCGAAAAGCTGGGCGACGACAAGGTCGTGCTCGGACTTTCGGGCGGCGTCGATTCCTCGGTGGCGGCCGTGCTGCTGCACAAGGCCATCGGCAAGAACCTCTATTGTATTTTCGTGGATTCGGGCCTGCTGCGCAAGAACGAGTTCGAGGACGTGCTCGAATCCTACAAGAACATGGGCCTGAACGTCAAGGGCGTCAAGGCCGGCGCGAAGTTCCTCGGCGATCTGGCGGGCGTCAGCGATCCCGAAACCAAACGCAAGATCATCGGCCGCGATTTCGTCGAAGTGTTCAACGAAGAGGCTGTCCAGATCAAGGAGGTGCGCTGGCTGGCGCAGGGGACGATCTATCCCGACGTGATCGAATCGGTGTCGGTGAACGGTCCCTCGGCTACGATCAAGTCGCACCACAACGTCGGCGGCCTGCCTGAGAAGATGAACCTGCGGATCGTCGAGCCGCTGCGCCTGCTCTTCAAGGACGAAGTGCGCCGCGTGGGACGTTCGCTCGGTATTTCCGAGCAGCTGATCGGCCGTCATCCCTTCCCCGGACCCGGTCTTGCGATCCGGATTTTGGGCGATATTACGCCCGAAAAGGTCGAAATCCTGCAGAACGTGGACAGGATTTATATCGAAGCCATGCGCGATGCGGGTCTTTACGACAAGGTGTGGCAGGCGGGCGCGATTCTGCTGCCCGTGAAGAGCGTGGGCGTCATGGGCGACGAGCGCACCTACGAAAGCTGCGTCGCGCTGCGCGCCGTGACTTCGACGGACGGCATGACCGCCGACTGGGTGCACCTGCCCTACGAGTTTCTCGCCAATGTGTCGAACGACATCATCAACAAGGTCAAGGGGGTGAACCGCGTAGTCTACGACATCTCCTCGAAACCGCCCGCAACGATCGAGTGGGAGTAGGGGCCTGTGAAGGGTGAATACCCTGATCGGAGGTGAAATGCCCTGACGATAAAGCCGCCCGGTTCTCGAATGAACCGGGCGGCTTGTCTGTTGGGCCGTGTTTGGGCCGTTTTTCGGTCTGTCTATAGGTTCCGGTTATTCGGAATTGCTATGCGGCCTGCTTTTTCTTTCTGTTGAGGAGCGGGAGGAGGAACGAAATCACGGATGCCGCGATCCAGAAGATCGCCGCCTGCGAGAAGTCGTATATCTTCTCGCCGTTCTCCGCCACCGTAATGTTTGCGTCTATGAGCCATCCGCTCGCCACGTCCTGCAGTCCCGCCGCGATGTAGCTGGCCACGCCTACCACTCCCAGCGCGGCACCCGTCGCCTTCCGCGGCACGATGTCTACGGCCATCAGCCCGCCGAGGAAACAGATCAGCACGCCGATCGCAATGCCGAACAGCACCATGCTGAGGACGTTCACCCATAATGCGTCGCCGCCGTATATGAACAGAATCAGCGCCACGGAATTCAGTACGCCGAATATCAGGGCGGGCATATGCCGGTCCCCCTTGAACAGCTTGTCGGAAAACCATCCGGACAATACGGTTCCGATGATTCCCAGCAGGGCGTTTATCGATACGATGGATATGGCTTGTGCATCGGAGAAGCCTTTCGCCTCCTGCAGGAACAACACGCCCCACCCGTTGATGGCATAGCGGGATATGTACATGAATGCGCTCGCGGCCGCGAGAATCCACACCGCAGGCGTCCGCAATACCTGCTTCTGAATCTCTTTTACGGATAACTCCTGCCCGGTTGCCGGCTCTTCGTGCGCCAGCGTCTCCACGGGCGGCAGTCCCTTCGATTCGGGCGTGTCGTGGAGCATCAGCAGCACGATGACGGCTCCGATGGCGCCTGCAATCGCAGACCCGAAGAATCCGGCCTGCCAGCCGGCTATCGAAACGATGCTCCCCACGAAGATGAAGGAGAAGAACTCGCCGAGGTTGTGGCTTGCCGAGAAAAATCCGTAATAGGTTCCCCGCTCCTTGAGCGGATACCAGCGCGAGAGGGAGATGATTGCGGGCGGCGCACCCATGGACTGCGCCCAACCGTTCAGACCCCACATCACGGCGAATGAAATGAAGATGACGGCTGTCGGAATCACCGAGTGTGCGACGCCGAGCGCTCCCATGAGCATGTTCGCCACGGCCGATACGATCAGTCCTGTGGCCATGAAACGCTTGATGTTGCAGTAGTCTGCGATGAATCCGTTCACGAACTTCCCGACGGCGTATGCGAACAGGAGGGCCGAGCTGATCACCCCGATCTGCGTGGCGTCGAGCGTGCCGCTGTCGAGGATAGGCTTTTTCATGACGTTGAGCGACGTCCTGCACACGTAATAGAGACTGTATCCGAGCGTTGCGGCGATGAATGCCTGCAGCCGGAGCCGTTTGTATAGTTTCTGCTCTTGTGCGGGATCGAGCTGCCGGCGGGGAACCGGTGAAGAGATGCGGTAAAAACGGGTAAGGAAATTCATTGGCTGAAGTCGGTAGTTTTGGTTTATCTGTTTAAGCGGGTGCATGCGGCAGCACCGCACTATTGACAGAACACTTCAGACGTGCCCGATACGTAACGGGAGAGCGGATTTTTCCCTATAAAACGGCAGCGCCGCCGGAGTCCTCACTCCGGCGGCGCTGCTTTCGCCCTGCGGCGGGGCGGTTAGCGTATGCCGTATTTGCCGAGTATCTTGCGGATCTGCGGCTCGATACGGTCGAGCATGTAGGTAAATCCGAGATCGGTCGGATGCGTTCCGTCGGCCGTGGCGATATGGTCGCTGCCCAGCAGATCGCCCGGATCGACGAAATAGATGTTTTTGTCGGTCTTCATGCGGTCGCGGACCTGCGCTTCGGCGGCGGCCTGCTTCTCGCGTTCGAATTTCTCGATCCGGGTGCTGAAGTTGCGGGTTTCGCGCCGGATGGTTTGCAGGAAAATCAGCGGCGTGGTGGGATGCGTGCGGCGGATGGTATCGACGAAAGCGTCGAAACGTTCGTTGATGACCTCGGCGCTGGGATTCGAGAAACAGTCGAAGACGAAGGCGTCGGCTTCGACGCGGGACAGATACGATGCGAATTCGGGCTGCATGGTGCACTGTCCGCTGAAACCCAGATTGATGCAGTAAAGTCCCGTGTCGCGTCCGAGACGAGACGAATAGGCCATGCCTGCGCGTCCGGCCGCGATTCCGTGCGTAATGCTCGAACCGTGGACGACGATCTTGTGGCGGAACGGATTTTCCATCGGGGTGATGACGCTCTTTTCATCGACGCCGATTTCGAGCTTCTTCAGCTGGTCGTAAAGCGGCAGATAGAGCAGGCACTCCTTTTCGCCCTCCGCCATATTGCTGATTATTGCGGCGTCGTGGCGGTCGTTCTTGCCGTTGATCTTCGGTCTGCCGACTCCGGCGAAGACCCACTCTCCGTTGTTGCGGATGTAGAGGTCCAGCCCTTTTTGTGCGACGGCGGCCATGTTGTCGCTCGGATTTTTGCCCGACGTCTCCCAGCGGGCGCGGATCGTGCGGCTGTCGGTGCGGAACACGACGGCCAGTCCCGTCGGGTGGTAGCAGTAGCCGGGGGTCTTTGCGGGCACCCGGAAGCGGGTGGTGTCGATGCGGTTGTAGGGCTGTTCGGTGGGAAGCGCCTTGCCGATGACGGTCAGCGTCGCGGCGTCCACGTAGCGGACGGGGTCTGCGGAGCGGGCTGCCGATGCGGAAAGCAGGCCACCGAGCAGCAGAAGCAGGGGTAGGTGTTTCATAATAGGTAGTGTTGTTTTGGTATTCAGGAATACAAAGATAGTATAATTATAATCGGATATAATCGGACGATATTCGGCCAGCTAAAATTTTTCCAGACCAAGCCCGCCGCGACGGTATGGTTGCGGGCGTTCTGATTGTCAGGCGGGCGATATGCCGGCGGTTCCCGGCGCTGGCCGCCGGAGCGTTGTAACATATTTGAAACGTTCCTCTCTTCGTATTGTCATCGGGGCGTCGCAACGGCGAAACAGGGGGAGCGTAGTTTTGCGGTGTCGAAAGAAAACCGCTCTCCGGATTCCCGCCGACGGCGAATCTATTGACCGATCCTGAAAACTTCACCCCTCCCGTTCGCAATGAACGGGATTTTTTTGCGTTTGCAGGGTGCGGCCGCCGCGGAAAATGCCTATATTTGCGGCGGCGACAAGTCCCGGAAAGCGATATGAAAGATTTTGCAGCGATAGATTTCGAAACGGCCAACGGCAAGCGCACGAGCGTCTGCTCGGTGGGCGTGGTGGTCGTACGCGGCGGCGAGGTGACCGATTCGTTTTACAGCCTGATCCGCCCGCGACCCAATTTTTACAGCCGCTTCACCACGGCCATCCACGGCCTGACCTATGACGATACGGCCGAAGCGCCCGATTTCGAAACGGTGTGGAAACAGATCGCCCCGCGCATTGAGGGCCTGCCGCTCGTGGCCCACAATTCGCCCTTCGACGAAGGGTGCCTGCGCGCCGTCTTCGAACTTTACGGCATGCCTTATCCCGGCTATCGGTTCTACTGTACCTGCCGGGCTTCGCGGCGGACGTTCGGCACGCAGCTGCCCAATCATCAGCTGCACACCGTCTCGGCCGCCTGCGGTTTCGACTTGGCGAACCATCACCACGCTCTGGCCGATGCCGAAGCCTGCGCCCGGATCGCGCTCAAAATCCTGTAAAAGCATACGGTTCTATTGAAATGCACCCCAAAGTTATCTCGCTTTGGGGTGCATTCCATTTGAAAGTGGGTATTTCGTATCAGAGTCCCAGTTCCAGCTGGAACCGGATCTCCCAGCGGTTGTAATTGGGGTCGATCGACTCGCTGCGGTGGTTGTAGGACATGTCGGCCTGCACTTTCAGGCTGTGTCCGATGATGTAGCGGGTAACGCCGAAAGTCGTCTGGTTCCAGCGTTTGTAACCGGCGAAAGGCTGCACCTCGCTTTCGGGGAAGAGCGTCGAGTTGCGCAGGGCGATCTCCCATTTCTTGTCGAAGAGGTAGCTGGTCTGCACGTTGAGACCCTGACCGTTGTACACGAAGGCGTTGCTCCGGGGATCGAACAGCGGTTCGTCGCAGCTGCGGCCCATGAAGTCGGTATAGAATGCGAATCCCCGGTATTTGAGGATGAAGTCGGCGAAGTAGGAACCCAGATTGCGGGTCGCGTCGTCGGGCATGACGGCGCCGCGCTGGCCCTTCAGGCGCGACGCCTTGTGGTTGTAGGAATAGGCTCCCGCCAGCAGTATCTTGACCCGTTCTTCGCCTTCGAAGTCGCCTTCGAGCACGTCGCCTTTCGATTTGAACCGTCCCAGCGGATAGAGTTCCAGACGTCCCGTGTAGGCCACTCCTCCGATCGCCGAACTGCCCCAGTTGCGGCCTTCGCCCAGCGTTACGGAGCCTTTGGCCGAGAGGTTGAACCCCTCGCCCTGACGCATGTTGTATTCGCCGAAGAATCCGAAGCCGCGGTCGAGATTGAATTCGCTGTTGACGATGCTCCGGTCGATGAACTGCAGGGCGCTCGACGAGTTGGTGCGCGCCCGGTTGGCCTTGATCTTGGTCTGGCCGAATCCGATGTTCCATTTGGGGCTGGGCACATAGTAGACGATGGCGTCGCGGACGATGTTCATGTTGCCGTTGGGCAGCGGTTCGGTATCGTACGAGGTGAAGCCCAGTTGTATGGAGTAAACCAGTTTCGGGGAGTAGATGTGTCCGTCGAAACGCAGCCGCAGGCGTTTTACTTGCGCGTCGGTTTTGGCGAGCGTAAAATCCTTGTCGAACGACAGTCCCACCATGTTCTGCATGCGGAAGCGCATGGTCAGCGAGAACCAGTTGCTTTTGGGGCGGAACGTGATGCCCTTGCCCACTTCGAGGTTGGGCATGTTGCGCAGGCGTTCCCGCAGTTCGGCGTCGTTGTCGAGCGAATCGGCGGTAATGACTTCGGTGCGCCTGAGCGGCGAGCGCTCCTGTGCCGCGGCGATCGAGCAGCAACTGGTCAGCAGGAGCAGGAGGAGTGTTTTTTTCATTTCGGTCTTGTCTGTTTTTTCCGTTCGTCCGGTTCCCCGCAAAAATACAAAAAATATGCGCGTCCCGGTTAATTTGCTGCAAAGTTGGAAAGTAAACCTGAAAAGAATATGAAACAGACTTTGGAATCCTGCCGGAAAGGAATTAAATTTGCTGGAGCGGACGGGAGGATCGGACTGATTCGGAGGACTCCCGGCCGCCCGGCCGAAAAACAATAAACCCCGGCCGGGGACGTTTAATAATATAACCGTTAAAGTAAACTGTCATGTCAGAGACAAAATTCAAAGGTTCGCCCGTGCGTGTCGCCGGCGAATTCATAACGGCGGGCGCCGAAGCTCCCGCTTTCGAACTGGTTAAGAGCGATCTCTCGCCCCTGCGTCTGAGCGACCTCAAAGGCAAGCGCGTCGTGCTGAACATCTTCCCAAGTCTCGATACGAGCGTATGCGCGACTTCGGTGCGCAAATTCAACAAGCTGGCCGCTTCGCTGCCCGATACCGTCGTTGTGGCCGTGTCGAAGGACCTGCCTTTCGCGCATGCCCGTTTCTGCACGACCGAGGGCATCGAGAATGTCGTGCCCGCATCGGATTTCCGGGCATCGGGATTCGACGGGGCTTATGGCGTGCTGATGGCCGACGGACCGCTGGCCGGCCTGCTGGCGCGTGCCGTCGTGGTGATCGACAAGGCGGGCAGGGTGGTGTACACCGAGCTGGTGCCGGAGATTACCGAGGAGCCTGACTACGACAAGGCCGTCGAAGCCGTGAAAGCTAACTAACAGACCTAAATAGATACGATCATGATAAGACTGAATGTTTTTATCCGCACGACCGAATCCAACCGTGCGGAAATACTCTCCGTGGCAAAAGAACTGGTGACCGCTTCGCTCAAGGACGAAGGCTGCATTGCGTACGATATTTTCGAGAGTGCGACGCGTCCGGACGTGCTGATGATCTGCGAGACGTGGAGCGACGCCAAGGCGCTGGCTGCACACGAACAGGCGTCGCATTTCACGACGCTGGTGCCGCGTCTGCATCAGTTGGGCGAAATGAAACTGGAGAAGTTTGTTTTCTAAACTCCGGCAACGGTAGACATACCCTCCGCATCAAGATGCGGAGGGTATGTTGTTTTTGCAGCAGGTGTGTTTTGTCCGGGGAAATGGACAGGATGCGGGGGAGGGCTTGTGCGGACCCGCCCCCTATGGCACTTCCTGTTTTGTCTGCTGGATTTGCTTCTCGTTTTGCAGATTATCAACGCGAAGGCGAATCCGGTGCGATGGAAAAATGAAATTTTGACTGCATTTCTTTGTATTTCGTCAAAAAGATTCTATATTTGCACACCCGTTTCAGGATAAAGGCCCGGAACGGCGACCGGAGAGTTGGGTGAGTGGCTGAAACCACCAGTTTGCTAATCGCAAAAAGAGGCCAAACGGCAAAAAATACGCAAATCATTCATTTGCACTGATTTTTAACTAATTAACAGCGTTCGAATTATGTTCGGACGCTGTTTTTTTGTTGCATAATCAGCAGTTGAAAGGTACATTTGCTGTAAGAAGTTTTCTAATAGTTTTATAAAAATTTCTTGCCTTATGCCGACTTTTAAAACCGTTATTCATCCCCCGTACAAAAGAGCAGACGGGACGTTCAGAGTGAAAATTCGAATCACTCACAATAAACAATCGCGGTATCTGCCGACCCCCTACTACGCCAGCGCAGCAGAAGTAAACGACAAATTCGATTTCAAACGGGGAACCTCGTATGTTGATGATACCCGTCCTATAATTGATAAGTATAGAAAGGTCTGCAACAAATACGCCGATAAGATCGACACGATGGATGTCGGGCAAATCGTCGAATTAATCCAGAATTTCAAAGACGAGGAAAATTTCAAATTGGATTTCTTTGCTTATGGCCAATTACACATAGAGCGGCTCAAGGCAACGGGGCGCATACAAAACGCCACTATGTACGGAACGGCGTTAAGTGCGCTCCGGCGCTTCATTGGCCGGGATAATTTAGACATTCGGGAAATCACGTCTAAATTCGTCGGCAGATTTATAGATTTTCTTATTCAAGAACCACCGCGCCCCGGCCATAAGAAAGGCCGTCGGGCACCCTCTCTATATTTTTCGACGTTACAAGCCCTGCATAATGCAGCTAAAAGGGAATATAACGATGAAGATTTGGGGATTATCCGCATTCAACTCTCGCCGTTCTCAAAGGTGAAAAAGCCACCCATCCCGACAACAGACAAACAGCCTTTGAGTTTAGCACAATTCAGAAAACTACTTACCATCCCAGATGATACGTCATTTGTACGCAAAGGAGATTGCAATTTACAGGATTTAGGCCGGGATGTAGGCATCCTAACGTTCCTGCTCATCGGAATAAATACCGTAGACTTATACGAAGCAAAGGGAATACAAAACGGACGCCTTATATACAATAGGAAAAAGACCAAAAATCGCCGAACAGACAACGCACGGGTCAATATCCGTATTGAGCCAGAGGTAATGCCGCTGATCGAAAAATACCGTGATCCGACCGGGGTTCGCCTTTTCAACTTTCATAGGCTATACAAGAGTGTAAATAACTTTAACCGATCAGCGAACATAGGGCTTAAACGGATCGGAAAGATCATCGGATTTAAGGATTTAGAAACCTACACTTTCCGTCGAACATGGGCATCCTTTGCATGGAACTACTGCGGTATCCGGGATGATATTATAGATTTCGCGCTCGGGCACTCTCCGCGCAGCGCATCAAAACTGGCTCACATATACATTACCGAGGATTGGGATGTCGTCGATCAAGCCAACAGGCTTGTAATCGACTGCATTTTCAGCAATCGAGTGAATACAATCATTAAAAACACAATTCAGACCCAGCAGATTACCCTAATTGCCCCGAACAATCCATCCAGCACATTGGGGCAACGACTTATAGCGTCCCGATAAACCTCTTTGTTAAAATTCATTTTTTCGCCTGTTGCCCTAAAAAGCAGCAGGCGCATTTTATTTGATTGTCAGTCTTTTAGATATGTCGAGACCTTTTTAAATTGCTTGTATGCTATCTTTTCATTTTGTACCTTATAGTCACCGCAAAAATGTGATTTTTACATATTTCACACAACCTAAAACAAATATACAAAATGGACTACGAGCACATCAAACAGGGCGAATTACCTCGAACATGGAGTGATATTTTAGGGGGATTTGGCTGCGGGGAGATTAAAAGATTCCCTTTAGAGGGACAAGCATTAACCAATGCCCGGCACGCTATACCGCGCATGGGCCGTAAGGGGTTGAAATTCCGCACACGTTCAAAAGGCGATCATTTCTACATCCTTTGCACCGCCCACCAGCAGGATGGAGCTCGTCTTTCTCGCAAAGAAATTCAACAACTGTTCCGGAGCCTCGAACTCGGAGAATAACCCCCATGCCCTTATGCAAACTCAATGGCATATCAAGATTGACTGTGACTGGCAGACAATCACACACGAAATCACCCCGCGCGTTCGGGTGATTGTCGATCTGTCACACGCAATTCGAACAATAGCGAAAGACGGACAAGCCATCGACACTTGCCAATTTGGGCCCGACATCCTGCGACACTATCAATGGCTACTCCGAATAGCTGAAGATGCCGAACAGGTGAACACACAAAACTATGGATGATCTATTCGAACAGAAGAACCTGATAATGGAAAGCGCCGCGCTGGGTGCCTCTATCGCCCTCAACCGTTTGGGGCTGATTAAGGACGAAATTTCACAGCGTGAAGCGTTCCGTGTCTACGGAGAGAGCCTCGTGCGAACGTGGTTAAATCGCGGCTGGATAACCCGTATAAAACCGGGTGCCGGGAATACGAAAGTAACCTATTCCCGAATCGAACTCGACACCGTAAAGCAACTTTACAACAAAGGAAAATTGCGCTAATAACATGGCAGGCAGAAACGTAAAACGGGGTTTAGTGTATTTCCGGATGGACTGCGACATCTTCCAAGACCGGAAATTAAAACGGCTGATGCGTCGATGGCAAAACGACGGGCTGGCTGTCTACCTCGCCCTGCTATGTGAAATCTACCGGGACAAAGGGTACTATGTTACTGCGGACGACGATCTGATCGCCGACATCGCCGACACCTGCCTGCTCGACGATGAGCGCACGACACTTATATACAACGACTGCATAGACCTCGGCCTATTTGACCGCGAAATACTCAAGCAACAAGGCTTACTGACATCCAAAGGCATACAGGCCCGCTACCTCGACATTATGACCGTTTTGCGGCGTAAAGGCGGTATAGATGCAGCATTATCCCTCATTTCTTCGGAAGAAATAACCGAAGATGCGGAAAGAATACCCGAAAATTCGGAAAGACGGGCGAAAACTGACGAAACTATCCGAAGAAATGCACAGCAAACCCAATTTCCACCGAACAATGCGGAAGCTGTACCGGAAAATTCCGAAGAAACGGCTATTAACTCCGACAATAGAGAAAGAGAAGATAATAAAGCAGATGATAATTCAGAAACAAACCTACATACACATAGTGAAAAATGGAAAGGGGTTAAAGGGGAAAACCAAATCGAAAACGACCGGGCGGCCCTTGCCATGTTCAACCGCAGTTGGAACGAACTCGCCAAGCACGAACGAATGTATATCTGGGTTCGTCGCCACTATCCGATCATGTTGGAATTTGAACGGCCTTTGACCCTCGACAACTGCCGCAGCATCACGGACAGAATAACCGACTGGCACGATGTCGAGCGGCTTATGGAGAGCATAGCGAATCGCCGGAACGTATTAACCGCCCACACCAGCGCAATAGCCACATTCAACAGTTTTGCCCGGATGGATGTTGTATTGCAACGAAAGCAGAAGATATGACAGAACTGTACGACACAATATGCCGAATTGTTGAAGAAAAACGAGCGGCACGCCGCCATCCGACAATAGCCCTGTCGTTGGAAATATCCCAGCGTACAGGATGGCCCGTGTTCATCATAGAGTGGGAAATGCGCGAGTTGGAGCGAGCCGGGATAGTTTATGTCGGCAGAACCGCAGGCCCGGACTATGCCACTCCCCGGTGCGCTATATCGAAACAAATAAAGGCGTCACGCCCTTACATAAATCATTAACTAAAAAACAACCCAAGCCAATGACAAAAAAAGAGTTAGTAGACCTAATCGCGGACAAGCGAGATTTGAGCGCCCAGATGGTGCTTACGGTCGTAGAAGATTTTATGAAAATCATTCAAAGTAGCGTGGCCGATGGCCAGCGCATTTTTCTGCGTGGCTTCGGTGTTTTTCAGCCGAAAGAGCGAAAAGCCAAAGTAGGCCGAAACATCACACGAGGGGAACAACTCTCTATTCCTCCGAAACGTGTACCCCAATTCCGCCCTTACCCCCACTTTAAAAAAGTCGTGGAAAAGGGTAAGTAAAAACTCCAGCCCTGTCCTCGTGGCAGGGCTCCTTTAAGAAACGAAATGAGTGCACTCGAACATAAGATCGCATATTCCATCGCACTTCTCCGACGTGGTGAGGCGTTGGCCTTACGCATGTCCCCAGACGGCTATCATTTAGCATTCTCCGGCGGGAAAGATAGTATGGTATTATACCACCTCGCAAAGATGGCCGGGGTCAAATTCAAAGCCCACATGCAGGTAACAACTATTGACCCGCCGGAGCTCATGCAGTTTGTTCGGGCCAACTATCCCGACGTGGTGTTACACCGCCCGACGATCAACTTTTACGATCTGATCGTAAAGAAACAGATGCTCCCTTTACAGCATGTTCGGTACTGTTGTGCTTATCTAAAAGAACAGGCAGGAGCAGGAACCGTCACACTTTTGGGCATCCGAGCAGCAGAAAGTACCCGCCGGGCAGCACGCAACGAGTTAGAGGTATCTGGTCATAAATTCAGCGGGAGCCTCGACCAATTCAACCGACGATCTGATCGCAGCTTCGCGTGTGTGAACGGCAAAGACAAAATTATGCTTTCGCCGATTTTCCGCTGGTCGGATGCTGATGTCTGGAATTTAATTCGTGGACAAGGCTTACCATACTGCCGACTTTATGACGAGGGCTATCATCGTATAGGCTGCATATTCTGTCCAATGGCATCAACAAAAATTAAAGCCAAAGATCGCATGCGTTATCCCGGAGTTGAAAAAGCAATTAAACGCAGTATCCAACATCTAATCGACAATAATGGCTATATGAATAATTATCAAGCAACAGCAGATGAGATTTTTAATTGGTGGGTATCGAACACGTCCGCAAAGGAGTTTTTCGGAATGTTGAGGTTTCAGAGAACAATAGACTTTAACGATATATGAAACGTATTATCCGCGTGTTCCCAGCCCGAACCCATGCTACACCAGACGACGATCTGGTGCGCATCAACGCAATACCGTCTCTCTTTGACGAGGCCGACGAGGTGCACATCTCGGTCGCCTTTACATGGCACCTCAAATGGGCGGAATGGGCAGCGAAACAATGGGCTTGCGTTGCGCCGGTGAAAGTCGGCGGCCCAGCCCTCAACGAGCCGGGCGGGGACTTTATACCGGGCATGTACCTAAAGAAAGGCTACGTTATCACCTCGCGCGGCTGCCCAAACCGTTGCTGGTTCTGCGCTGTTCCCAAACGTGAGGGCGGCCAGCTTCGGGAACTACCTGTTACGGACGGCTGGATTGTCTCGGATGATAATTTACTGGCCTGCTCTCCCCGACACATTGACGAGGTATTCTCCATGTTGGCCAGACAACCACATCGGCCTATATTCACGGGCGGATTAGAAGCCGCCCTTATGACCTCTCAAATGGCCGCGCAGCTATACCAACTACACCCCCAAAGGCTATTTTTCGCCTACGACACACCGAACGATCTGGAACCGTTGCAAGAAGCAGGTAAGATGCTGACCGATGCAGGATTTTCGAAATCCAATCACGCGCTGCGCTGCTACATACTGATCGGCTACAAAGGTGACACAATGGAGAAAGCCCATAAACGGATGGGCGAAGCATGGCGGGCAGGGTTTATGCCCTTTGCCATGCTATATAGAGATAATAGCGGTCAGTTCGACCCTGCGTGGAAATGGTTTCAAGGGCAATGGGCCAATCCAAGAATAACCTATTGCAACTGTAAACGAGATTTCGGAGATTAACGCACCCCGTGAAAACGAAAAAATATGAGCGGTAACAAAGATAAACTGATCGCATTTAATTATTTCGGAGGAAAATTCGTCTGGTTAGAATACCTCTACGACAATTTTCCGCCCCACTTTACGCACCTGATCGACCTTTTCGCCGGCTCCCTTTGTGTATCGCTGAACTATCGGGGCCGGGTTATACGGACAGCCAATGAGATCAACGGGGAAATAACCAACTTTTTCGAGATACTGCGCGACCATGAAGAAGAACTTATCCGACGATTATCACTCACGCCCCACTCGGAACTGGAATATTTGAATAGCTGGGGCAATACAAATTCGGGTAAGATCGAGCAGGCGCGACGCTTCTATGTCCGGGCCCGGCAATCGTTCTACGGATTAGGGGCCCAAGCACAATCGAAAGGCTGGCATATGACCAAGCAGCACGTAAACGCTCAAGGCGGAGAAACGATTAGCCGGTGGAATAACGGAATTGGAAAGTTGCATACAGTAGCCGCCGAGATCCGCAAAAATTTCCAGATCACCAATACCAGCTACGACGACTGTATCGACCGGCTCGACTTTCCGGGCGCGTTCTTCTATTGCGACCCGCCCTATCCGTTGGCATCCCGAAACTCCCAGAACGACTACCATTTCGATTTCACGGACGACGATCACCGGGCGCTGGCGGCGCGGCTCCACTCGATTAAAGGTTACGCAATGGTGAGCAGTTATGATTGCCCGCTGATGCAGGAGTTATACGGCGATTGGTACATGGTGCGGTTCCCCAGAAAACGAAACAACCTACGTTCTACCGTTGTAAACGGCAGCGGGACGCTCGTACAGGAGTGCGTTTGGTGTAATTATACGCCCCCTGTCGTAACACAAAAATTATTCTAACCACAAAAAAATCAAAGCTATGAATGAAACACTTGTTTTTCTGGTTTCGGGCGTGATCGCCGCCCTTATTTCGGCTATGGTCTGTCTGCTGTTCCGCCTCTGGGACAGTCAGCGGGCCAAATGCAATGCCGTACAACGTCCTACTGCCGACACCCTCGCCCGGGGCGGTTCCCGTGGAAAATGAAAACATGGGTTAGCTTCCGGATCGAACGGACAAAAATCGGGATAATCAACTACAACAAAAAGACAACGGCTGGCAAAACGCCAGCCGTTGTCTTACATTAATCTATTGCATGTTCGAGAGCGTATTCGTAATCCTCTTTTGTGAACACAAAGACTGCCAATGATAAGCCATCGGAAACCTCAGAACATTGATATCCATATTCAATAAAAATGCTTCTATTATCCGGTAGTTGATTTGCATAGATTCGGATAATATCATCAAATTCTAATATACAAAGTTCCTTTGCCTGAAACGGGAAAAATCCGGGTCTGTGTTTTGAATTTCCCCATGAAAAGCTTTCTTCATTCTCCAATATCAGCGGATTCGGAAAATTACCATATTCATCTATTAACTGGATTGTTAATTTATGTCCGCTTTGATTTTTAAACTCATACTCAAATACAGGTGGTTCGTTTCGGCTGCTATTGTCAGAACAGCCCAAACAGAATATTACTAAAAAATAAAATAGACATAATTTACTCACTGGCATATAGACGGCTTTTAATGTTTCAAAGTTATAAATAAAATTCAAATAAATCGTCCAATGATTTATCTGTTATTCCATATTGTCCTTTGTATTCTTTCAATGCTTCTTTGAGTTGGGGGATGGTCTTAGATTTATATAATACCTGCTGCAACTTATCAATATCGTTCAAGTAAATATTATCATTGACATATATCATTGCATCGGTATTTGGTCTATACTTTTGATAATACACCCTTTGATTTGAGCCGTCATAAATATCAATAAAAATTGGTGTATATTCTCTGCCATAATCCGTATTTATACTGTATTTCGACCAACTTTGGAAATTATACTCATCAGGCACTTCAAAAAGCATGTGATACATTGGCGGCTGGAAAAATGTTTCGTATTTATGCACTTCATGGGCATATCCACGTAAGGTATATTCATTTTCCGTTACTGCCCACCCGATCAAATTAGACCAACTTTCTCGTATCGTATCTACATAGCCTTTATAAGCATTTCTTCCATTGACACGATAGAAAAAAGCACAATGGCCCAATTCATGAAATGCAGTTTCAAGAATACCGTATGTGGGACGCCAACCACCTGCATCTTCTCCATAGATAACTATATCCGGTTGAATACCTCTCAATGCTTGGGTTTTAAAATGTCCTCTTTCATCTCCTTTTTTATGTCGATAACAGATTTTAATTTTCCGTAAAGTCAAAATCTTATCGAATAGATAGGGCCCAAAGAAATGATGATAAAGTGCCCTTGTTAGCGTTGCATAACGCAAAGATTTACCCCCTCCGATATTTAAATTCCAATATCCACGCTGTTTGGGCCCATTGTAAAATGCTTGCACAATGCTTCCATCTCTAATATCCCAATAATTACTTTCCCAACAAATAGAATAATTAGCAGGCCGTTCAAAACCATCGCCGCGACACAGATAATGTCCATTTCTATCCGTATATCCTACACGAGTGGTAAACCAACGACGGGCTCGAACTTTTACACCACCAATAGGAACATAATCCTGCGCTATATCATCCCACGCTTTAATATATCCTTGTGGATAATATCTACTTGCACGAGTTTCTGGTTCCGTATCAATATTTCCAGTTAATTCAAGTGATTTATCTACAAGAGCCTCAATAAAATTAGAAGAAACCATACCGGGACGTGTAATAGGTTCGTCATCAAGATTTTCGTCTGGGATATACAATTCTTCAAGTATAGAATATGGAACATTAGACGGCAGTGTTTTTCCATATGGCCACGAGGCATATAACGATTCGACTTGGGTATCTTCAAGGGCCCCCGCAGTGTCAAATACGCCCGTGCCTATCAGTTCATAATCAAGAGGATAACTATAAAATTCAATAGTCGTATCTGCTTTTAAAATATCAAGTTGTTCCTTTGATTCTGGCGAAAATTCAATGTATAAATGAGTGGGATGAATAGATGATTCTGGCACCTCAATTTCTATATTACCTGTTGCTTTAAGAGCCCTTACAGCAGCTTTCATATTCCTTACAGAATAAGGATTTTCCAGTTTATTCCCAAGTTTTACAGTAGGCTCAACAGATTCATTGGCTAACATCGCAGAGCGTGTCATAATTTCCTGTTTATTGGCGGCTTTATCCTGATTAGGAAGCACATTATCAGTCAAATCCTCTGAACATGCATAAAAACCAATAATCATTAGGAGAAATAATAATTTTTTCATGATGGGATAGTGTTATTATTTTTTAAGGGCAACCAACAGTTTATCACAACCTCCTTTCCTAAAAACTGTTTTTATATGCTATATACAATATAAATATTATTATTTTAACCAAACATATATAACAAGACTTTAATAGCATCTTACATATATGTAGTAGTAATAAGACGAAATAGAACATAATATAACATAATGTAACACTCTACCGGAGCCGTCCCACAAAACGCGGGTAGAACTCGACATCGACACTGGTGGTCGAAATCCGACAATTAGCTGTCAGATGCAGTCGCAGCCGGAAAAACTTGTATGATAGAGGTGTCCTGCGCAACCTCGCATCCATGCCCTGAACGTTACACCATGCGTCACGGAGAACGCTCCATGTGTTACAGTCGTTCGACCCCTCGACGATAATATGGGCGAAGCAATCCTGCGACATAATGCGTGCTACGACGGTTTCAAGACGTTTAAACTCCGTTGTACCGAGTTTCAGAGGTCGTGTTACGGCCCAACATTCGACCGGCTCGATCATCTGCTCGTCGGTAAGTGTAGCGAGAGCATGGGCCGTCACAACCTCGTCATTGTTGAGCACTCGCCCGGCCATGTCGCGTGTCGCCCAGACGCCTGCTGCTATGGAATATACATAAGCATAAGAATAGGCACGGTTAAAGACGATCAGATCGCCGTATTTGAATTGAAAATAGATACGGGCTTCTGTAAGATACTCGGCCAGTTCGCCGGGGTATTGCTCCAGTTCGCGGGAGATCACCTCGGAAGAACGTCCCCGCAGGGCATGAACGCCCCGTGAGGTGATATAATATACTGTTTCAAGGGCCGCACAAGTATTCGGGTTTACGATCTGATCGTGATTCACCGGCAGAATGTTCGAATAGAGCACCTCGCCGGTGCCGCTTTCCAGCGACCACACGCCCCGGTCGGTAAAGACATACAGCGGGAACGCACCAAACCGGGTGGCTGACAGTTCATCCACGACGGTCGCAATGGCAAATATGGTTTCTTCGTTCAGTCCAACACGATACGAGTTTGCAAAGGGCTGCGAAAACAAATTGTTCAACGCCGACACCTGTACCCGATTAGGCTCTGTATATACATCGTCCTCTTTTTCAAAGATTTCATGCTCTATCGGGGTTTCGGGCATCCAGAACGACGGATATTTAGACCGTGAGGTCGGCGATGGAATAGCATAGGCATAGTTATTCCCCTTACAGGATTCAAGGTTCACATCCAACCACCAAAGCTGCGCCATAGAGCCGGGATCGTTGGTACAAACCGCAAATTTAATGGCTCTGTAATCGGGGTATGACACTACACGCCGGATTCTTGTAGGTTTGAAATTTCGAATTGACTGGCACACCTGCTTTCGGGTGTTATCAATATCCACTGTACAAATCATTTTCGTTACAAAATTCGCAGCATCCTCGCCGTCATTTCCCAAACAAAAACGCGAATATCCGGGGAATAGCTGCGTGCGTAAATTCGCCTTATGCAGCCTGCCGTTGTACTCATAGTAACATTTCCCCACTTGCGTATGGTGTGATTGTGTAGGCTCGTAGACAGGCATACTTTCGACATTTTTCATGTCATTATAAGACAATGATTCCGAATGTCGATTGTCTACAAAGTCCCGGATTTCTATTTCTTTGATCCTATATAACGGTTCTTGCATTAAATCAACATCTTCCGTGAACAATTTTCTAAAATCATAAGTCTGATAATAACCGCCACCGCCGCGATCTGACAGGCTCCAGTTATCTTTCCACGTTTTTTCAAAATCGTAAATTGGGACGATACGAGTAGAGCATATTACGACACTTTGAACGATTCGGGTATCTATTCCTGCGGGAATTTTGATTGTTACCTGCGGTTCAATGTAGAACGTATTGCTTCCCGGCGAAATTTTTGCCTTACAGCCAAAGAAAATGCCCGTTCTGTATTTTTCCGGCACGTAGTTAGGCATCCCGTCGGCCACAACATCGCCATAATCCTCTTGCCAACCGTCGTCTCCGGCGTCAGAGGCAAATATCATCAACTCAGAGTTAGCAACGACCGTTCCGTCCATCATCCTATAAGCCACCATTAGAGCAATAGCCCCCTGCCAGTATTCTCCGTTGTACATGGGCAGGTGTAGCGTTTGATTCACACGGTCGGTTATTCTCGTATAATAATATCCACCGTCCGGGGCTATATTCGGATGCCGCGCGAGGTTGTCCCCGTCTGCAAATTCTTCTTTTATATCATGGTTTTCCCAATACCTACGATAATAAAAATCAACTCCAAAACGAACTTTATCCGCCTTTGATTCGCTTATATCCGGTGGATCGGGCATCTCAAAGCGGACATATTCGCCCCCATACAATACAAAATAAAGCTCTTTATTATCCGTGACAATAACAAGTACATGTCCGAACGAAAAGACGGTAGAAAGGCCCGAAACTGCGGGCATGATCGTCTGCGTCGAGGAGAAAGCTCCATCCGCATAGCGTACCTCGTGAACGGCTCCGGTAGTGTCAATAGCGATATACAGATCGTCAGCCGTCATGGGATGCTTATAGAGTAGTTCGAAACCGTGAAAATCTGTCACAGCCCCGATACGCCGAAACGCTTCGACATTGCGCCAAGCGCCCGCGTCATAACGCAGGTTGTGTAGCGTTTCGCAGCTTCCGTCCTTAACCGTCAGATCGGTTTCCGCCCGATTGATTCCCAGCACCGGGACTGGTTGTTTCATTCGTTCCATCTTGTAAGTAGTAGTTGTTATTGATTTCCTTATGAATACGTTGATTCAGCACCATAAATAGGCTGCCGGGCTCCGTCTGAGGCTGCTCGGCCCCAATGCTGATGTCGTGCAGGGTTTTACAGGCTGCTATCAGGTTCTTATCCGTCATTTTGTTGCGATGCACAATATTGGTCAGCCGATTGTAGAGCTCGTTGATTGCCGCATTTCGGGCCTGTATCACCCGTTCCAGATAGTCCCCGGTGAGCTCGCTTTGCACGATCACCGTTTCAACCTCTTGCCGAACCTCTTCGACCGATGCCCGTATTACCTGCTGCTGGTCGCTGCCTATGCTATCCCATAACCGCTTTACTCGCATCGCACTTATTCCGAACTCGGCAGCAACGGCGCGTAAACTCCCCGTCTGCACGTATCTCACACAGACTGCGTTCTTTTCATCGTCGTCGAGTGTTTTGCGCGACATAAGTAGCTGATTTATTGATATATTCCGATCAAAAATAAGGATAATTCTTATACACGCGGTCGCTAATTTTACAGAGTGATAAAATTTAGACACTATGTTTCCATTAATCGCATTGGCCGCCATTTCCGTCGCTTCGTCGATTGCAGGCGGCATTTCTGCCAATAAAAAGCAACGTAAGGCCGATCAGATACTCAGCGACCGCGAGCGGAACCTCAAGGAGTGGTACAACTCCGAAATGAATATGCCTTACCTCGACCGAGCTGATTCACGGGCCATGCTGAAACGCATCCGGGACTACAACGAGGACGAACTAAAGGCCATGAACACCAACGCCGTGAAAAGCGGCGCTACGGACGAGGCAAAAGTTGCCGCCGCCAACAAGCTCAACAAAAACTATTCGCAGACCCTCGCCCAGATCGCGGGGCTTGGAGAACAGCACAAAGATCAAGTGCGCCGCGACTATCAAGCCCGCATGGACAACCTTACAGGGACGCGCTATCAAGCGCAACTTGGCAAGGCCGCAGGCACGCAGAATATGATTAGCGGCATCGGGAGCTCCCTCGGCCAGTTAGCCATGCTCTACGGTATGGGCAGCGGTTCCGGCGGCGGTTTAGCAAATTTTGCAGGTGGGAAATAGTATGGAACAGGAGAAGCCAACCACACCGGTATTCTCGATTGCTGACGAGATACAGCGGCGACAAAAAGAAGCCGACGAACGCCGCGCCACATGGGAGCAGAAACGCCAGCGAGCTACCGACCTGTACCGGGACGGCCAGAACCCGATTTTGGCCTTCATCGACACGATGAAGCCCCAGCAGGACACCGACCGGATAAAACGCGCGGAAAAGGCGGCAAAGATCACGGCGTGGTCGAATTTCTTATCAGCGCTGGGTACGGGTATTGTCGGCATGGCCACCGAGGGCTACATTCCCAAGACCGGCACTGATGCTCCGATGAAGATGCTTGGAAAGATCGACGAGTGGGATAAACTCTACAACAGCCAGAACCGAGAATACCAACAGTTACGCCTGCGGGCACTTATGGGCCAGCAACAAGGCGAGCAGCAAGCCGCCAACATGGACGCTACCGCCGCCGGGCAGGATTACACGTTGGCCCAAAAGCAATACGACACATTGATCGGCAACCTCTGGAAAGCCCAGCAGGAAAAAGAGAAACGAGCCGATACTTTGGACGATAAAATGAAAGTCGAAAAATTACGAGGCGAAAACAACATCAAAGCAGCCCAAGTGCGGGCCGCAGCTTCGGCAGCGGCAGCCAGCGCCCGATCTGCTGCGGCAGCGGATAAATCCGCCGTTCAATTCCTCGATCGGGACGAACAGACCGTCGTAAGGCTCAATCCGGCACAAGAAAGCCTGCTATACGAGAAAGGCCGCGAAATGGGTATAATTCCCGAAGATGGCACCCCGACAAAAGAACCGACATACACGGGTGAAAAGGTACCGCAGTTCGTCTTTGGGAAGCTCAAACCGGCACAGAAAGCCCAGATATTACGTGCCGTCTACCTCAAGCTGAACGGCGTAAAGCAGAAGCCGCAAGCCCCTGCCGATCTGGGGCTCCTGTTCCGCCCCGAGAAACGCTATATCGCGGGCCCGGTTTCGAATGATGTGCGCAAAGTGCTGGAAACTCCGCAGGCTGAACGGATGCGTGAGGCTGGTTACAGCGACCAACAAATTATCAACTACTATCTGGATTACGAATAGCTATGCCACTCCCCGAACTCACACCTGAACAACTCGAACAGCTTAATGCGATCTCCGGTCTGGGAAAGACCCGCAAACGCAAAGATGCTCCGTCTGGAGACAACCTGCCGGACGTTGCACCGGCAGACCTTATGCAGACAGCCTTACAGCAGGACGATAACGCCGGATTTGAGCCGTTTTCACTCCCGGAGCGCACCCCGGATATGGATAACGAGGTATACGAGGGGCTTATTAAAGAGAGTTTACAACAGCAGTTAGGGGCGATCTATGACCGAGCCCGACAGCGGGCTGATGCCAACAGGACAAAGATGCTGGCACCCTTTGACGAGGCAATCGAAGCTGATATACCGGCATGGAAAAAGGCATTTATCGCTCAAGCCAAATCAAGCACGCTCCGTAGTCCGTCCGGACTGGGCGGAGATGATACCTACCTAATGCAAGCGACAGAGCGGGCATTGAAGCTCCTAAACCAGAAAACCGTAAAGGACAAGCAGGCCGGGGACAAATCATCCGGCATTGCCCGTGAGGTGTTCGATTGGGGCACCCTCGGCGACCTCGCTACAATGGGGTTTGGGGAGTTAGGCGAGAATATCGCCATCACACGGGCGCTCAAGAAAGCCGCAAAAGGCGAACATCTCACACCTACGGAGCGGGACATGATAGACCTTCTCCGGTATGGGGAACTGATAAACCAATACACGGCCCAACGGGGCGGGCCAACGACCGGCGCAAAGGTCGGCAGCGGCATTGCCGCCTCATTACCTTATATGGCGGGCTTCGGGGCCACCAGCAAGATCGGCAGCAGCGGAGCCAACACCCTCGGCAAAATGCTGCTCAAAAAGGAAGCGAAAACGCTCTTGGGGAAAGGGCTTCGCAAGCTGGGCGAATACACGGCGAGCGCGGCTGTAATGACACCCTTACAGGCGGGTACCTACTCAAACTACCATGAACGGGCGCAGGGACAGTACGAGGTTAAGGACAACGGCGAGGTTGTCGAACACCTCGAACCGCAGTACAACCTGATGTATAAGGCCGCCGCAGATTCATTCACGGACGTATTTACAGAGCATATCGGCGGGGAGCTCGGAGCCGGAGTGAAAAAGGTGCTGGGCTGGCCCGTGGAGCAGATCGGGCGACGCTTGGGTATAAAACTCTCGCTCGACCGCTTCCTGCCGGGATATACCCGCAGCAAGTACCTTACCGATTTCCGAAACCGTACACTTTGGAACGGCCCCGTAGACGAGTGGTTAGAGGAAGTCGCCGGGGGTGTCATGTCCCCGCTGCTGACCGGGGAGCATGAACGCTGGAAAGAAAATCTTTCCGGCGAGAACCTCTGGACAACATTTCTCACAACCTCGCTGATGGGTGCGGGGTTCTCGGCCCTCGAACTGCCGAACGTCGCATCCTACGCCCACAAGAACCATGTTTTGAAAACGCAAGAGAAAAAGGCGCTTTCAAGCATTGAGAATGAAACCTTACGGGCGCAAGTATTCGAAGCGATGCAAAAACCGACGATGGCCGAGCAGTCGCAAGCGCTCGCCGCGATTGATTGGCAGGCGGCAAACATCAACCAGATTGACGCGGCGCACGCTGCTGACTATACCCGGTTTCACATCGAGCGGCAAATCCTCGACGGCATGGAGCTCGGGGATACACAAGGCAAACAAATCCAGCAGACAGCGCAAACTGCGAACGCATGGGCCTACCGTGGTGTTGATGGTAAAAGTCCCACCGAGGACATCATCACTGGACAACGCGCCGACGGGAAAGCCTACGTCGTTCTTTCCGGCAACCTCGATACCGAGGGCCCCGACGGAACATTATTCGTCCTCGATACCGAAACGGGCACGCCGACACAGATCGACCGGGCGGAGTTCGAGAGCTTCGCAAGCACGCCCGTTGCGGAGTTCTCGGCAGAACAGTTACAAATCTCCGAACAGCAGGCCGCAGCGGAACACCAGAAGCGTCAACAGCGACAGGACATGGAGATCGGCACCGAAGCGGGCATAGACCCCGACGAGGTAGTGCGCGTTGTGGCACCCGAAGCTCCGCAGTACACGAATGGCGACGAGGTTGTAACGACAGACGGTGTGCGTGGCCGCATTACCGGCAAACATGGCAGTAGCTATGTGCTCCAACTGGACGACGGACAATTTGTTTCGGCACCGCTCCACACAATCAAAGGGCCCGCAAGCCAGATTCAAGAAACAGACCCCACCGAGGCAGCTATACCCCTCGGCAACAATGACACGAATAGCGGACAAGCCGACATCATGCCTACGGACGTTACACCCCAAGAAGATGTAGCTGCACGGCTCGCAGAAACCATGCAGGCCGCCGTGGGCAAAGACGAGGCCCCGCGTGCTATTCAGCGTATGATCGACGGCACAACAGACGCGAACCAAGTGCAGATTTATTCCGCTGCGTTGGAACGGCTGCAAAACAAAAGTAAGGGCATGCCGAGATCCACGCAATCGCCCGTTGCCGAGGGGCCTGCCGCTGCGGTTCCCGCCCGGAATCCCCGGCCCGATATTCCGAAATTCAAGCGTGAAACCCCGACCCCGTATGCGAAACCCGCTGCGGAGTTGGGCGACTACCTATCCATTGAGGACGTGATACTGCGCGACGTAGCCAGCGGCCTTAAATTCGCATGGAAAGATAACGGTCAACGGCGCGGACTTGCCCGCGAGTTGGGGTTCTCCGGTAGCGAGAGCGAGCGTCGCTCCCGCGTCGGCATCCTATCCCCCGACGGTATGACACCCGACCAATATGCGGAGAGGCTTTATTTTCAGTATGGGGCCGGAAACAACGAGGGGAACGGCTACCGCTGGGATATGGACGACATGACGATCAAAGATGCCGTTCTGGATGTCCTTTCGCGCATACACTCACCCCGGCAGGCTTACATGGCCGCAGCACAGCTACACCAGATCGAGCCGCACCCATACGATGACATGACGGGCGAAGAATACGAGCAGATGCAGGAGCATGAGGCACGGGTGGCGCAAATGCAGGATGAACTACTATACGACAGCGCATTTGTCGAATGGGCCGGACAGACTACACCCGAACAATGGGCCGAGATTGACAATTTATTTACCGAGGGAACGGATAATTTTGCGGAAAATGCTAACTTTGAAGCGTTGGCCGCCAAACCAGCCCCGACAACAGAACAAACACCAAAGACTACATCCAATGACAACAATTCGCAAAGAACCGAGCAACCTGCGCCTGCGGCGGATGGCGAAAGTAGTAGCGACGTTGGCCGAGGCGAACGGAGTGACCCCCGAACAGGTGATGATGCGGATTTCGGACAACCGGAAAGCGAACCGCGAGCAGTTCGACATGGACGCGGACTGGACGCAATATCCGGCGACCTTACCGACGAAGAACGAAAGGTAGCCGAGGACGCCGCCGCATCCACCGATGCCACCGTAGAGCAACTCCGGGCGGCACTCAAACGCAAACAGGCCCAATACACAAGAGAAAAGCAATCTATCGGGAGCGCATACAACGAGGATAACCAAACTATCCTTTTCGAACAGCCGCAAAACACGGCAGAGGGCAACTTGTTTGACGTTCCGCGCGATTTCTCCCAGCAGGTCGTTGAAACTATCCTAAAACCTTTACAGGCTGAAATAGACAACCTGCAAGAAACCATATTCAAAGTAGAAGCGTCGAAAGGAAAGATCATTGCCGATGCGATTGCGGCCCACCGTGCGCAACAACGCCTATCATTCAATGACACGCCCCAAGCAGCCCCGCAAGCCCCTGTCGGGCCAAAGTCCACCGATGCAGAGTTTACCCCGGCTGTCAGAACAGAATATAACCAATACCTTACCCATGCAATCAAGACCTTTCCGGATAAGGTTTTCAGCATCTTACATAATGATCTGATAAAAGCCGGATTCGTGCGGGATGTTCGGCGACTGGCAAAGAAAGACGCTACCGCTGCTATCAAGCTGGTTGCCGAGGTCAATGCCGCTGCCGAGAAATATGCCGGGAAACAAGTACTCACATCCCGCCACAGCATATTTGCGGAATTAGAGAAAATGCAGGCCGCCCAAGCCAGCGCCAGCATGAAAGCTACGAGCCCATCGACGGAGCAAAGTTCGATCTTCAAGCCAACAGAACATACACGACACTCCAAAACCGGGGCCGAACTCTACTCCGTAAAACTGGCCGACCGGGTAGAGCGGGCTATATTCGACGATCTGAAAAAAAGGGCCAAAGCACATGACGGCTATTATAGCAGTTACACCCGTAGTTTTCTATTCAACACCTCTGAGGATGCAGAAGCATTCCGAGCCGAGCAGAAGCGCCCCGACATGCAGGCAACACCGGCCCCTCTAAATGACATGCCAGCAGCCCCCGAAACATACACCGGCAACAACGCAGGACACCTCGTCCCGGCGGTAAGTGCAGAGAAAAAAAGCGATACAGAATACAATGCCGCAGAAAAGCCGACCGAGTACGGAGCCCAGAACAAGCTGGTAACGTCGGAGCGATACGAAGAATTGAAACGGCAGATGCGGGCCAAGCTCGGCCAGCTTAACACCGGATTCGACCCCGAAATACTCGCTATCGGTACACAAATGGCTGCGTTCCATGTTGAGGCCGGGGCCCGAAGATTCGCGGATTATGCCCGGCGGATGCTCGCCGATTTGGGGGAGGCTATCCGGCCTTACCTCAAGCCGACCTATGTAGGCGCACTCCACATGCCGGGCATGGAAGAATATACCGCGCAAATGGACACATACAGCGACGTGATGCACTTTGATCTGGACAGCCTCGACAAGCCGCAATCTGCGGCAGGACAGGGAGCAGCACCGAGCCCGGCCATAGTCCCCGAAGCCGACACACAGCGCCGTCTGGCAGGCCGCTATGACACTACTGGAACCACGGAGAAAGACATACACGAAACCGGCAATCTGCGGCCCGAGAAAAAATTCCGCAAAGACCTTACGCAGTTCAGTAAAGAACTCGTAAAGGCGCTGGGCTGGGAACATAAAACAGACAAAAAAGGTAAGACGTTATATGCCGAAACTAATATCGCACCGGCAGGCGGCGACGGCTCCATCACGCTCTTGCCGGCGGATTCCGAATACGGAATATACATAAATATTCCCGTTCATCCCTCTGGATATATAGCCAGTAGCGACTATACTGATGATTTGGTAATTGAAGATATATTAGGAGCCGGTAGCCCCATCCTATACCGTGTCTGCACGACCACAAAATCATACCTGCTCGATGCTCCAAACCGCTATGCCCCGGCAGATATTACCGTCGGTGAAATGGCCGAACTTGCTAAAAACGAATTAAATTCATATATTCGCCGTAAGAACGCACCGGAACCCACTACTCCCGATGCCTCGGACGGCACAAAACCAAACAACCATGAAAACCCTGCGAACAATACAGACCGAATGGGCCCGGACAGCCCTTTGGGAAATGGCCGAATACCTGCCGGGGATGCTTCTGCGTATGTACCGCGAGGAACCGAGGGAGTTGGTAACGTGGATAGAGGAAACCGTAGACAAAGCGTTGGATTGGAAGAAAGCGGCGCTGGCGAACGGGAGCGACCCGCAGTTAGTCGAAGAACTGTTCCGGGAACGTCTGAAACCGGACTACTGTCCGGAGGAACCCGAGCCAATCACGATCAGCGAGGAACAGATGGCCGAGATCGTCGCCGATCTGGAAAAAATAGCCGAAACCATGTAATAGAGCGCGGGCGCGACATCGCGCCCCACGGCGAGGTCAGCAAGATCAAAGCGAACCTGTCGGCTATCCGATTGGTAAAACAGCTTGAAGCCGAGGAACGCGAAGCAACTGCCGACGAAAAGGCCGTATTGGAGCAATTCACGGGCTGGGGCGGCTTATCATCCGTATTTAAAGGGGGTAATTCCTATTTCAACGAACTACAAGAGTTATTAACCCCCGAGGAATACGAGGCGGCCCGAGCATCCACGACTACATCATTCTACACACCGCCCGAGATCGTTTCGTCCGTCTGGGACATGATCGAGCGGCTTGGATTCGCCGGTGGCTCCGTGCTGGAACCGTCGGCAGGTATCGGACACTTTTTCGGGCTTATGCCTGCTGCGTTGAGTGCAAAATCCAACCTTGCGGGTGTAGAAATCGACGAGATTTCCGGACGCATCCTGCGGGCACTCTATCCGGATGCAACCGTAAGGGTTGAGGGTTTCGAACAGCAGCGCATCCCCAATAATCGGTACGACCTGATCGTTACGAACGTGCCGTTCGGGGCGATCAAAGTACACGACACGTTCGACAAAGACCTGTCGGCCAAGTTCGACATTCACGACTATTTCATCGCCAAAAGTGTACGCAAGCTCAAACCGGGCGGGCTGGGGGTGTTCATCACCGCCACCAGCACGCTCGACCGCAGCACAGCTCTGCGTAACTGGGTCGTTGCCGACGGCAACGCCGATTTTATCGGGGCTGTACGTCTGAATACAGCGACATTCAAACAAGCTGCGGGTACTGAAACATCCGCAGACATCATCATCATCCGTAAACGGGACGAGGCCGGGCAGTCGTCATACGCGGCGAATATGCAGACCACGGTTTTGGAGCGCGAGGCTCCATATATTAAGTACGTCAAAAATGATAAAGGTCGATTTACAAGCGAAGATGCCACGGCACGGATGGTTTACAACAAATATTATTTCGATCATCCCGAGTTCATGGCCGGGCAGATGCGGTTCGGCTTCGAAAGTGGTGTAGAAATCCGTCCCACCGAGCAGCGCTGCATTCCGGTTGTGGCTATCGACCAAAACCAAGTTATAAAACAATTCATCGCGTCACTCCCGACTGATCTGTATTCCGTAACCCCCTCGGTTCCGGAACAAACTCGGACTATGATAGCCCCAGATGGCACCAAAGAGGGTGCCCTTACGCTGATCGACGGCAAACCGCATATAGTCCAATTCGGGTCTGCAATCCCTGTGGATTGGAACCGCCAGAACGTAAAGGGCCGTAGTAAAACCGTAG
This sequence comes from Alistipes finegoldii DSM 17242, assembly GCF_000265365.1. Taxonomy (NCBI): domain Bacteria; kingdom Pseudomonadati; phylum Bacteroidota; class Bacteroidia; order Bacteroidales; family Rikenellaceae; genus Alistipes; species Alistipes finegoldii. The sequence continues at coordinate 3,055,401 of NC_018011.1, forward strand.
TATTGAAAGAGTATTTGGAGCTTAAAAAGACCATATACGACCTACTCGATGCAGAAAACAAAGACCTGCCGAATATCGAACGGTTACGGGCAGAACTTAATAATCTTTACACCAAATTCACCCACCGGTACGGTACACTTTCAAAGAATACAAGCCTTACATTTCTGCGGGACGACGTAGACTATCCCGCAATCGCAGCTATTGAAAATGTCGAAGAATCGAATAATCCGGGTGAAAAGAAAAGATTTACCATAACCAAGTCTGATATTTTCTCTCGCAGGGTCATTGAGCCAGTACGTCAGCCAAAAGCCGAAAACGAGAAAGATGCAATCGCACTTTCGCTTTATCACCGTGGCCGCCTCGACCTGCCCTACATCGCCGAATTACTCCATAAGTCGCAAGAGGACGTACAAGATGCAATGCTTACGCAGGAACTTGCATATATCAACCCCGTTACAGGTCTTGTTGAGGAACGCAGCGAATACCTATCCGGCAATGTCCGCGACAAATTATTACAGGCAGAACAGGCCAATGAAAACGGCCTGTTCAACGCCAACATCCGCGCATTGTCGAAGATCATCCCGCTGGACGTTCCGTTACCGCAGATAAAAATTTCGCTGGGTAGCACATGGGTTCCAACCGAGCTATACGAACGTTTTTTTCACGAGAAGTTCAACGTTGAGGCGAAGATCACCAAAACTGCGGCTAACAAATATATTGCACGAATAACCAACAAAGGGAACACGGTCGATGCGAGCATGGGTGTAGCGGATGCCCCCGGCAGCAGGCTCGCGCTTGACCGAATGAACAAGACCCAAACCTACCTATCAAAAAAGGAGTGGGACAGCCTTACGAACAAGGAAAAGAAAGTTAAAGACCCCGAAGCTATGGCGCAGGCAGCCATAAAGCAGACGGAACTGGATGAGGCTTTCGAGCAATGGTGCAAGCAACAAGACGAGGCGACCACCGACAAACTGACTGAAATATACAATACGGCATTTAACAGTATCGTCGAACGTCAGATCGACGTTTCGACATTCGACTATTTCCCCAATGCCGCGCACACGAAGAAACCCCGTGAACATCAAAAAATCGGGGTTATGCGTGGGTTGCAAGGCCCGACCTTACTTGCGCATGAGGTCGGCACCGGAAAAACGATCACGCTCATTTCGACGGCAATGGAAATGCGGCGGCTCGGAATAGCTCATAAGCCCTGTATCGTCGTTCAACGTTCGACCTATGAGCAGTTTGTAAACGAAATCAAATCATTATATCCCGCGGCCCGCGTGCTGGTACCCTCCGCCAAAGACCTTACGGCATCCCAGCGGCAACAGCTTTTCGCCAAAATCGCCTACAACGATTGGGATATTGTCGTTTTGTATCACGGTTATCTGGATGCTATACCCGATGATCCTATTAGGGTCAATCAGTATATCGACGGATTGATCGAGGAAAAGGTAGAGCAGTTGAAAGAGGTTGAGGCAAGCAATCCCGACAATGCGAAACGACTGGCCTACGGCATTAAGAAAGAAATTGAGGGGCTGGAGAAGAAAAAAGTAGGTAGCGAAAAATCAATAAAAGAGGAGGAAAAGGTAAAATCTAACGCTCGGGCCCAAGCTCAACGGCTACTCGACCGTCGCACGGATGAAACCATGACCTTTGAGCAGTTAGGCATTGATGCGTTATTGGTAGACGAAGCACATGCCTATAAGAAACTCGGTTTTACAACCGACCTGCAAAACATTAAAGGAATCGACCCGGCAGCGTCCCAGCGGGCACAAAGTCTACGGCTGAAATCAACCTATATTCTTGAAAATAATAGCGGGAAAAATGTTGTCCTCGCCACCGGAACGCCGATTTCCAACACGATGGCGGAAATGTGGACTTTCATGCGCTACCTGCTGCCGCAAAACGTATTACAGGAATACAACATAGACACTTTTGATGCCTTTGCAAGCAATTTCGGGAGTATCGAAGAATCTGCGGAATTTGGAACAAACGGGAAATTTAAGGTCGCTCAGCGTTTCGCCAGCTATTCGAATATGCCGGAATTACTGGCGATCTGGCAGCAGATCGCGCATGTCGTATTGACGGAGGATGTATCCAGCTTACGCGAGGGGGTTGGCACACCGCGCCTCGACGGGGGTAAGCCGACAGATATAATGCTCGATCAAACCCCGGCCCTGCGGAAAGTCATGCGCAGCATCCGGGATACGCTTGAACGTTTCGACGCTATGCCCGCGAAACAGAAGCGGGAAAACAGCCATATCCCGTTGGTGATGTTCGGGCTGGCAAAGCGTGCAGCTATTGACGTTCGGCTGATAAATCCCGATCTTCCGGATGAACCGGGCAGCAAGGTTAATAATGCCGTGCGGGAGATTCTCGCCGATCTGAAATCCACCGACCACTATAAGGGTACCGCAGCTATCTTCTGCGATTCTTACCAAAGCCGCGACCGGCGGTTCAATGTCTTTGAGGACATAAAGCGGAAATTCATTGCTGCAGGTATTACTGCCGAACAGATCGCTATTATCCACGACTACAACACAGACGAACAGAAAGCGCGACTTTTCCGGCGCGTGAACAATGGCGACGTTCGAATAGTAATGGGTACTACTGAAAAACTCGGTATCGGAGTTAATATGCAGGAGCGTTTGCACCTTCTCGTAAATCTCGACGTGCCTATCCGTCCAATGGACTATATGCAGCGGGTTGGTCGTATCATCCGGCAGGGTAATTCCCATCTGAAAATGGATTTACCGGTGCGTATTCTGCGGCTGGGCGTAAAACAAACGCTTGATGTAACCGGCTATCAACGCTTGAAGATCAAAGAGGCGTTTATCCGACAGGTGATGAAAGGCGATATATCATCCCGCACGCTGGAGGAACCCGACGCCGAGAGTAGCGACAGCACGAATTTCGGACAGATGATGGCGTCATTATCCGGCAGCCAAGCGGCACTTGCGTTGTCGCTTGCACAGAACAACCTGCGCAAGTTGAGAAATGCCCGCGACTACCACTACCAGCATCAGGCATACGTTACCCGCAACCTCAAATGGCTGCAAAATATACTTGACACGACACCGGGCGTTATAGCAACACTTGAAAAGCAAGGGAACGAATTTCGGAAGATATTTCCGGACAATACAATCGTATCAGTAGAATATGGCTCACAGAAAGCCGAAAATGGCGATTATGAAAAACTCTTTGCCCCACTAAACAAGCGCATCGAGGCCGAAGCCGATGCACTACGGAAAACGCCCGAACGCGATCACGCAGAGCTAAAAACTACAATCCGTATCAACGGAAAGACATTTGATATAAAGATAGGACTTAAAAAAACGTGGGCTTTATCAAATGAAAAAGATGTTCGGATATTCCGCGGCATATCCTATGTATGCGAGGAAGCACCTGAAATAAAAGGCGATGCCGGAGCCAAAATATCGAATGTTTTAGAGCAGGTTGCCTATACTATTTCTGGCAAGTGGTACATACAGGAAATAGAATCCCGCCAACTTGGATTGGAAACAGCAAAGCAGGACTATGAACGGCTGCAAGCGCAGGTTAGCGGGGCTTTTCCGAAACAGGCAGAACTGGAAGCAACAGAGGCCCGGATAGCGGAATTAGAGGCACAGATGGCCGCAGAACTGGCTGAGATCGAAGCCCAACAAAAGGCCGATACGGACGAAGAAGCGATAGACATTGACCCGGATGAACTGCTCGACGATGCCGCAGGCGACAGCATCCGGTTCCGGGATGGCAGTAGTTGGTTTGACCCCGAACGTCCCGCGAGTGACAACACCATAGCGCACGCGGCAACCCGTCTTGCAAAAAAGCTCAACACACCGGTTGAGATCGTCGCCGACCTTACACACATCACGGACAACGACCCGCTGGCCCTGCGGAGGAAACGTCGGGCCAAAGGCTACTACGACCCGACCACAGGCCGGGTGGTTATTGTCATGCCGAATATTACGACCCGAGCGGATGCCGAGGCGACCGTATTACACGAGATCGTCGGCCACATGGGGCTGCGTTCCCTGCTGGGTGAACGGTTCGGGCTATTCCTCGATAACGTTCATAAGTCGCTGGATGAAACCGGCGTTCGGGCCGTGGCCGACATGATGGCCCAAGAGCAAAAACAACGTTCCGGCAAACTGACGGCTGTTGAGGCCCGGCGGCTCGCCACAGAAGAATATCTTGCGCGGCTGGCCGAAGGGAACATCACCCCGAGCCGCTTTGCCCGCATCATTGGGCGCATACGCTCCATGCTCCGCGAGGCGTTGAGGTTGCCGCTGCGCATCAGCGACCGGGACATCGCCTATATGCTATGGTTGTCGAAGCACCGTCGTATGACGGCCAAGACCGCAGGCGCAGCCGTAACCGAAGCTGCCACCGCACACCGCATCCGGCAGCAGCTTTACAGCGTTCCCGGCGACACCCGTTACCGCGTGATCTTCGACGATGCCATCCCGGAGAATATCGAACGATATGCCGTTGAGCAATATGTTAAGGAACGACACATTATCGGAACATTATTCGAGAACGAACACGTTGCGAACGATTTCGCATTACGAGCCTATGCCCTAATCGACGACATGGGCCGAACGATCATCGACCACATGGGCCCCGACCGGCTCAAATCCATGCGCAAATACCTCGCACTATTTGATCTGCAAAAATTGACCGACAAAGACAGTTACCGGCGGGTGATCGACGAACTGGTAGCTACACTCCCGTCAGCGACCAAGCAGGAGATTATGCGCACCATGAGCCGACACCTGCAATTTGTCATGTCGGATAAGTACCGCAGCCCCTTACGGCGGCGGACGATGGCCAGCGAACGCCCGCTGCCGGAGAATTTCAAGTATGCCGGAGAATTTGTTGAGGAACTACTCAAACAGAAGCGCAAACAACCCGAAATGGCCCCCAGCGGCAATATCGAACCTACGGTGATTTACGACAAACAAAGTTGGAAAAACCGTCAATACACCCGGCTCATAGACAGCACGCTGCCCGTGCAGCAACTACAAGAGGTGATAAAGCAGCGCGGCGGCCAGATCGACGATCTGACAGACCTACACAAGCACTTAAACCACTTATCAAGCGTCACAAAGACCGCGATAGACAAGTACACGAAAGAGTATTTAGACCCCATATTGGATTGTATTGTGGGTATCTCCAAGCAGACCGGAATGACCGAGGATAATATCATTGACTATATCACAGCCGAATCGTCACTCGAACGCCATGCCTCGGGCATCGCGGCGCTCTCCGAAGATCAGCGCGATCCGTGGAATGATAAGTATGCCCGCAAGCTGGTTGCCGACTTTCGCCGTCGGGCCGGAGACGAACAGACACAACAGCTATGGCAGGCGATCAATGCGGCCAATGATCGGGTACTCGACATTCTCGTTGAGGATGGGATGCTCGCTCCTGAACACCGAAAGTTGATAAAGGGCCACGGCTGGGCATATTATGTACCCTTATGCGATTACGACTACAACTTTGAGGACAGCGAGGGGAACCCGCAAGCGTTCGACGCAACCGAAATATACGACTTTATGGACGAAATCCGTGGCCCGCGACCGCTACGGCAAGTACTACATGAAGCCGAGGGCCGCACGAATAAGCCCCGAAACCCCGTGGCCCAAATGGTAAACATCGGCATTGGGGCTATCATCGCGGCCAAGACCAACCGGGCACGGCAGGCGGCTCTGCGTTTGGCACAGAACAATAGCCGGGGCTCGGATGATCTGTTTCGCGTAGATAAGGTCTGGTTGGCAAAGGGGCTTGGGAACCGCTGGGTAACAACGACTATTAACCCGTCCGTTGAGGATATAGAAATATCGCAGGCTGCACGCAAAGAAATCGCACGGCTGAAAAAGGAACTGGATGCGGCGTTAAATGCCCATGACGACGAATTGGCCGTTTACCTCGAAAACCGCATCGACGAAACCGAACGCCTAAACATCGTGCGACCGGCAGAGGCCGACAGCCGTTTTGAGAACGAGGGGCACATGGGCCAATCCATCGAGCGACAACGCAATATAGAGTGTTTCGTAAACGGGATTCGGTACATGGTAACATTCGCCGATCCAGCCGTGGCCAATGCCATCAATCAGTACAACCGACTGACTATCCCAAAATGGCTGGACGACACCGTGGGCAACGCGACACGCTGGCTGGCCCAAGCGTTCACATCCCGAAATCCGGCATTTGTAGCAGCGAACTTTCTGCGTGACGTGCAACACGCCGCGCTGATACATGGCATCGACCCCGGCGGCGACCTGCGCGGATTCATGCGCAACATTCCCCCGAGCATGGCGACGATCACGCGGAACGTGCGCGGTAAATCCGCACCGCTGAAGGTGGCAGAGCTCGGGCGGCTCGACATACTCAATACCGCCGACCGCAAAATGTTGATCGAGCAATACGGGCCCGAGCGTGTGATGGATGCACTCTACGAATATTTCCGGGATAATGGTGGAGAAACAGGTTTTGTGCATAGTAAAGATGTAGCCGAGGCTGAAAAGGAGATCAAGCGTTATGTAGCGTTCCGCACGGGCCGCGTTGCGGAGCTCGCAAAAGCAGCGCAGCCCAGCGAGCGCCCCGGCATCTGGCTCTCCTATGCAGCGCAGAAAAGCGGTGCGAAAGCGATAGCTACGGGATTGGAAAATGCGTCGAAAGTCGCCGAGAACACCTCGCGTTTCGCTACATTCCTCGCGTCACTCGATCAGGGCAAATCGCTGCTGGTAGCTATTGACGAAGCGAAGAACGTAACGGTGAATTTTAACCGGCGCGGAACGGCAACACGTCCGCTGGGTATGTTCTACGTCTTTTTCAACGCATCAGTACAAGGAGCCGCCCAGATTGCCCGCGTAGCGTTCAAAAACCGTAAGCGATTTGCGAAAGTCGTTGCTTCATTGGCCGCTGCCGGGTTCCTCGACAGCCTGCTACTCGATTTCTTTTTGGCGGGTTCCGGCGACGATGGCCGCGATCTGGTCGTTTCGGAATACGAGAAGCGGAACCACCTTATAATCCCGTACATGGGAAAGAACGGTTTTTTAAAAATTCCACTTCCGCAAGGGTTCCGGGCATTTTATGGTATAGGCTCGCTGCTGCATGACCTCTACCGGGGCAAAGTTAGGGCCGAAGATGCTGCCCGGACAATGCTGACGCTGCTGTACGAGGATTTCTCCCCCGTGGCTTCACCGTCCCCCAAAGGAGATGCAACCCGCGTGCTGATACCTACGGCCCTAACTCCGTGGTATGACATCTGGTATGCCGGTGAGGATGCTTTCGGTTATCCGGTGGGGCGTCGCTCCTATGGCACAACCAACAACTACCCACTATCTGAAATGGGCCTTAAAAACGTGAATAAGGCCATATACTATCTCTGCCGAGGCATCAACCGATTAGGAGGTGGCGACGAGAATACACCGGCTGGCCAGCGCAAGAATGGCGAGATAGACCCGTTATTGCGGGGTATCTTCGAATGGAACCCCAGCCACGTTGAACACGTCTTAACCTACTACGGCGGCGGTATGGGGAAGTTTGCCAAAGACATGGTACATACGACACAGGCCATACTGACCCCCGGCGAGGAAATCAGTAGCCGTGATCTGCCGATACTCAACCGGTTTTACGGCACCGCCCGGCCCGAGAACCCAGCAGGCAGCTATTACAACCTCAAAGACTGTTTAACCAACATTGCGGCAAAGTACAAACGGCTCGGCCCAGCGCTCGACCGCCAAGACCCCGAGGTGCAGCGGAACCTGCAACGGATTACGATTTTTAAAGCCCACCAAACCGCCGTGAACAAGCTACGGAAAATCCTATCTGACACCCGCCCCAACACACCGGAATATGACCGGCTCCGGGAAGAACTGAACGAAACGATGGTAAAAACTCTCAACGAGGACGAAAATGTTACAGAATATTGACACCAAAAAACTGAAGCTATTGGCCCAAGCCAGCAAAGGCATCGCGCAGACGTGCTGCGAGCAGGAGCGCAGCGGACTGCGGTATTCGAACGAAAACCTTTCGCTGTTGTGGCGTTGTGCGCAAGATTGGGATGCTATGCTCTACCTGCGCAAAGAGCACGCCCGGAACCTGCGCTACAAGAACGGCGACCAATGGTGCGACAAGGTGCCCGACCCGGAGAACCCCGGCAAGATGATACGCGAAGATGCCCTTATTTCCCGAAGCGGCAAAATTCCGCTCAAACACAACTATTTACAGCAGTACATCCGAAACATCCACGGGCAGCTTCTTTCATCGCCGACACAGACTGTCGTATATGCCCGAAGCAAAGACGATCAACCGCTGGGCGAAATGCTTACGAATGCGTTGCAGTCGTGTCACCAGCTAAACAAAGTACGAAAACTCGACATTAATGTTGTTGAGGAATTATGTCTGACGGGGTTGGCTTGCGCAAAAGTGCGCTTTGACTATTGGAGTACCAAGAACCGCACCGACGGAAAAATCGACCTCGTGAACATCAACCGCCTATTCTTCAATAAAGACATCGAAGACCCCCGGCTAAACGACATCCGGCGCATCGGCGAGATCCACGACTATACGTTCGACGATCTGGTACGCAATTTCACAATAAACCGCGAAGACGTGCAGGCATTACGCGAGATTTACGGCGTTTGCCACGACCCCGCAAAGCTGGAAAGCATCTACATGCAAACCGCCGAACGGCTCCAAAACCTAAATTTCCTTTTCTGCAACGATCTCGGGAAATATCGGGTAATTGAGGTCTGGGAACGGGTCGGACGCTGGGTGCTTTACGTCCACGACTACGCAGACGGCACCGAGGAAGTTTACACCGACCTTACTATGCAAGAGGTCGAAGCGATCAACAACCAACGGCTCGAACAGGGCACGGCGGTAGGGCTCGCTCCCGAAGCGGTGAAACTGGTCTATGCGCAGGAGCAATACGAATACTACTGGCGCGTGAAATACCTTACCCCGAATGGACATTGTATCAAAGAAATGGAAACGCCCTACACGCATGAGGAACATCCCTATGTCCTCGCAGCCATGCCGATCATCGACGGCCAGTTTAAAGCCGTCATGTCGGATATTGTCGATATTCAACGATATATCAACCGTCTGCTGACCCTGTTGGATTTCATTATCGGCTCGTCGGCAAAGGGCCTGCTTATGGTACCGCAGGAATGTATTCCCGACGACATGGACATCAAGGATTTTGCCCGTGAATATGTAAAGGTAAACGGAGTTATCCTACTGAAAAAGGGAGCCGGGGATAAGCTGCCGAAGCAGATTGCCACGAACAGCACGAATATAGGTGCGTGGGAACTGTTCAATACCGAAATGACCATCATGCAGCAGATCAGCGGCCTAAACGGAGCGATACAGGGCCAAACCCCACACGCTAACACTCCGTCAAGCCTCTATGCACAACAGGCGCAGTACTCCGCGCAGAATTTCGTGGTGCTCTTTGAGAATTACAATATGTTCTGCGAAGAACGCGACGAAAAGTTACTCAAGGTGCTGATGCAGTTTTACACGACACGCCGCTATGTAGATATTAACGGTAAATCGGTCAGCGAACTGGCGAAATACTACGAGCCTGAAATGGCCCGGAAGATCGTGGATTTCAACCTGACGACATCCAAATCAACCGATACGCCGGTGTTCCGGCAACTGACGGACGATCTACTTATGAAGCTATTGGAGAGCGGGCGCATTCCCCTCGAAATATTCCTAAAAAACTGCTCTATTCCGGGAGCGGAGAAGATACAAGCCGAGCTAAAAACGTTCAGCGAACAGGCTGCCGCCGGGCAGATCGACCCCGACCGGTTACAAATGCTACAACAGGCAGCCCAGCAAAACGCCGACCCCAAAGCGATGGATATGCTGAAACGATACATGGATGCAGCGCAATAGAGCCAATATACACGTAATTTGTTGATAATTTGTGCATAAAAGAAAATAAATAAAATAGGTTTTCGGTAAATTTCGCCCCTATTTTGCTACATGATTTTTATATTATTTATTATGGATATATCATCAATCTGGGGCATGATCAAGGATGCCGTAAATGTAAGCCGTATTTTTTCACACACGGAATTAAAACAGAAATTTATTGAGGTTAGCAATACCGCTCTTAATCTTCAAAAACGCAATGACGAATTAGAGCGAGAAATTCGCCAATTACGTGAACAACAAGATTTAAGACACAAGATCGAGCGTACGACCGACGGATATTTTACGCTTAAAGGAGAAAACCCCAACATCCGCTATTGTATACATTGCTGGGATGCAAAACACCTGACCATACAAGTCGGGGAAGATTCAACACCCGGCAGTTTTTTCTGTCCGGAATGTAATGCGTCCGGGGTGTATGATAAACAACAATTTGATAAGTCCCGTGCAGAACGTCAAACCACGTATATTGTACGCAGGAATATAAGTCGTTATTTAGGATAGCATAACCATCGGCCCGGCAGTCGCCGGGCTTTTTTATTTCGGTCAATACGAATTAGATATGAAAACTAATTCCCCGAACCAGAACAATTATTCATTTTTCTGTTATCTTTGTGATAAAGATTGCGTTACCATGTCAGAAAAGCACACAAAGACGATTTCGGTTGAGGGCACCGAAATAACTATTTTGCAGATCGACGATACCGATTATATCTGCATTACAGATATGCTCAAAGCCAAAGACGGTGATTTTGTTGTCAAAGATTGGCTGCGGAACCGGAACACGCTGGAATTTCTCGGCATCTGGGAAAAAGTCTATAATCCCGATTTTAATTGGGGCGAATTCGCCCTAATTAGAAACCAAGCCGGGTTGAACAGATTCCGGATTAGCGTTAAGGAATATGTAGAGAAAACCAATGCTATCGGCCTCAAAGCCCGAGCCGGGCGCTATGGCGGAACCTACGCTCACAAAGACATCGCTTTTGAGTTTGCTATGTGGATCAGCCCGGAATTTAAAGTATATTTGGTGCGCGACTTTCAGCGGTTGAAAGAGCAGGAGCAGGCTCGGCTGGGTTGGTCGGCCAAGCGGGAGCTTACCAAGATAAACTACCGCATCCACACCGACGCGGTGCAACAAAACCTAATCCCAAAAGAGCTTACGCCGGCACAGGCCAGCCGAATCTATGCAGACGAGGCCGACGTTCTCAATGTGGCCATGTTCGGCATGACCGCGCGGGAATGGCGGGATGCGAACCCCGGCAAGAAAGGGAACATCCGCGACTACGCCTCGATCAACGAATTGATCTGCCTATCAAACATGGAAAATCTTAATTCGGTCTTTATTTCCGAGAGCCGGCCCCAACGGGAACGGCTGTTACTGCTAAACCAGATCGCCATGCGGCAAATGGAGATTTTAGAAACAGGCCCGGTAAACAAGGTGCTGAAATAACGAAAAAGGCTATCCGACCGGATAGCCTTTTTAAATGTCTATATCTTTAAAAAATTCGTCGAGCGTTATATTATAGTATTCGCACAACCGCTCAAGGGTGGTAAGGGTAACATTTTTCCGCGCTCCCTCAAGGTGGCCCATATTCAGCCCGGTTTCCGCCGATACTGTTTTCTGCAATAGGCCAGCCTTTCGCCGCAATAACCGTAACTTTGCGGCGATCTTTTGTAGAATTTCATTATTTCGTTCCAGATCGAGCATATTTCATTCCCTTAAAAAAATCCTCTAACGAGGTGTCGTAAGTACTGCACAATTCCACCAGCGTAGCGATGGTAATATCCTGCCGTCCGTTTTCTATATTCGAAAGGTGTATGTTTGTTTCAAACAGCACTTTTTCCTGCGACAGCCCGCGTGCTTCCCGCAGTTCCCGCAATCGCATCCCCGCAGCCCTTATCAGTTTTTCGTTACGATGTCGCTTAATCATGGTACAAAGGACAGAAATTTAGACTTTCTATTTATCACTATTAAAGTCTGCGGATAGACCTAAATTATATATTCGTATAAAGTATTGTCTTTCAACGGTTCCGACCGATCTATTTTGTAATTTTGTTTTTATATTTGTGTGGGAAATTATAACCGCATGACTGTTTTTGCAGATAGTTGCAGGCTGGCCGTACAAGGCAGCCATACCGCAGGCAAATAAGTCCATATCCCCTCTACACATACGGGCAATGGGCTTTTAGGCCCGGCGCGAATATTGCAAAGTACCCTCTATATTCGGTGATTTATGCCTATGCAAATCACGGGACATACCAAGGGTATCCAGTATGCTGTTTGGATTGAATGATAACAAAAGGACGCCACAATAGATAAAAAATACCTGCGCATCGTTGCCCGGATAGAATTTTTATACTACTTTTGGGTAACGATTCGCTGAAAGGGCGAATTGTAGCTTTGTTCCACAGAAAACCGCTAAATTTTCATTGTTCGGAGCAAAGACACATAGACGCTCCCACGGATCGCCGGGTCTACGACCGGCGGCGCGGGGAACAAACTTTGTGGACACCACACGCTACCGGCGTGGGCTCTTGTGTCTTGTATTTTCGAACGGGCTTTAGCGGGCCTTCTGTGGAGTACTTGGCACAATCCCACGCCCTTTTTATGCGGGTTGCATAACTAAAACCGAAAAAGTTATGTTATATTCGCACAAAAATACGGCTTTGCCGTGACATATTAGGGAAACAAATTGTATTGATTACCGAACTCGCGCCCATCCTCGGATGGTGTTCACCAAATCAAAGACAACTTGTTACCTCGGTTCGTGTCTGTCTATCCAGCACTCCGGGGCGCAAGTACGATCTTGATTTGGGGGCTCGCGAGGCCCGGTAGTCGGATTGCTACAAGCGTCCCTTTCTTTTTCCGGGCCGCAAATCATACCCAAACTTATGTCACGGTCTACCAACATCCAGCAAAACTCACTACGTTCCGGCGGTTCGACATCGCCGGGTGTCGGTATGCGTTTGATCTGGCAGATCGTGACGGGGACGGTCGGTGAGGCTCTAAAATCTGGTATGGTAATTAATGTGAACCCGCGCCGCGTCCCCCTTTCTGCAAATTCATTCACTCCATATACTCAATTAAGGAATCTCCCAAAATTTAGCAAAGGACAAGTCACCGGCCCAATCCCCTTTGGGCCACGGGTGCGGGGCCAAATCTGTGTGAATTGCGTCACTACCTCAGCCCCGCACCCTTTATTATTTTCATCCAACATTAATAGCCACACCCGACGTAAACCGGGGGCGGTTGAGGTATTCCGGTATAGCATCTACAAAAGGCTTTCAAAGGGGACAGCATTTGCGGGGATTATTACAACTGATGGCATTACGAATAACTGGAGTGTTGCCTCCTATTTTACCAGCAAAAACACATACAGGGGCATCCCGTCGATCATGGCAATTTGTTCTTTTCCAGCAAGATTTCATAGTCATTTTACAAAGGCGGGGGCCCCTGTTTTTTCATGCGGCAAGGTAAATTCTAACTACCCAATTTTGCCGCACGGAGTAGTCGGCCTATGCGTTAGGGCGCATAATAGGCAATCGGCTATTCCTTTCTTACAAACGAACAAAAAATATTATATGTTTGCTTCGATAAGCAGGCTGAAAAATTGTGGGGCAGCAGAGCCCATTGCACCCTGCCCAGTTCTTAATATTTCAATCTACACCATCGCACACCTGCAAGCAACACACATAAGGGCTGCCCGGAAATCGACCGATTATTTTTTGCGCACAAAACTCGCCGTGTTTGAGGGGCACGGCGGGGCAGCCCCACACGCCGCAAAACCGAGAGTACGCAAAAGCAAGGATTACGACATCTTCCGTGAAAGCTCACCCCTTATAGGACAGAGGCGGGGCAGTTCCGGGCCCACAACCGCAACAGACCGGGACTGCCCTTATACTATCACAACACCCACAAGCAACCCACGGCAAAACGGCCCTGTACTAAGGCGTAACAGGGCATCTACGAGGCGAAGCAATGTCCGGGGTTGCTTTTTTAACCAGCCACTTAAATGTGGATTAATAGATAATGCGTCGCGCACTCCTTTTGCGCGACCCACGGGCAGGCGTCGAGTTTTGAGAACAAATGAGGCGTCACTAAAGTTCAAAAATCTTCATACACAAGCGCCTGCCCGTTCCTTTTTGAAAAAAACGTTTTGCTTTATATCTGGTACTGCTAACCATGAACCGGAACTTTCCTTAACGACCAAACCAAGTATAACAGCAAGACCGGGCCGGGAACATTGGGAGTGCCACTCGCAAACTCCCGGCCCAAACATACCGGGGGATAGGAGATCATCCACCATAGCGGCATTACGTTATCAAACAGATCATTGTCAACCTATCCCCCGTTTTTTAGATGCCAGAAAGCGGGAGCACCCAAAAAAATTGTCATTGGCTTGACGATGTAAGGATTCTTTCCATACACTTATATTGGGGCTCTCGCCTTTCTTCACTCTCCTATATGCCGTCGTTAGCCGCAGGTGTGTTTTGCCTCGGTTGGATGATCGGTCAGCATATCCAACGGTGCCGCATATACACACAACATAGACGGGCAAATACCCCGAACATTACGCAACTGGTTACTACCATATAAGTGATACAACTATGACCAAGACTACAAACGAACAATGGGAATACCTCTTTGAAATCATCCAAAAAAGTGAAACAAAATATACTAAAGCGAGACAGCAAGTACTTGCTTTCGGGGCGAGAATCGGCTTAGAAGAACGACAAAAACTATTTCAGATAAGAGATCAGCAAGCAACAATAACATGGCCTCTTGCCATGCAAATCCTCAATACTTTGCCGACCACAGACCCCTACCGGCTTATGGGGCTAAAGCGGCCACCTATGACAGGCACACTCGCCGGAGCATGGACACATCATATTCTCAGTTCTTACAGAAACGGATTCTGGGAAGATGCCAACATTTGGCTGGGCGGCCATGAAGAATATCTATTTTCAAAGGACAACACCGTTGAAATAGCCACACAATACAATAACAGCATCCAAACCTATTCATTCGACCGCAAGACAAGATATTTACAGATCGGAGAAAGGCGCTACTATGTCGCCAAACTAACCGACAAACACTTGGAAATTATTTGGGGAAATGGGGAATCAGTATACAAGCTGCAACTTGATCGTTTACTTGACGGGAAACTACATATCATACAAAAACAAAGTGATGAGATTTCGTGTGACAACTTGCCGTCCGGTTACTGGCGCGTTGAAAAAGAGTATAGCCGCGAAACCGAAAATGAGAATTGGGTGTTAGAGAAAGACTATACCCAAAAGGCAGGATTCTGGGTTTGGGATTTTAAACTCAACTCCCGTGATATTGTTGAGTATAAATTCGGCCAAAGGGGCACTTACCAAGCCGCGAAACCAGTAACCCCGCATATTATCTATTTTTTCTTTAACCAAAAACGTTATTTCAACGGCCAAATAATGTTTGACGGCAAAAATAATTTTTGGTTATATGTACTTACCGATCAAACGGGCACACCTGAAAACAGCCTGAAAATGTATCGCTTCACCCGGTGGGATAGCAGTAGTTTACAGGTTATAGGCCGTAATATATGGTGGGCGGAAACTTACCCGGTCTTTGCCATGAACACGGATAACTTTCCACTTGAACATTTGGAATTGTGGCATAACGCGCCAAGTGATGCCGCAACTCTATTCGACACGATGGATTTTATAGAACGGCCCAGCGAATATGCAGACGAGAAATATGCGGGGGCTTACGTCTTTGCCCATGCGTTCAAACAAAATAAAAAAGTGCGGACAGCAGCCGATGCAGGTTTACTCTACCGTCAATTTCTCGCCATCCTCGACATGTGGCTACAACTCCGCAGCAAGGCCATAATAATCAGAAATATTCGGTTATTTGCATTCAAAAAATATTCCGAATATATAAATAAATTACAAGCTGAGATTGACCGGCTGAAACAAGAATAGAAAAAACCATAGCCCCACAACGGAAACCCCGGCAGTCAGTCTGTCGGGGTTTTTACATGGATGCTTCCGACAATATGACGTTACCGGGCGGTGGCTTGATACTCTGCCGAATCTCCACGGGTAAATCCATAAGTTGTGAAACTTTGAGTACAATGCCCCGGCTCATATAAATATCGTCATGCTTTCCATCAACAGCCCCATAGCTGCCGTCGGGCTTGAGCTCGTACCAGCCAATTTCATCCAACGCCCGTTTATCCCGCTCAATGTAGAGAATTTCGCGTAGCCGTTTCGTCATTTGGGTTACAAGATCGGTCTTGCTGGCCGCGTTGGTGTGAAAACCATATTTCACCGGCTGGCCCTCTCGGATGCGCGTAGGGTCTGACCGCGAGAACAGGTTGTCGTAATGCTCTTTGATCGTGTCGAGGATTGTCAGCGTATGGTCGCCCTCTTGCCCTTTGGGGTTGAGGCTATTCGCTTCGACGGCCAGCAGCGCATGACAGTACCATTCCGCGACCTGCACGGCCCGCCATACGGTTAGGTCTTGGTCGAGGTGGAATCGGTAGGTAGCGATACATTCTTCCACACCCCCGTCCATCATGGCGATACGGTCGAGTACCGAAATAACACTCCAGTCGGCATTGGGACTGCGCCCGCCAATGTCGAGCGCCACCGCATAGCGGTTGGCGATACGCCGCGAGGTATCAGGCAGCTTCCAAAGGTGAAAATCTCCGGTGGCCGTTGGCACAAAATGTAAATTTTGCAGAGCTTCGGGCCCGTAGGTCGCATCGGCGAGCAGTTCCCCGACATACAGCGGTTCCCGGACAAAGGGCCGCTGCTGGCGGACATACAGCGGGTCATGCGCCGGGCGTCCGGTAGTTTGGAACGCTTCATCGGCGGTTGAGGGAAACTCGCTGCACATCTGCCAATCGGTCGAATACTCGCGTCGCTTCTCCCGGTACCAGTTGAGGCCCTCCAACGTGGCCCCCGCATAGAATCGGGTTAGTTCGTCGCGCGTCATGGACTGTATAAACTCGATCTTCTGCTTTTCGTTGATGAACGGTTTATAGTAAATGTCAATTTCAAACCACGGTACGAATAGCGGAGTATAGGCCGATTTCCCGTCTACCGCATCGCACCATGTATCGTGAAAGAAATTACCGATGCCCTTTGCCGTCGATTCCAAAACCACGACGGTAAACGGTTCCCGTGGCACCGACCCGAGGATAGTCTGTATCACATCCTCGGGGCTCTTCTCTTTTGTCCGCTTCCATAGGCCCACCTCTGAAAGATGGGCCATTTTTATATCCCCTGCTCGCAAACTATCGGGTTTCTGCATGGAGCCTATCGAAACGACACAATCCCGATCTACCAGCATTTTATTCTTGCTCGAACCCTCAAAATTGCAAAACCGTACCGGGCATATTTCTACCGGATGCCGCAGGGCCATGCGCGAGTACATAGAGCGAATCGTTCGGGATTGTTCTTCCACATCAGACACGATTACGCTATTCCAGCCCGAACGGTGGAATATCTGCACCCACGCCATAAGCATCTGCGTAACGGTGGAACCTCCCCATTGTCGCGCCTTAACCAGCACGACCCGGACAGGCTTCCCCGCGAATAAATCAGTAAGGAGAATATGCGCCAGCTTGAGTTGGGCCCGGCGGAGTTTGAACGGGACGAGGCGGCCCGTGGTCTTGTCGAAGATTTTAACGCAGGAGATACACCAAAACTCAAAATCATACACAGCCCGGAGCCGATGCACGACGCCACACATGACCTCAGCAGCAATGCCCTCGCGTGCGGCGTATTGTTCGACACCCCCAGCGTCGATGATTGCAGCAACCGTCGGGGTCTGGGCCATGTATG
Organism: Alistipes finegoldii DSM 17242; assembly: GCF_000265365.1. NCBI lineage: Bacteria > Pseudomonadati > Bacteroidota > Bacteroidia > Bacteroidales > Rikenellaceae > Alistipes > Alistipes finegoldii. The sequence continues at coordinate 3,073,197 of NC_018011.1, forward strand.
TCGGTATCAGTACATAGGATTCCGACGAGAAATAAAGCCGGACACGTTCGATGGGCGATCCCTCACCTGTAAGCGGATTGTAGGGCGCAAACAAACGGGACTTATGCTCCTCGTTCTGGGTAAGCAGCGACGGTATATCAAATTCGCCCATTGATGATACGCCGTACATAGTTCGGGCTCAATCCGATTACAGGGTCTTTGCAGAGCATTTCGACAAAATATGTCTTTGATAAGTATTTCAGCCGTTCGGGATTCTCGGCGCGTTCCCGCGCAAGCATTTCTTCATAGCGGCGGCGTATCTCATTGTGCCTCTTCAAAATCTTCTCGGGCACCTCGTCCCGTACCCTCGTTTTCCTGCTCATAGTGATACATTTTGTGCAACTATCGCAAGTTTAATAATAATTATAACATCTTGAAAATTAACAAATAAGATACTTTTACATCGAAATCTATCACACACAAAATCAATGTGAAAAAATGCGAGAGGAAAACACAAATCAGCAGCAGGCGGAAGCTCCCCGCGTATCGCGTGTTCGGGAGTATATGACTGCAAAATTCCCCGACCGGCAGTTCGCCGACGAGGACGACTACGAAAACACCCTTTACGACTACCTCGCAGAGAGCGACAAGAAAATCGCCGGACACGAGGCGGCCAACAAAACGATCATGGAGGTAGTACAGGCATACCCCGAGTTCGCGCAGATCATCGAGGACGTGGCGAACGGTGTGCCGGTGCAGGTTGCTATTGCCCGACAGTTCGATCCGTCGGAATTGGCCGTTCCAGAAGGTGAGCCCGATTATGACGCATACAAAAAGGCAGCAACCGAGCGCAGCCAGCGCCTCGCGGACATGAAAGCCCGCACCGAAGCCCGCGACAAGAACATCGCCCAAAGCAAAACCGACGTAGATGCGTTCTTCGCCGAACATGGGCTCGACGAGGCCGAACAAAAACAGTTCGTCGAATGGGTAGATAACGAGATTCTTGCAAACCTGCTCGACGGCAAGGTGAATAAGGGAATCCTTACCAAACTCTATCAAGGTTGGATATATGACGCAGCCGTAGCCGACGCGCTCGAAACAGGCAAGGTGGAGGGGCGCAACGAGCAGATCGAGGCCAAGCGCAAGCAGGCCCGCAAGACGGACGGCCTGCCTGCCGACGGCGGAAGCGTCGAAACACCCGAACAAGCGGAAACCCCCAAAGATATGTTCGACGAGGTAATCGAGCGCCGTAACAAACGTAAGTTCTAACCAAAATTCAAACTATTATGAAAATTAACAAATTCCTGTACGGCGTTCTGGCGATCTGCGGATGCGTCGTTTCCGTTTACCTGTTTCGTGAATTGCTCGCGTTCTTCTCTCCCGACGACCTCGGCACGACGCTGATGGCCGTGAGCGGCGCAGCAGCGACCGCCGGTGAAACCATGCGCGGCACCGTCACCACGACTAAGCCGGCGAAAGCTGACGGAACGGTGGACGATCAAGACATCAACCGCCCGACAATTTCAAAGAAGATCACAAAGATCAATCCCTCGCTGTTCCCGATGGACACGCTGTTGCGGGAACTCGAAAACGTCCCGTGCAGTTCGTTCGAATATCAGTATTACAGCGTCCGGGGCCGAGGCGTGCAAAGCAAAGTAAAAACAGCCTACACCGTGACCGCTGGAAGCGAGAGCGGGGCAAAGCAAATCAACGTAATCAACGCGCACATCTTTTCGCAGGACGGCAATGTCTTGTTCCCCACGATGAACGTGGACGACACCACAAAGGTCGCCACGCCGGTAGCCTCGGGTGGGTTCTCGCTCAATCCGCTGATCTGCCACATCGTCGCTACCGATTCTATTGCACAGGACAAAATCACGATCTACCCGATCAACGCAGCAGTACTCCCCGCGCTGCCCGCTGACACTCCGATTTACCGGCTCGGGGTGGCAAAGCACGAGAACGCGGGTATGTCGGAAGACCCCAGCCAAATGCCCTATTCGGACAGTAACTACTGCCAAATTCACATGACGACCGTAAGCGAGGGCCTCTACCAACGCCTTTCGGAAAAGGAGGTGAATTTCGGCATCCTCGATATGCGCGAACAAGCTCTGCTGGATTTCCGCATGACCAACGAGGCCGATGCGCTTTTCGGTGTGAAAGAGCGGTTCGTAGACCCCGTGACCCGGAAAGTAAAGTACATGAGCGACGGCCTCGTGCGTAAGATCGAAAAGCATCTCGACATGGGAGCCGAGAGCAAGATCAGTAACGACCTGCTGTATGGCTGGTGTAGCGACGTATTCTGCGGCAATAACGGCAGCGAGCGGCGCATTATGTTCTACGGAAAAGATTTCGGGAGGCAGATGGCCGGGGCCTCGACTGTTCAGAAACAGTTAGAGGCGGGCAGTACCGAGGTCGTATTCGGTATCACGTTCCACCGTATCAGCACTCCGGACGGCGAGTTGTTGATGAAACCGCACGACCTGCTGAACGAATACGGCTATTCGAAGGCCGCCATCGTGATTGACCCGGCAAACGTCTATCGGGCCATACAGAAACCGCTGGAAGCCACGGAGCTCGACCGCGACAAAACGGGTCTGTCCCGCTCAAGTGATGTTCGTATCGACGAGAGCCACACTCTCGCCGTGACGAATCCCGACGCACACGCACTGCTTACGGTGAAATAAGCTACTCACAACGACGGGAGCGGGCAACTGCTCCCGTCATAAAACCCACGACACATGGCAACATTTTTCGTTCTCAACCACAAGAAATACCGCACGTCCGTCCGTTGCGCTGACGGGCGATTGGAAGCGGTACGCTTCGAGCCCGAGGTATATTTCGGCGGGGTCGGAGAAAGCACCTACACCACATCCGACCCGGCCATCATCGACGCGCTGCATGAGCATCCTGCCTATCAGGTGACATTCTGGGAAAAGGCCACCATCACAACCGCCCCTATCGAGGAAACAACACCCGGCAACCCGGCGACCGATCTGGAAACGCTGCTGTCCGACCCGGCCACGGCCACTCGCGAGGAAACGGTAACGTCAGTAGCGGCAGCGCGGGCATGGTTACAGGCCAACCTCGACTATGTGGTGCCCGCAGGTATGAAGAAAGACGACATCAAGATCGAAGCGGCCAAACGCAACATTCTTTTTATTAACTGGTGATGAAGCGCGAGCAGATCATAGCACAGGCGCTTCGGTGTATCGACGAGATTTATCCCGAAGATAACGCAGCTAACAGCCCGAATTTCCCGCTTGCTGATTTCATTGACGAGGCGGGCAGGCGTGTTTTGCTCGCGGCCCCGTTGCATACGATTTCATCGGTAGAAAGTCTTGCGGAATGTCCGTTGAGGCCCAATCCCGACGGGAGCGGCGAAATTGATCTGCCCGCTGATTTCTTACGCCTCGCCCGGTTGCGTATGGACGGCTGGCAACGGCCCGTATTAGTTGCTCTGCCGGAAGATCACCCGGCAGCGACCTATCAGTATCACCCCGTTACACGAGGCGGTATGGCAAAGCCTGTCGTCTTACTTACGCATGGCGGCACCAAGCTGCGCTATTCCAGTATTACGGGCACCGATCACCACATAGCCGAGGGCGAGTACATCCCTTACAAGGGGATCAACGACATCTATCCCGAAAAACTGATCGACGTAACCGCATGGACGCTCGCCGCGCTGGTACTGGGTGTTTCCAACGAACCAGCCGGAGCACAGGCCGCAGATAAACGCGCATCGGAAATATTATCGCTGCTATGAATTTCGACGTGAAAATAGATTGCCGGGCACTTTTTAACGAGTGTGTCGATCAGACATTACTGGACTACCGCAACCGCACGACGGAAGCCGGGCAGAGTATGACTGCGACACATACACTCGAACTCTCCCTGCTCGATGCGTTCATGTTCAATTTACAGAGTGTCGCCGAAGCTCTCCGGGCTCGTATCAGTAAAAACGTAGAACGGCTGTTATTCATTCCCGACCTGCTGTTATTCCGTATGCGCGATATTCTCGACATGGCCCCGGAAGCAACAGCCATCCGCATAAAAGACGCGCTGAAATTCGGGATGCTCATGTGGTGGTATGGTGGTAAGGATGCCCCCTTATTCCAGTATTACCAAATCCTTTTTGGAAATGCGCTCGATGATTTGCGAAGCAAACTTATCGGTTCCCACACCGAACGACCATACCGGATGCTATGATTACACGGGAGAACAAGATTATTCGGTTGTCATGGGCCAAAGCTGACCTGTTCCAAACAATATGCACGGAAACGGCCTACAATGCCCGGACGCTGGCCGACGATAAGGGGTTGCCTCTATTCGACAGGTACGCCATAACTGCTGACGAACGGGCCTTTTTCGATCAACACATTGCCGAAGCCCTCACCACCTTATCGCATCACTTTCGGCGTATCGTTCCGGATAGTCAGCCGATGGCGGTTGAGGGCGACACCTGCGGCCTTACGTTCACGGCACGTCTGGCGGACGACGGACGGGAGCTATACGGACTATCCGAGCTCGACGCAGTAGACCATAGTGCAACCAATGTATTATGTTATTTGATTGTTTCCGAGTGGTATTTATCCGTACAGGCCAGCGATTTATGGAAAACTTATTTACAAAAACTCGCCATCGCTGCTGCTGAATTATCAACGCTTTTATTCCGATTCTACCGTCCGGCCCTAAAACAGTCGTTCATGGTAGCTCCCGACCCGAGCGAGGCCCCACCTAAAGATTATGAAATAAACATCGACGCAGGAACAATCTAACAATATGGAACAATCCGAAATATTACAGTACCTCGCCGAACTGACCGGCATAGAGGGACACGCTTTCCACCGGGCGATCTTGCTGGAGGTCGTCGTATGGTTCGTAATGATAGCAGCAGTTATCATCGACTTTTCCACCGGCATCCGCAAGGCGCGTGTTCTCAAAATCCCGAGGGACAGCCACGGGTTCCGGCGGTCGTTCGAGAAATTCGGCGACTACGGAAAAGTTACCGGAATGTTAATGCTATTTGACCTGCTGGCCATACTGTTCGGCATCTATTCGCTCCCGTATGCTTCCGGGCTGGCCGGGGTCGGTGTGGTTTACACGGAATACAAATCCGTGCGGGAGAATCTCACGGCAATACGGTCGGCAGCGGTGAAAATGACAACCCTTGTCGAACTACTCGCCAATGCCCACGACCCGAAAGAAATAACCGGCTTATTGTTGAAATACAACGAGGTCAAAGACAGCGCCGACAAAGGCAAAGCGCGGCGCGATCAACTCAACACGTTACTAAACCTTACGCAAAATGAAAATATTGATTGACAACGGCCACGGGAAAGAAACGCCCGGCAAGCGTTCTCCGGTATGGCCCGACGGCTCACAGCTTTACGAATACGAATTTAACCGGGATATTGCCCGGCGGGTATATGCAGTACTGACGGCCCGAGGCGTGGACTGCGAATTAATCGTGTCGGAGATCTGCGACATATCATTGGCCGAGCGGGTGCGGCGAGTGAACAAGATCGCGCGAGTTGTCGGCCCAAGCAACTGTCTGTTGGTATCAATACATGCGAACGCGGGCGGCGGTACCGGCTGGGAAGCGTGGACATCCATCGGACAGACCGAAGCCGACAACTATGCGACGATCTTTTACGAGGAAGCCGCCCGCGCATTTCCCGAGAAGCGGATGCGCAAAGACATGACCGACGGCGACCCGGACAAAGAGGAAAATTTCTACATTCTCAAGCACACGTCCTGTCCGACGGTCTTAACCGAAAATTTCTTCATGGACACGAAGGATGATTGCAAACTGATCTTTTCGGGGTCGGGCCGTCAGCGTGTGGCCGACATGCACGTTGCGGCCATCGTCCGCTGTATCGAATATCACAACAACAAATAACCTACAACTATGAAAGTCTATTACAACTCCAAGCTGGCAAAGCGCCTCCTTTTCGGCAATTTCAAAACCTGCATGTTTTTCGGGACTGTCATCACCAAACTCGCACAACTCTCGGCCCGCACCAAGCGACACGAGGGCATCCACATCCGCCAGTTTTGGGAGTGCTGCGTATTAGGAGCCGTCCTCTGGTGCCTCGGGCATGGAGCCGCGCACCTGTTCTGCGGGCACCTTTCGGCAGGATGGCTCCTGCTGGTGCCTTTCACCTACTACCTGCTTTACGGCGGAGAGTGGGCAATATCCTACGCATATCACATGATACGAGGCGATGCCCGCGACCGATGGAACGACGAAGCCTACCACGCTTCGGCATTCGAAATGGAAGCCTACGCCCACGAGAACGAGCCCGAATACCAACATAAGCGCCGATGGTTTGGCTTTGTAAAATATTACGGAAAAATCTGACCCCATGCGCACCGCGACATTCATACTCTCGTTTGCCATCGTCGGACTTGCAAGTTGCTCGGCACCCCGGACACTCATCCAGAGCAGCCGCACCGATAGTGTGGGTATAGATCGGAAAGTAGACATCCGCACACGCATCGAATACGTGCCGATCATCGTGCATATCCCCGACCAGCGGGCAAGCGCGATCATCGAGCCGTCCGACACGTCGCACCTCGAAACGGATTACGCCGTTTCTGACGCTTTTATCCGTCCCGATGGTAAGTTATACCACGACCTACGGAACAAGCCGCAGGAGAAGCCGATAAACATCCCTGTTGAGGTTACAGACACGACGACAACCCAGACAATCGACCGGCAAGAGCGCGAACGCATCGAAATCCCTGTACCTATGCCGCTGACATGGTGGCAGCGGTTCTGGCTCACCTCGGGAAAAATCGGCTGGGGACTGCTGACCGGGGCGATCATCGGCATAATCATCCGCAAAAGACTATAACAATGAATTGCTGGCGCACAAAAGCGATAATTGCAGGCACAAGTTTCGGGATGCTATTCACGGCCATAAAGGACGAGATAGACATACCAGACGTGTTGCCCGAGATCATCCCGTCAGCATGGTTTGACAATCTCGACCGATACCGAATTACGGCCCAGCTTTCGACATCACGACGCGGCGTGTGCATCGTAGCACGTTCGGACACATCGGCGGATTTGAAGATCGAGCGACGCGACAGCGCCCACTACTTTATAAATGTCCCAGCTTCAGCCACGGTCGATATGGACGAGGGTGAAATCGTACTGACGATTGAACTCCGCGACACGCTGACCGATGCAGTACTCAAGGCCGAGCGTCGGACAATCCCCCTAATAAAAGCACGCGAAATACGACCATGAAATTGATTTGCACAATCCAGCAGGGCAATCTAACGGTTGCGGACGGCTCGGCGCTTTCGCATCGGCTGTATTTCGATTTTGTAACCCGTATTGGAATCGACGGAAAAGATGGCATAACCCCTCATGTCGGCCCAGACGGGAATTGGTGGATAGGAACACAAAATACCAACATCCCAGCCGAGGGACTGCGCAGCTTTCAAACATACCACAACTTTCCAAACATCGGAAATCCGAACATGTTGTATCTGGATATGCAAGCCAGCAAACTATATCGGTGGGATGATGAACACTTAACTTACTGCGTCATTGGAAAACACTATGACGAAATAGACATTATCGACGGAGGAAACGCATAAAAACCTATCATTATGGCAAACGTAACATTAAAAGCAAAGCTCGTTCTTCGCAACGATACCGAATCGAATTGGATAAAGGCCAATCCGGTACTGATAAAAGGAGAAATGGGATATTGCACGGACAAGCAGTATCTAAAAATAGGCGATGGCACAAAGGTATTCACAATGCTGCCTAAAAATACTCTTGGGAAAGTCATTCTTTTTGATGATCCCCCAACTGATGAAGACGCGAAAAAATGGGAACCGGGAACAATCTTCATGCACATTATGACAACGCCACCTACGCTGTATATGGTGACATGGAGTGACGATTTGGAAAGGGTATTACAGCAAATTGTTACCGTCGAAAGTTTCGACGCCCTCGGGGTGATGCAGCAAGATAAATATGCGAAATCAGCAGGAGCGGGGCCCGACACCGGATATGTCGATAAGGCATTGATGGCCGACAAACTGAAAACAGCCCGGACAATCGCCCTTACAGGCGGCGTAGGTGGTAGTGCCTCATTCGACGGAAGCGGTAATATTTCAATCGCAACGACTTTATCAATTACCGAAAACGACGTACCATCGCTGCCCCTCTATAAAATCCGGGATGCAGGTACGGCGGCATCGCGCAATGTCGGCACCACCGCCGGACAGGTACCGATATTGGATGCTTCCGGCAAACTAAACACGTCTGTATTGCCGCAGCTTGCGATTGTAGATGTCGTAGAAGCCGCCAGCGACGCGGAAATGTTAGCCAAAACCGTACAGAAAGGTGACATCTGCTTGCGAAGCGATGCGCCGGCAGGGGCGTTTATCCTCGCAGGTAACGATCCCAAAGAACTGGCGAACTGGAAGCGCATACCCGTCCCGGCCAACGCCGTATTATCCGTAAACGGAAAAGTCGGCGTTATAACTCTTACGACTGACGACATAGCAGAGGGCAGCCGTCTGTACTTTACGCCTGCACGCCTCACCAGCTATTTACAGGATGCGAACAATACTTTCATCATGGACGGCGGTAACGCATAGAAACAATGAATCAAATTATCACTATTCATACGCGGTTTCAGCAGCGGCGCGGAACTGCGGCACGCTGGGCCGCGGTCAATCCGATATTACAAGAGGGCGAGATCGGGCTGGAGCTCGATACGCGGCGCATCAAATTTGGCGACGGCGTTACGGCATGGAACGACCTCGAATACAGCACACAGGAATTATTCCCGGCTTCAGCTACCCAATTAGGTGGTATTATTGCCGCAGACAAAGGAAAGAACTACACCGTTGAGGTGCAGATAGACCCCAAAACGCATCGACTGTATATCCCGGCATATCCGACTATGCCGGAGCTGGCCGCCGTCGCCACAAGCGGCGACTACAACGATTTGGATAACACCCCGGCTCCGTATGAACTACCCGCAGCCACAGAAACCGTTATTGGTGGAGTGGCCGCAGCGCAGATAACAACCGGCTACACCGTTGAGGTAAAAAAAGACCCGGCATCCCATAAACTTTACGTCCCCGCAGCCAGCGGCGGCGGGAGTGTTGAGGACGACGGTAAATTACCGGGGTTGGTTATCCGCGTGATCTATAAACAACAAGACAAAAGTACGCATTTCACCAATGAAACCGGAGGGCTGCTTAATGCGGACATCTATTTTCGGCCCATGTGTAGCACGGAATATTTCAACCGGATTATGCCTAAACTATTCATAGGACTTGCTCGATGCACGTCACGGCACCGGCAGAAGCGAGACAAAATACCGAACCGCTCTATAATGGGCACTCAATGGCATTTTGTAGGGGCCCCGTCGATCAACAACACCCTTGCCGAACGTTATCCCAGAATATCGACATTTACAAACCCGACGTTTAATGAAGCTCCACGGTGGACTTACGATGATGTTGTCCCGGTGCGAGTAGCAGACCTGATAAGTAAATATAGTGGAGAATGGATAAGATTTCCGCACGATCTGGAAACAATAGTCAGAAGATTTATCTATATCTATCAGGTGCGCGATACCATAACCCCGCATCAATACTTAATACTCCCAATTCACACGATGCAAAGAACTACATTAGTTAATCGGGGGTATATAAAGATTAGCGGCCAGCGGAATCGTACCGTACTTTCAAAGGCGCGGACTAAACCAAGTGAATTTTACGCCTCTGTAAATCTTGGGTTCTGTTTCGCAAAATACATAGAACATCCACCCAATTTGCGGCATTACATTTTTGGCCCTATTGCTCAAAAACGGGCAATGGCCGTCAGCGCCAAAGCAGAAAATACAATCTGCTATTTTCTGAAAGACATGGATAAAAAAGCACGAATACTATAAATTAGGGCAGCAGGTGAGCATAAAATAAATTGTGTCGGGATGCCGACTCGCGTAAGCATAGATTAGGAGCCTTCGGGAACTTACGAAAGATCAGCGTCGTCTGCGCCCTTTTTACAGGTGGGGATTATCCCCACCTTTTTTTGTAGATAATTTTTTTCTGCACGTTTATTTGGTTATTCACCTTTTTTCATTTACTTTTGTCCCGCTTAACAATAGCAATATTTAGTTTTAGCTGCCCGGAGAGGTGCGTGAGTGGCTGAAACGACCGGTTTGCTAAACCGGCAAGCGGGTAAACTGCTTCACGGGTTCGAATCCCGTCCTCTCCGCAAAATTGAAACCGCCGATTTTTTCGGCGGTTTTTTATTTTCCAAAAGTTTTATAATAGTTTTATAAAAATCATTTTCCTCTCTATAATTTTCATTTTTAAGGTTGAATATACATTCAATAAATTTGCATTTGCAAAAATTATAACATACTTTTGTAGCGTTACTTACAACGATTTACTGGACGCTGTATAGTGTAAAAATATTTTTGCAGAAATTTTTTCCGTACACTGGTTTGCTAAACTGACGTACGGGATTACTGTACCGGGGGTTCGAATCCCCCACTCTCCGCCAAGGAAAGGGTGTCGTACCGGCAGCCTGAAATAAAGACGACCAGAGGGCCGTCTTTATTTTTTTTAGCTCCCCGTTCATCCCGCTTTTTTGCCGTTTTGCCCGCTCTGGACCCAGATTTGCTCTGCTGCGTTATGAAAATGTGAATTGATTTTGTACCTTTGTACGATATTTCGCGCATAATGGCAGAGAAAGATAAAGACATACTGGAGAATATCGGAGAGCAGGAATATAAGTACGGCTTCACCTCGGATATCGAGACCGAAACCATCGGCAAGGGACTGAGCGAGGATGTCGTGCGGCTGATCTCCGCCAAGAAGGGCGAACCCGCATGGATGACCGAGCGGCGCGTGGCGGCCTACCGCCACTGGCTGACGATGGAACCGCCGACGTGGGCCCACCTGACGATTCCCGAAATAGATTTTCAGGACATCATCTATTATGCCGCCCCCAAGCAGCAGAAAAAACTCGATTCGATGGACGAAGTCGATCCCGAACTCAAACGGACCTTCGACAAACTGGGCATTCCCCTCGAAGAGCAGATGGCGCTGGCGGGCGTGGCGGTCGATGCCGTGATGGACTCGGTGTCGGTCAAGACCACCTTCAAGGAGGTGCTGGCCGAGAAGGGCATCATTTTCTGTTCGATTTCCGAAGCGCTGCGCGACTTCCCGGATCTCGTGAAGAAGTATCTCGGCAGCGTCGTGCCCTATACCGACAATTTCTACGCCGCGCTCAACGCCGCGGTCTTTTCCGACGGTTCGTTCTGCTACATTCCGAAGGGCGTCCGCTGTCCGATGGAGCTTTCGACCTATTTCCGCATCAACGCCGCGGGGACGGGGCAGTTCGAACGTACGCTGATCGTAGCCGACGAAGGTGCTTACGTGAGCTATCTGGAGGGGTGTACGGCCCCTCGCCGCGACGAAAACCAGCTGCATGCCGCCGTGGTGGAGATCATCGTCGAGAAAGACGCCGAGGTCAAATATTCGACGGTGCAGAACTGGTATCCGGGCGACAAGGAGGGCCGGGGCGGCATCTATAATTTCGTCACCAAGCGCGGTATCTGCCGCGAGAACGCCCGTCTGTCATGGACGCAGGTCGAGACCGGGTCGGCGATCACGTGGAAATATCCGAGCTGCATTCTCGCCGGCGACAATTCGGTGGGCGAGTTCTACTCGGTGGCCATGACCAACAATTTCCAGCAGGCCGATACCGGTACGAAGATGATCCACATAGGGCGCAACACCCGCAGCCGCATCGTGTCGAAAGGCATTTCGGCCGGGCGGAGCGAAAACTCCTACCGCGGTCTGGTCCGCATGGCGAAGGGGGCTGAGAACGCCCGCAACTATTCGCAGTGCGATTCGCTGCTGATCGGCGACAAATGCGGGGCGCATACCTTCCCCGTGATCGACAGCCGCAACCGCACGGCTGTGGTCGAACACGAAGCCACGACCTCGAAGATTTCGGACGACCAGCTCTTCTACTGCAACCAGCGGGGCCTTTCGACCGAGGACGCCGTGGGGCTGATCGTGAACGGCTATGCCCGCGAGGTGCTGGCCAAACTGCCGATGGAATTCGCTGTCGAGGCGCAGAAACTGCTTTCGATCAGCCTCGAAGGCTCGGTCGGATAACGGGCGGGAAAGATGAAAGTGCTGGTGCTCAACGGCAGTCCGCGGCGCAACGGTCTGGTCTCGCAGATGCTGGAACATATTGCCGGCAGTTTGCCGGAGACGTGCGACGTCGAGCGTATTTTCGTGCACGACCTGACCGTAAGACCCTGCACGGGGTGTATGAGCTGCCGCTCGAAACTCCGTTGCGCGCTGCCCGAAGACGATGCGCACCGCGTCGCGGAGGAGATCCGCACGGCGGAGATTGAAAAATGTAAAAAACTGGCAAGAAAGATATGTTAAGCGTAAAAAATCTGCATGCGTCGGTCGACGGCAAAGAGATTCTGCGGGGCATCGACCTCGAAGTGAAAGCCGGCGAGGTGCATGCCATCATGGGGCCTAACGGCTCTGGCAAATCGACGCTCGCGGCGGTGCTCGCGGGCAATGAGAAATTCACGGTGACCGAAGGCTCGGCCACGTTCCTCGGACGGGACCTGCTGGAGATGCCGATCGAGGACCGGGCGCGTCTGGGGCTGTTTCTGGGTTTTCAGTATCCGGTCGAGATTCCGGGCGTCACGATGGCCAACTTCATGAAGCTGGCCGTGAACGAGCAGCGCAAGTTCCGCGGCGAGGAGCCGCTGACGGCCGCCGAATTCCTGAAACTGATGCGCGAGAAGAGCGCCGTCGTGGAGCTGGATTCGAAACTCACCTCGCGCGCCGTGAACGAAGGCTTTTCGGGCGGTGAGAAGAAGAAGAACGAGATTTTCCAGATGGCGATGCTCGATCCGAAGCTGGCCATTCTGGACGAGACCGATTCGGGACTCGACATCGACGCCTTGCGCATCGTCGCCACGGGCGTTACGAAACTGCATACGCCCGAAAACGCGACGGTGGTCATTACGCATTACCAGCGATTGCTGGATTACATCGTGCCCGACGTGGTGCATGTGCTCTACCGGGGACGCATTATCCATACGGGCGACAAGACGCTGGCTCTCAAACTCGAAAAGGAGGGCTACGACTGGCTGATTAACGATTACAGGGAATGACGGCGATACTCGATATAATCCGTGATTTCCGCACGGCGCAGGGCGAAGTGTTCCGGATCGAAGGGACGCAGGACGGGCCTTATGCGGCGGTCGATCCCCGGCGCATGCGCATCGAGGCCGCCGCGGGCGCGTCGGGACGCATCGTGGTGGTGCATACCGCGCCCGACATGTCGTCGCTGGAAGTCGTCGCGGCGGAGGACGCCCGTCTCGAAATAACGGAGGTGTTCCTCGCCGAAGCTTTCGCGGAGGTTGCGGTGAAGCAGTCCGCACGCAGCCTGTGCCGCCTGACGGCCGTGCAGCTTACGAGCGCCAACGTCTCCTATACGATCGATCTCGACGGCCGCGATGCCGAGAACATGCTGGGCGGGGTGTTCCTTGCCGGCGGTGAAGAACACTGCGTCGTCAAACTGCGCACGAACCACAACGTGCCCGACTGCCGCAGCAATTCCTATATTAAAGGCGTTGCCGGCGGTTCGGCCCGCGGCGAGTTCTGCGGACTGGTCTATGTGGCGCCCGATGCGCAGCATACCGACGCGCAGCAGCAGAACCGCAACATCCTGCTGAGCGAGACGGCGCATATCGCCACCCAGCCCCAGCTGGAGATATATGCCGACGACGTGAAGTGCTCGCACGGCGCGACGGTGGGGCAGATGGACTCGGAAGCCGTGCTGTATATGCGCCAGCGCGGCCTGAGCGAGGTGCAGGCCCGCCGGCTGCAGATCGAAGGGTTCGTGGGCGACGTCGTACGCCGCTGCGGCGTGGAGCCGTTGTGCGAGACGATGATGGAGGCCGTTAGGGCCAAAATGGAAAAATTGTAACCATGTTCGACGTTGAAAAAATACGCGGGGAGTTCCCGATTCTCGGACGCGAGGTTTACGGCAAGCCGCTGGTCTACCTCGACAACGGGGCCACGGCCCAGAAGCCGCTGGCGGTGATCGAGACGATCGATTACCTCAACCGGGAGCTCAACGCCAATATCCACCGCGGGGTGCATTACCTTTCGGAGGAGGCCACGACGCTCTACGAAGCGTCGCGCGAGCGGATCCGCGCCTTTATCGGGGCGGCGGAGAAGGAAGAGGTGATTTTCACGGCCGGCGCGACGGCTTCGCTCAATACGGTGGCCTATGGGTGGGGCGAGAAATTCGTCCGTGCGGGCGACAACATCGTCGTCAGCGAAATGGAACACCACTCCAATATCGTTCCGTGGCAGATGCTGTGCGAACGCAAAGGGGCCGAGATCCGGGTGCTGCCCTTCGACGACGAAGGGCGTCTGCGCACCGAACTGCTGCCGTCGCTGCTCGACGGGCGGACGCGCGCCGTCGCCGTGACGCAGGCGTCGAATACGCTCGGCACGCGGCCCGAACTGCGCGGGATTATCGACGCGGCGCATGCCGTGGGGGCGATCGCCGTCGTGGACGGATGTCAGGGCGTCGTGCACGGGGGCGCGGACATGCAGGAGCTGGATTGCGATTTCTACGCATTTTCGGGACATAAGCTCTTCGCTCCGACGGGTATCGGCGTGCTGTACGGCAAACGCGCGCTGCTGGAGGCGATGCCGCCGTTTCTGGGCGGCGGGGACATGGTCGATACGGTGACGTTCGCAAAGACGACCTATGCGCCCGTTCCGCTCAAGTTCGAGGCGGGAACGGCCAATTTTTCGGGCGCCATCGCGCTCGGCGAAGCAGTGAAATTCGTCCAGCGCTTCGATCCCGAAGAGGTCGAGCGGCACGAGCAGGCGCTGCTGCGCCGTGCGACCGAACGTCTCGCGGCGATCGACGGCCTGCGGATTTACGGCACGGCGCCCGGCAAATGCGCCATCGTGTCGTTCAACGTCGAGGGCGTGCATCCTTACGATATGGGGATGATTCTCGACAAGCTCGGCATCGCCGTCCGTACCGGACAGCACTGCGCCGAGCCGGTGATGGACCATTACGCGACGACGGGCATGTGCCGCGCTTCGTTCGCGCTTTACAACACGCAGGCCGAAGCCGATGCGCTGGCCGACGGGGTCGAACGGGCCGTGCGGATGCTGCGCTGAGAAGAGGAAACTACCATAACTACCACAAACGGAAATAAAACAGGCAACCTATGTTCATTGTACTCGAAGGATTGGACGGAGCGGGCAAATCGACCCAGATACGCATGCTGCGCCAGCTGTTTGCCGACAGGGGCGTCGAGAGCGAGTATGTGCATTTCCCGCGCTTCGATTCGCCCGTATACGGCCAGCTGATCGCCCGGTTCCTGCGCGGCGAATTCGGCGGCGTGCAGGAGGTCGATCCCTACCTCGTGGCGCTGATTTTTGCGGGCGACCGCGCCGACGCCGCGCCGCAGATACGGCAGTGGCTCGCCGAAGGAAAAGCGGTGGTGCTGGACCGTTACGTCTACTCGAACGTGGGTTTCCAGTGCGCCAAACTTCCCGCCGGCGAGGAGCGCGATCGGCTGGCCGACTGGATCGTGAACCTCGAATTCGGCCATAACGCGCTTCCCCGTCCCGACCTCTCGCTGTTCCTCGACGTACCGTTCGCCTTCACCGAGCGCAAGCTCTCCGAAGTGCGCGAAGGCGACGACCGCGACTATCTGCAGGGCGGACAGGATATCCACGAGGCGTCGTTGCAGCTGCAGCAGGACGTGCGCAGCGTCTATCTCGCCTCGGCGGCCAAGGACCCGTCGCTGCGGGTCGTCGATTGCAGCGACGCTTCGGGTGCGATGGAGTCGCCCGAAGGCATCTTCGCCAAAATCCGTGCGGAACTAACCCCAATACTTGGAGCAGATGCGTAAAACACGGGTATTCAAACTGATAGCCAACGTTTGCCGGCTGATCCTCGCCTGCACTTTTATTCTTTCGGGTTTCACGAAGGTTATCGACCCGTGGGGCACGGCGATGAAGGTCAACGAGTACCTCTCGATCTACGGTGTCGAGTCGCTGCAGCCTGCGAGCATGGCTTTTTCGATCTGGTTGTGCGGCGCCGAGCTGATGATGGGGTGCATGCTGCTGTTCAAGGTCCGCATCCGTCTGATTTCGATCTTCGCCGTGCTGTCGATGCTGTTCTTCACAGCGCTGACATTGCTGAGCGCCACGCTGATTCCCGTCGAGGACTGCGGCTGTTTCGGCGAGGCGCTGAAACTGACGCCGTGGCAGACTTTCTTCAAGAATCTGGCCCTGCTGCCCATGGCCTTCGTGGTCTGGTGGCGCTACCGTCCCGACAAGATTTTCGCCTTCAACGCGCTGGAAATCGTGCTGACGGTCACCTTCTTCTTCCTTTCGATGTATCTGGGGTACTACTGTTACCGCCATCTGCCGCTGATCGACTTCCTGCCCTACAAGGTCGGGGTCAATATCTGGGAGGGCATGCACGCTCCGGCCGTCGAACCCGGCGAGACGGAGACCGTGCTCGTTTACCGCAATCTCGAAACGGGCAAACTGCACGAATTTTCGCTCGAAGACACCGCATGGCAGGACGCCGGGAAGTGGGAGTGGGTCGATACCCGGACTACCGAGGAGATGCCCGCCATACGCCCGCTTATGAGCGAATTCGCCCTGCGCGATGCCGAGGGGGACGCCACGGAGGAGATACTGACCGCTCCCGGCCGCGTGTATATGCTTTGCGTCACCTCGTTCGACCGCCTGCCGCGCGCCTGCGCCAAGCGGTTTGCCGCTCTCATACGGCGTGCGCAGAGCGAAGGCGCGCGCGTCGTCTGTCTCACGCCCCAGCCGTTGTACGGCGTCGCCTATCACGATTTCGGATCGGGCGAGGTACGCTGCTATAACATAGACGCTTCGACCATGAAGACCATGCTTCGCGCCAACAACGGCATGGTGCTGCTCGAAGAGGGCGTGATCCGCGCTAAAAAGAATTGTCGCGATATTCGTCCATAGGGACTTTTTGCGGCGAGTGGTATGAAAGTTGACCCCGGAAACGGAGTCAACTTTCTTATTATGCGAACTTTCCAAACTTTATTCATTCTTCTCGCGCTGTGCGGCTGCGGCCGCCGTCAGCCGGCGCCTGAGACGGTCCGCCCGGTGAAGGTCGTCACGGCGTCGGGCGCCGGGGTCATCGACAAGGATTTCGCGGGCATGGCTACGCCCGACGACGCCGTGAATCTGGCGTTCAAGCTTTCCGGACAGGTGCTGGACGTTCCGGTGTCGCAGGGCGAGAGCGTGAAGAAGGGGGCGCTGCTGGCCGAGCTCGACCCCCGCGACATCCAGCTGCAGGTCTCCGCCGACCGCTCCGCATACGAAGAGGCCCGCTCGCAGCTGCAGCGCATGCAGCGGCTGCTGGAGCACGAAGCCGTCTCGCAGCAGGAATTCGAAGCTTCCCGAACCCGCTATGCGCAGGCCCGCTCTGCTTATGACAACTCTCTCGACATGCTCAAGGAGACCAAGCTCCGGGCGCCTTTCGCCAGCGTCGTCGAGCGCAAATACGTCGATAATTACGAACGGGTGCAGGCCGGACAGACCATCGTGCGCGTCGTGAATCCCGTGACGACGCAGGTGCAGTTCACCCTGCCCGAAAGCGCTCTGCCGCTGCTGGCCTCCCAATCCACGCGCTTCGAGGTGGAATTCGACAACTACCGGGGCGTGAAGTTTCCGGCCGTGCTGAAAGATTACGCCAAGACTTCGTCTGACGCGTCGGGATTTCCCGTATCGCTTCGCCTGACCAATGCCGATCCGGGGCGTTATCCCGTCTCTCCGGGCATGTCGTGTACGATTACCATGCAGAGCGCCGACCCGGTTCCCGACGCCGTGTCGCTGCCCGTGTCGGCGATCTTCGCTCCGGCCGAAGGCGGCACCTACGTCTGGATCGTGACCGGCGACGGCCATGTCGTGCGCCGCGAGGTGACGCTGGGCGAGCTGTACGGCCGCGACCGCGTCGTGGTGGACAGCGGCGTGGAGCCGGGCGAGCGCGTCGTCACGGCGGGCGTTTATCAGCTGCGGCAGGGCGAGCGGGTGCGAATCCTAAAGTGATACGGTCATGAGTCTGCCCGAATATTCGCTGAAAAATAAAAAAGTCGTCTGGTTTTTCCTTTTCGTCCTGCTTGCTGGCGGCGCCCTCGGCTTCGTCACGCTGGGCAAAAAGGAGGATTCGACGTTCGTCATCAAAAGTGCGTCGCTGGTCTGCACCTATCCCGGAGCCACGCCGCTGGAGGTCGAACAGCTCATTTCCGAGCCGATCGAACGCGAGGTGCAGTCGATGCGGCTGGTGCATAAAATCACCTCCGAGTCCTATTACGGACTTTCGAAGATCATGGTCGAACTCGATCCTGCGACCGGCGCCGCGGAGATTCCGCAGTTGTGGGACGAGCTGCGGCGCAAGGTGCTCAACATCCAGCCCCGGCTGCCGGCCGGGGCTTCGCCCGTTACCGTGGCCGACGATTTCGGCGACGTGTACGGCATCTATTACGGCCTTTCGGTCGACGGCGGATTCACATGGTCCGAACTGCGCGAGTGGGCGCAGCGGATCAAGACGGCGCTGGTGACCGTGGACGGCGTGCAGAAGGTGACGCTCTTCGGCGAGCAGACGCCCGTGGTGAACGTCTATGTCAGCCTTGCGGCGCTCGCCAACTTCTCGATCCGCCCCGAATCGATCGTGAGGACCATCGGCCAGCAGAACACGATCGTCAACAGCGGCGAGAAGCAGGCCGGGGCGCTCGAAATACAGATCTTGGAGGACGGGGCCTATAAGGACCTCGGCGACATCTCCAACCAGTTGCTCATCTCCTCTTCGGGCAAGCAGTACCGGCTGGGCGACATCGCCCGCGTGGAGCGGGGATACGCCGATCCGCCGCAGACGCTGATGCGCGTGAACGGCCGCAGGGCGGTGGGCATCGGCATCTCGACCGAGGCTGACGTGGACGTGGTGAAGGCCGGGGAGAAGATCGGCCGGGTGCTCGGCGGCCTTACGCGCCAGATGCCCGTGGGCATGGACCTCACGGTGCTTTATCCCGAAGACCGCATTGCCCGCGAGGCGAATTCCACCTTTATCCTGAACCTCGCCGAATCGGTGGCGATCGTCATCCTTATCATCATGCTCGTCATGGGATTCCGCGCCGGGGTGCTGATCGGCAGTTCGCTGCTGTTCTCCAAAGGCGGTACGCTTCTGCTGATGCAGTTTCTGGGCGAAGGTCTCAACCGCACCTCGCTGGCGGGGTTCATCATCGCGATGGGCATGCTGGTGGACAACGCCATCGTGGTGACCGACAATGCGCAGCAGGCCATGCTGCGGGGCGTCGCGCGGCGGCAGGCCGTCATCGACGGGGCCAATGCTCCGCGCTGGAGCCTGCTGGGAGCGACGCTGATCGCCATTTTCTCGTTCCTGCCGCTTTATCTGGCCCCTTCGTCCGTTGCCGAGATCGTCAAGCCGCTGTTCGTCGTGCTGGGGCTTTCGCTGCTGCTGAGCTGGGGGCTGGCCCTTACGCAGACGCCGCTTTTCGGCGATTTCATGCTCCGCGTCAAACCTGCGGCGCACGATCCCTACGATACGAAGTTCTACCGGAAATTCGACCGGCTGCTGGCCGGGCTGCTGCGCTGGCGGTGGGGCGTCGTTGCGGGCGTCGTCGCGCTCTTCGCCCTTTCGCTGGCGGTAATGGGTCTCATGCCGCAGAATTTCTTCCCGTCGCTGGACAAGCCCTATTTCCGGGCCGACGTGCTGTTGCCCGAAGGGTATAACATCCGCGATACGGAGCGCAACCTGCGCCTGATGGAGGAGTGGCTCCATGAGCAGCCCGAAGTGAAGACCGTGTCGGTGACGATGGGCTCCACGCCGCCGCGCTATTATCTGGCCAGCAGCAGCATTTCGCTGCGGCCCAATTTCGGCAATATCCTGATCGAACTGCACGACCGGAAACAGACCGAGGAGGTTGAAAACCGTTTCAATGCCTACGTCGTGGCGAACTGTCCCGACGTGTGGCTGCGCTCGTCGCTTTTCAAGCTCTCGCCCGTGCCCGACGCCGCGATCGAATTCGGGTTCATCGGCGACGATATCGACACGCTCCGCCGGCTGACGCAGGCGGCCGAGGACATCATGTGGCGTACGCCCGGCACGGCGAATATCCGCAACAGCTGGGGCAACCGCGTTCCGACGTGGCTGCCGCTCTACTCGCAGATGAAGGGCCAGCGCATCGGCGTCACCCGCAGTCAGATGGCGCAGGGCATTACCATCGCCACGCAGGGCTACCGGCTCGGCGAGTACCGCGAGGGCGACCAGTTCATGCCGATCCTGCTCAAGGACGAGAATATCGACGCCTATAATCTGACCAACCTGCAGGCGTTGCCGATCTTCACGCCTGCGGGCAAGGTCTACTCCATCGAACAGGCGACCGACGGTTTCCGCTTCGAATACCGCGGCGGGGTGGTGAAGCGTTACAACCGCCAGCGGGTGATGAAGGCGCAGTGCGACCCGGCGCGCGGGGTCAATACGATGGAGCTGTTCGCCGCCCTGCGCGATTCGGTGACCCGCGCCGTGCCGCTGCCCGAAGGCTATTCGATGAAGGTCTTCGGTGAGCAGGAGAGTCAGCAGGAGTCCAATTCGGCGCTGGCCGAGTACATGCCCCTGACGATGATCCTGATCTTCATCGTCCTGCTTCTGCTGTTCCGCAACTACCGCGAACCGGTCATCATCTTGCTGATGATCCCCCTGATCTTTATCGGCGTGGTGCTGGGGCTGGCCGTTACGGGCAAGGTGTTCAACTTCTTTTCGCTGCTGGGACTGCTGGGGCTTGTGGGAATGAATATCAAGAACGCCGTGGTGCTTGTCGAGCAGATCGGCGTCCTGCGGGCCGGGGGCAGAGGGCCTTACGATGCGCTGGTCTCCGCCACGCGCAGCCGTATCGTGCCCGTTGCGATGGCTTCGGGGACCACGATCCTCGGCATGCTGCCCCTGCTGTTCGACTCGATGTTCGGGGCGATGGCCGCGACGATCATGGGCGGACTGCTGGTCGCCACGCTGCTGACCGTCTGCGTCCTGCCGGTCGTCTACGCCATTTTCTATAATATCCGTGAATCATGAAACCGTTTCTGCTGTCAGTCATTCTGTTTTTTTGCCTGCCGCCGACGCACGCTCAGACCACGCTCGACGATTACCGCCGCGACGTGACCGAGTACAGCCGCCGGCTAAAAGTCGCCGTCGCCGGGAGCGATGCCGCCGCCGAAACCGTGGGGCAGGCGCGGACGGGCTACCTGCCGCGGCTGTCGCTCGACGGGAACTTCACGGCCACCGTCCATCATTACGACGGCGTCGAACGTTGGAACTTCAGCGTGCTGCCCCAGCTGGTGCAGGTCGTCTACGGCGGCGGAGCCGTGCGTGCGGCTTACCGGCAGGCCGAATTGGGATACGACATCGCCCTCTGCGACGAGGAGTTCACCCGGCTCGATGTCCGCTATACGGCCGAGTATACCTACTGGAACCTTTCGGCCATGGCGCTCTATGCCGCTTCGATGCGGCAGTATGTCAGCATCATCCGTTCGCTCAAGGAGGTGGTGGACCGCCGGTTTGCCGAGGGGTATATCGCCAAGGGCGACGTGCTGATGATCGACACGCGCCTGAGCGAAGCGCAGTACGAACTGATCTCCGCCGAGCGGAATTACACCGTGGCGCTGCATAATTTCAACATCCTGCGGGGCGCCGATCCTGCGCTCGGCGTAACGCTGGCGCAGGGCATCCGCGATTCGCTTCCGCAGCCCGTGCGGGTGCCCGCCGCCGAAGCGGCGGCATTCAGACCCGACTATGCCGCCGCGCAGCTGCGCAGCGACCGGGCCGAAGCCGGCATCCGCGCAGCCCGTGCGGCCTTCAATCCGCAGCTGAGCGTCGGCGTCGGGGGATCGTGGCAGCCCTATTATCCCAACCGCACGGGCGCTACGACGGTGGACGGCTCGGCGTTCGTGAAACTCTCGCTGCCGATATTCCACTGGGGCGAACGCCGCCGCGCGACGGGCGTCGCACGTGCCGTACAGCGGCAGAGCGAATGGGACGCCGCGCAACTCTACGACGATATCGTGCGCGAAGAGATGAACGGCTGGACGGCGCTGGTGAACAGCCGTGCGCAGGTCGAAGCCATGGAGCAGAGCCTGCGCATCGCCGGCGAGAACCTCGACATCAGCACCTATTCCTACGGCGAGGGGCTGGCGACGATTCTCGATGTGCTGCAGGCGCAGCTGAGCTGGATTCAGCTCTATACCAACGCCATCAAGGCGCATTACAATTATGCCGTGGCGGTGTCGGATTACCGGCGGATTACGGCGCAGCAGTAGCCCGGAAATAGAAATCGGAGGGTCCGTCGGACCCTCCGATTTTTTCGCCGGTTTGCGGTGTCAGGCTTTCGCCGGTTCGGTGCTGACCACCGCGATTTCGTGAGATACCGGGGCGATCATGCGGAACATGCGCATGATGCCGCAGTATTTTTCGTGCGTCAGCGTCGCCGCCCGGCTCACCTTGGCCTGATCGTCCTCGGTGTCGCATTCGATGTTGTAGACGACGTGGAACGACTTGAATACGCTTTCGGACCGGACCTCTTCGGTCGAAAGTTCGCCCGATACGCTGATCTCGAAGCGCTTGGGACGCAGGCGCTCCTTCTTCATAATCATCAGGGCCGTCATTCCCGAACATTTGGCTGCGGCATAGAGCAGCAGGGTCTTGGGATTCATCTCCCCGCAGTCGGGACCGTTTTCGGGTACGAGTTTCGAATCCCCGGTCAGCTGCAACGTTACTTTTTCAATCATATGGCTGAATTTTTATTGAACAACGTGCTGCGGGCAAGAATCGTACCTTACTGCCGCATTCCGGCCGTCTCCGCAGGCTCCCGCCGCGGAGCCGCTTCAGGCCTGCTCAGCGGATGCTGAATCGTGAACCGGGTGCCTTTGCCGGATTCGGACTCGACCGAAATGGCGCCGCCCAGATACTCGGTGATCGTGCGGCAGATCGACAGTCCGAGCCCGACGCCTTTGACGAACGAGTCGGCCTTGTAGAATCGTTCGAAAATCCGGTCCAGATGCTCCTGCGCGATGCCCTTTCCGGTGTCGTGGACGAACAGTTCGACCTGTTCGCACCCCTGCGGGGAGCGGAAGCCGAAGGTGATGCTGCCGTCGTCCGTGAATTTCGCGGCGTTGTTGATGAGGTTGTTGACGACCTGCTTGAGCCGCGACGCGTCGGTGACTATCGGTGTGTCCGCCTGCGGCATGTCGAGCCGCAAACGGACGCCTTCCGGCATGCAGAGCCGCTGAGCCTGATAAATATCCGTCAGCAGGGCGTGCAGCGAGTGCTCCCCGAAATGGAATTCCATGGTGTTCGATTCGATCTTCGAAAGGTCGAGGATGTCCGAAATCAGGCGCAGCAGTTGGTCTCCGTTGCTCGTTATGAGCCGGCTGTACTCCTGCTTCTCCACCTCGCTGAACGGGATGTCTTCGCTGGTGAGCAGGTTGGCGAAGCCGATGATGGCGTTGAGGGGCGTGCGTATCTCGTGGCTCATGTTGGCCAGAAACGCGCTTTTCAGACGGTCGCTCTCCCTCGCCTTGTCGCGGGCTGCGCGCAGTCCGTCTTCGGAGGTCTTGTGGTCGTGGATGCTCTGGCATATCCCCACGATGCGGTAGGGCGATCCGTCGCCGGTCTGTCCGAGGTATACGGACTGCTCCTCGAACCACTCCCACGTACCGTCACCGCGCCGGAGCCGGTACGTGAACGTGTCGGGATTCATCTCTCCTGCGAGTTGTTTTGCGAAGGCGTCGGCCAGCCTGCCGCGGTCTTCGGGATGCACGAGCCTGAAGAAATCTTCGGTGCCGATCGTGCCGTCGCCCGCCGGAAGACCCAAGTGGGCGAACCAGCGCTCGTCGATGACCATCCTGTTGTGGCCGAGGTCGAAAAACCACGGGAATATTTTCGTCTGCGACAGGGCCATGCCGAGGATGAATTTGCGGGTGATCTCCTCCTCGGTGTTGCGGAACAGAAAGACGATCCGGCGCAGTTGCCGCCGCCGGTCGTAACGGCCGACGAAACGGCCTTCGATGTAGAATTTCAGGTTGGAGTTCCGAAGCCGGATATAGCTCCATGGCGGCAGGTCTCCGTAGCGGTGCCGTTCCCTGAGCCGGGCGAAAATGCCGGGCAGAAGGTCCTGCCGGTCGTGACAGACCGAAAGGATGTCGGAGATGTTCAGCGGATGTGAAAAATCCCCCCCCCGCGGATGCGGAGTTCGTCGCATGCCCGTGCGTTGATTTCCGTAATTTCCCCTTCCGGGGTGAGCGTGACGGCGCCGACGGACAGCATGCTCAGCGTGTCGGTATCGGACTGGGCGCCGGTGCGGGAAGCTGCGCGCGGGTCCTTGTGATGAAAAAGACGCGATTTCATCGAATGGAGGTTTAGCGAATCAGTGACGCCGCAAGGTAGGGATAATTTTCGACAGATGCAAAAGCGGCGGTTTGCGGAGAATCCGGCAACGGCATATATTTCGTTTCCCTATGTGAGAAAAAGGTAAATTTTCGTATATTTGCCCTTTGTAAGAATCTAAGTCTCGTATGCGGAAAAATCTGAATTTATTGCTGGCCTTTGCCGTGTGTGCGTTGTGCGCGTCCGGAGCGCAGGCCGGAACCCCCGAATCTGCTGCTTTTATCGACCGCGGCAGGTCGCTGTTCGACTTCGGTCGCTGGACCGACGCCCGGCATGAGTTCCTGCAGGCGCGGGAGACGCTTTCTCCCGCCGACCGCGAGGCGGCGCAGACGGTCGACTTCTATCTGGCGGCCTGCGCCGTCGAGCTGGGCAGCCGTGACGCCGAGGCCGCGCTCCGCCGATTCGAAGCGCGTTACCCCGGATCGGTCTATGCCAACGACGTGCGGTTCTCGCTGGGCTCCTACTATTGCGCCGAGGGCGATATGAAACGTGCCCGCGAAGCTTTCGAAAAGACCGATTACAAAGCCCTCGGCCGGGCGCGCAAGGAGCAATACGACGTTCGCATGGGCTATGTCGAATTCACCGACGGCGATTACGACAAGGCGTTCGGCTATTTCGACCGCATCGGCCCGCAGAGCGAATATGCCGACCACGCGCTTTATTACAAATCCTATATCGACTATGCCGAAGGCCGTTACGGCCGTGCCAAGCAGGGCTTCACGGCTTTGCAGCGCAGCGACGCTTACCGCGACGTGGTGCCGTACTACCTGCTGCAGATCGAATTTCACGAGGGCAACTACCGCTATGTCGTCGAGAACGGCGGCAAACTGGTGCAGCGGGCCGTTCCCGAACGGCGCAGGGAGTTGGAGCGCGTCATTGCCGAGTCGTGGTTCCGGCTGGGCGATTTCAACAGGACGATCGAACATCTGGACGCTTTTGCTGCGGCCGGCGGCGAGCTGGACCGCGACGGCAGTTACCTGATGGGCTTCTCGCTCTACCGCACGGCCCACTATCCCGAAGCGGCGGAATACCTGCGCCGAGCGTGCGGCACCGAGGATGCGCTGACGCAGAATGCCTCGTACCATCTGGCCGACTGTTACCTTCGGGCGGGCGACAAGCGGGCCGCCATGCACGCTTTCGCCATGGCCGCGGACGACCGCTTCGACGCGACGATCGCCGAGGATGCGCTGTTCAATTACGGCAAACTGCAGTATGAGCTGGGCGGCGGAGCCTTCAACGGCGCGATCAACGTGCTGACGCGCTATGTGGAGCAGTATCCCTCGTCGCCGCGCGTGGGCGAAGCCCGCACGCTGCTGATCGCCGCTTACTACAATTCCAACGATTACGACGCGGCCTACCGGGCCATCAAATCCTTCCCGACGCAGGATGCCGACATCCGCGCCGCGTTGCAGAAAATCACCTATTTCCGCGGACTGGAAGCCTATAATGCCGGCGACATGCGCGCGGCGCAGCGCTATCTTGCCGAGTCTGCGGCGATCAACGTCAGCCCCAAATATTCGGCCCTCAACTCCTTCTGGCAGGGTGAAATCGCCTTTGCGCAGGGCGACTATACGGTTGCGGCGGCCAAATACAACGCCTACCTGAAGCGTGCGCCCCGCAGCGAAAAGGAGTATGCCATGGCGCTGTACAACCTCGGCTACTGCGCCTTCTCGCGTATGGACATGGCGCAGGCGCGCGGCTCGTTCGAGAAATTCCTCGCCGTCTATCCCGCACGTGACCGTTACCGCGCCGACGCCTGCAACCGTCTGGGCGACATCCGCTACTCCGACCGGGAGTTCGAAGCGGCGGTAGCCGAGTACGACCGGGCTGCGGCCTTGGGCGGTCCCGAAAAGTATTATGCGCAGTACAAGCGCGCCGTGACGCTCGGCATTCTGGGCCGCACGGAGCAGAAGCAGCAGGCGCTGCGGCAGATCATCACCGCGGGGGAGGGCGATTATGCCGACGAGGCCTCCTATGAACTGGGACGCTCCCACATAGCGCAGGAACAGTACGCCGAAGGCGCCGCGCAGCTGGAGAAATTCGTGGCCGACTATCCTTCGTCGCCGCGCCGGGCGCAGGCCCTCTCCGATCTGGGCCTTGCATACCTCAATCTGGGCGACAAGGAGAAATCGCTCCGCTATTACGACATGGTCGTCGAGACGGCTCCGCAGTCGTCCGAAGCCAAGGGCGCGATGGAAGGCATCCGCGAGATTTACGTTTCGGAGGGCCGGGTGGACGACTACTTCGACTATGCGCAGAAGGCGGGGCTGGAGAGCGATCTGACCGCCGTGTCGCGCGATTCGCTGTCGTTCGCCTCCGCGCAGAAACTTTACCTTGCGGGCCAGACCGATGCCGCCGCCAAATCGCTGCGCAGTTACGTCAAGAGCTATCCCAAGGGCTATTACGTGAACGATGCGCTCTATTTCCTGAGCGACTGCTACCTCCGCTCCGATCAGCGCGACGACGCCATCGAAACCCTGACGACGCTGGCCGGGCAGGGAACGAACCAATATACGGTCACGGTGCTCGAAAAACTCTCGGATATGACCTTCGAGGACAAGCGTTACGACGAAGCTGCCGCCGCTTACCGCCAGTTGTACGACGTTACGACGACGGTCGCCGGGCGTGAGGACGCCATGAAGAGCTATGTGCGTGCGACGCTGGCCGGGGGCGATGCGGCGAAGATCGAAGCGATGGCCGCCGATGTCGCGGCGCATCCCGACGCCGGGGCCGTCGCGCTGCGCGAGTCGAAATTCGCATGGGCCGAGCTGCTGCGTCGGCAGGACCGCCGCGCCGATGCCGTGAAACTGTATAAGGAACTGGCGTCCGACGTCCGTACAAAGGAGGGCTCTGCGGCCGCTTATTACGTACTCGAAGATGTTTTCGCGAGCGGCGATATGGACAAGGCCGAGAAGGCGATATTCGCCTATTCGGAGCGTGAGCCGCAGGCGTACTGGTTAGCCAAGGCCTTTATCCTGCTGGGCGACGTCTATGTCCGCAAGGGCGACAATTTCCAAGCTAGGGCGACCTACCAGAGCGTTGCCGACGGCTATTCGCCTGCCGACGACGGCATTGTGGCCGAAGCGAAAGAACGGATCGCAAAACTGAACTGATGATGAAACGCATATTGTTTGCCGCCGCGCTGCTGGCGGCGCTTCCCTGTAGCGTGAGCGCGCAGGTGGAAAAACGGGTCGAAGTGACCAAAGCCTATGTTCCGAGCGTCGAAAGCGCCGCGAAGCTGGCCGTCGTGCCCGATATGACCGATACGGTGAAGATGCGGCCCGAAATCGACTATACGATCACGCCGCTGTCGCTGCAGACGACACTCGCCACGCGGCCTATCCGTCCGGCGACGGTGACCTATTGGGAATTCAACCGTCCGCTGCCGTTCTACCTGAAGGCCGGGGCGGGCTATCCGCTCAATTCGGTGCTGGATTTCTACGCTTCGAGCCAGAACCCCGGTACGGGTTATGTTGTGGGGTACGTGAACCACGAGGGCCGCTATGCGAAGATCAAAAACGACTTCGGCATCAGAAACAACTCGACGCGGATGCTCAACCGCATCGGCGCCGCGGCCGGCAAGTATTTCGGCAAACACATTCTGGAGGGCGATCTCTCGTATGAAAACCGTATGTATCACCGTTACGGGATGTATGTCGCGTCGGACGTCACGTCGGACATGGCCCCCGGCGCAATGGCCGATTACGGCGATGCGAATATCGCGGTGCGTTTCGGCGATGATTTTCAGGACCTGAGCCGTGTGAATTTCGAAATCGCGATCCGCGGCGGGCTGTTTTTCGACCACTCCGAGTGGCCGGATTACAACGACAAAGCGCGTCAGACCACGCTGGAGACCCATGCGAAGATCGCCCGCGGATTCGGCCGCCACCAGCTTGCGGCGGAGTTCGGTTATACGCGGCTGGCCGGACAGAAAGCGATCGGCCTTTATAATCAGCAGCTGATCCATGCCGCCCTGCGTTACGGTATCGAGGGCGGGGTAGTGCGTCTCGAAGCGGGCGCCGACTATTACCACGACAAGGTCAAGACCGTCGACGCGGAGAATTACATCATTCCTTTCGTCCGGCTGAACCTGAACCTCGGAACGGACGGACTTTGTCCCTTTTTCGAGATGGACGGCAGTGTGGACGACAACGGCTTCCGCTCGCTGACCCGGCAGAATCCTTACGTCGCCGCAGCGTTCTGGCAGACCAAGAGTTCGGTCGATTACAACGGCCGTTTCGGTATCGGCGGCAGTATCTGGCGCGGAAAGTTCGACTACAGGGTGTATGCCGGATTTTCGGTCCGGGACAACCATCCCTATTGGTATGTTTCCGACAATTATGCGATCGACGGGGAAAAAACGGCCGTCGCCGGAGCCATGCGCCCGGCACTGGCCCGTCAGACCGTACTTTCCTTCAACGGCGAAGTGACGTGGCGTCCGGTGAGCAGTTTCCGGACGGAATTGGGCGTACACGGATATATCTACAACGACGACGAAACCAAATTGCACAACGGCGCGCCGTCCTTCGACGGTAGTCTGTCGGCGCACTACGACGGCCGCAAGATTTCGTTCGGCGCGGGAGTCTACTTGCAGAGTGCCCGGAAGTGGAGTGCGGTTTTCGAAAATACGGGGACGGAAACTGCGCCCGGTGAACCTGTGATGCAGTACGATACTTTCGAAGCGCCCTTCGCCGTCGATTTGCGCGTCAATTTCGACTGGAAAGTTTCGGGCCGCGTGACGCTCTTCGCCGAGGGCCGCAACCTGATCAACCGCCGCCTGTACGAATATCCGTTCTACCCCGAATACGGGGCTAACTTTACGGTCGGCGTGAAGGCGAACTTTTAAAAAGATTTCCTCTCCATGCCGGTTGGGCGCATATAAATTGTCTGTGAAGAGTATTCATGGAGGTAAATTTGCTATTTTTGGGAAATAATATTGATTTTGTCAATCACAAACTAATTTAAACGCAATATTTCTTTAATAATATTTATGGCTACACTGAAGAACCTCCCCAAAATATGTCCCTCCTGCGGTAAACGTTTGAGCGTGCACGCGATGCATTGCAACGGATGCCAAACACATATCGAAGGCAATTACAGTCTTCCCGTGATGATGCAGCTGTCAGCACCCGACCAGCAGTTCGTACTCGATTTCGTGAAGAGCAGCGGTTCGCTGAAGGAGATGGCCCATAAGTTGGGATTGAGTTATCCGACCGTGCGCAACAGACTGGACGATATTATCTCTCAACTAAATAAATTCGAAAGCGATGAACAAGATTCTTAACCCGTTCGAATACCTGTCTACAGGGAAAGCGCTCGGTTGGGGCCTCGCGGGAACGCTCTTCTCCATCTGCCTGCTGACCGCGGTGAGTTGGCCCGTCGAGGGCGACGTTTCCAAGATTATCACGATTCTGTCGTCGAATTTGCTGTTGTGGCTGCCCCTCTCGCTGCTGTTGTACGTGATGGCGCTGGTGCTCTCGCCCTCCCGCATCCGGGCCGTGGATATCTTTGCCTCCAACCTGTTCGCGATGCTGCCGATGATCGTTATTCTGGGAGTGCTGAGTCTTTGTTCCATGTGGCTGGGGAGCATTGTCTGCGAACCCCGCAGCGCCTGCGAGGTCTTGAAGCAGGCAGCCTACAATCTGATCGTGATCGTCCTGTCGGTTTCGATGGTCTGGTCGATGGTCTGGGGCTGTTTCGCCTATCTCGTTTCGGCCAATATGAAAGGATGGAAAAGCATCGTCGTTTTTGTGATCTGCTATGTCTTCGTGAGTGTGGTCAACCAATTGCTGATCGAATACACCAAATAGGGCGGAGTGCCGTCCGACGCTATGCGGAACCCCTGCCGGGTTCCGTTTTTCGTTTCGGCCCGACGATGGACGGCCATAAAAAAAATATGGAGCTGCAAACCGGAATTTGCAGCGCCATATATGGTTGGGTGAGCTGATTATATCGCACCGCTACAACCACATACCCTTGCTCGATTCCTCGCCTGGGGGATTCTGTAGGAGCTGGTCGTATAAGACTCACCCGGCACAAAAGTAGGAATTTTTTATATCTTTGCAAAAATTTTCGACCAGATGCGTAAAAAAACTTTGCTCTATATCTTTTTTGCGGGCCTGTCTGTTCTGCTGATCGCGGGATTCGTCCTTCGTCAGCAGTTCTACGGCAATGCCGTGAAGACGGAACGCGAACTCTTTGTCAGCAGCCGGGCCGATTACCGTGCGCTCGTCGATTCCCTGCTGCCGGAGTTGAAACACCATTGGGCGTTCGGGGTCTATGCCCGGCGCATCAATCTGGCCGAGACCTTCAAGCCCGGACACTATCTCCTCGAACGGGGCATGAGCGTCATCCGGGTGGCCCGGATGCTCAAACTGGGCATGCAGACCCCCGTGCGGGTGACGATCAACAACGTGCGGATTCCCGCCCAGCTGGCGCAGAAACTCGCCGGTCAGATCGACGCCGACTCCGCCGCGATCATGCGGGCGCTGACTTCGGACGAAGTCGCCCGAAAAGCGGGTTTCGACAGCCTGACCCTTTTTTCGATGTTCATTCCCAACACCTATGAATTCTATTGGACGGTGACGCCCGAAGAGTTCGTGGAGCGGATGAAACGCGAATACGACCGTTTCTGGACGCCGGAGCGGGACGCGCTGCGCAAACGCAGCGGCCTGAGCCGGTTCGAAGTCATGACCCTTGCGTCGATCGTCTATGAAGAGACGCGCAAGACCGACGAGATGCCCCGCGTCGCCGGCGTATACGTCAACCGGCTGAAAAAGGGAATGCCCCTGCAGGCCGACCCGACGATCAAATACGCGATGCAGGATTTCGGCCTGCGCCGCATCCTGTACAAGCATCTGAAATATGAATCTCCGTATAACACCTATCTGAACAAGGGCCTGCCGCCGTCGCCTATCTGCATGCCGGGCATCAATGCCATTGACGCGGTGCTGAATTACGAAAAACACGACTATATTTTCTTCTGCGCACGGGAGACGTTCGACGGCTACCACAATTTTGCGAAGACCCTGCGCGAGCACAACGCCAATGCTCAGGCGTACAGCAGGGAGCTGAACCGGCGCAAGATTAAATAATTTTTCGTACATTTGTATTCATGCTGACGAAAATATACGAACAGAACCCCTCCGAAAGGGAGTTGCGGAAAGTGGTCGATGCGTTGGAGGACGGCGGAATCATCATCTATCCGACCGACAGTGTCTATGCTTTCGGTTGCTCGCTGCGTTCGCCCAAGGCCATCGAGCGGCTGCGCCGCATGAAGGGCAAGGACGCCGAGGCCTTTACGGTGGTTTTCGAAAATCTGGCTCAGGCGGCCGAGTACTGCCGGGTGGACAATGCGGCGTTCCGCATCCTGAAGCGCAACCTGCCGGGGCCTTTCACGTTCGTATTGACGGCATCGTCGGGCATGCCCGACAAGGCGCTCGAAAAGCGGCGTACGATCGGAATCCGTATTCCCGGCAACGCCGTTCCGCGGGCTATCGTCGCGGCGCTGGGATGTCCGCTTATCACCACCTCGGTGAAGGACGACGACGAAGTGGTCGAATACACCACGGATCCCGAACTGATCCACGAGCGGTACGGCCGCGATGTGGCGCTGGTGATCGACGGCGGCGTCGGCGACAATGTGCCGACGACGGTCGTGGATCTCACGGGCGACGAACCCGAAATCCTGCGCGAGGGCAAAGGCGAGCTGCAATGATTGGGAACTGATAATTCTGAATGATATAATGGAAAAGCAAAATTTCTGGAACGATGCCGCGAAATGCGGCGCGATTATCGGGGCCATACTGGCCGTTTCGATGATCTTGGAGACGATGATGACACTTTCGGGCAGCATGAAGTACTATGCCCTGATGACGGTCGAATGGATCGGAGTCGTCGTCCTGCACTATTACCTGCTGCACCGCTTCACGCGAAACCGTTCGAAACTCTATTCGGCCGAGGAGGGATTCTCCTTCGGACAGGGATATCTCTTCGTGCTGGCGGTGTCGGCCTTTGCTGGCGTCATCGTCGGAGGCGTGCAATATATCTACCTGCACCTGATCATGGGTTATTCGAATTACACCTCCCGGCTGGTCGAAGCGCTGACCGACATGATGGCGTTGGGCGGCGGCGTGCCGGCGTCGATGGAGTCGGTGATGGCCCAGTCGCTGGAGCAGATTCAGACCGCGCCTGCCCCCTCGGTGCTTGCGACCGTCTGGGGCGGTATCTGGGTAAGCCTGCTCTTCGGCGCTGTTTTCGGCCTTATCATTGCAGGTGTGCTTTCGCGCGCTCCGCGGCCGTTCGATACGCAGGCCGGTGAGTAAGAACTGTAAAGCAGAAGATGAATAAACTCGACATATCGGTTGTAGTGCCGCTCTACAACGAGGCGGAATCGCTGCCCGAACTGGTCGCATGGATCGACCGCGTGGCGGCGGAGCACGGCTATACCTACGAAGTTATCTTGGTGGACGACGGTTCGTCCGACGATTCGTGGAGCGTCGTCGAATCCCTCAAAAAGCAGTATCCGGCGGTGCGGGGCATCGGGTTCGCCCGCAACTACGGCAAATCCGCGGCCTTGTACTGCGGTTTTGCGGCTGCGGAAGGGGAGGTCGTCGTCACGATGGACGCCGATCTGCAGGATTCGCCCGACGAGATTCCCGAATTGCGCAGGATGATCCTCGAAGAGGGATACGATCTGGTTTCGGGCTGGAAGAAGAAGCGCTACGATCCGATCGGCAAACGCTGGCCCAGCAAGTTTTTCAACTGGACGGCCCGCACCGTGTCGGGAATCGGGCTTCACGACTTCAACTGCGGCTTGAAAGCCTACCGCCGCAAGGTCGTCAAGGCGATCGAAGTCTACGGCGAGATGCACCGTTTCATTCCGATACTGGCCAAGCAAGCCGGTTTCCGCCGCATCGGCGAGAAGCCGGTGGAGCACCGCGCCCGCAAATACGGTCGTTCGAAATTCGGTCTCGAACGTATGCTGAAAGGTTATCTCGACCTGATTTCCGTACTCTTCATGTCGCACTTCGGCCGCTCGCCGATGTATTTCTTCGGCAGTCTGGGGACGCTGATGTTCCTTATCGGCGGCGGCACGACGGTCTGGATCATCGCCGCCAAAATCTGGAAGCAGGTCCACGAACTGCCGCTGAGGGCGGTTACCGATCAGCCGCTTTTCTATTTGGCGATTCTGGCGATTATCCTCGGAGTCCAGCTGTTTTTGGCGGGATTTTTGGGCGAGCTTATCAACCGCGGCTCCTCCGACAGGAACAAATATTTGATAGATAAAACTTTATGACCCTATGATACAACGAATCCAAACGCTTTACATGCTGATTGTCACGGCGCTTATGGCCGTTACGCTTTTCGCTCCGCTTGCGTGGTTCGCCGGCGAGGCCGGAGAGTTCGGGCTGTATGCCTTTTCTTTGAAAACCGCTGCCGGCGAAGCCGTGCAGCCGACGGTTTATATGGGCGTCGTGCTGGCGCTGGCCTGCGTGCTGCCGTTTATTACGATTTTCCTGTTCAAGCGCCGCCTGCTCCAGCTCCGGCTCTGCGTGGTTGAAATGGTGCTGCTCGTCGGCTCCGCCGTTATGGAAGGCGTGTACTACTTTCTCAGCTACCGGGTGTTTGCGGAACAGACGTTCCATACGCAGGTGCTGAAACCTGCCGTCGTGCTGCCGCTGGTTTGCCTGCTTTTCGCATACCTCGCCGCACGTGCGGTTTTCCGCGACGAACTGATGGTGCGCGCGGCCGACCGCATCCGTTGATCCCGAAAGACTATTAGCCCCGGAATATGCAGAAACGTGCGTATTCCGGGGCTTTTGTCTCCGATTGTGTCCGCATTGGACGCCGATGTCCGCTAATTAACCTAATCGTAATATAAAAAAGGCGTTTAGGCTTTTGTCGGTCCGGAAAATAATGTTAGATTTGAGGCATAATATTACCATTATGTAAGGAATCGTAAGTTTTTTTAGAAATAAAATAAAAGTTTTTAATCAATTTTAAACAACTCTTCTATGAAAAAGTTAAACCTTTTGAGGTTATTGTTCGGTGCGATGTTCCTGATCGCCGCGACGGCGTTTACATCGTGTGTGGATGATAACGATGACGACGGGATGCCTTATCTTGAGGTTGCTCCCGAAGCATTGACCTTTTCCGCCGAGGGCGTGGCCGAAGGTGCGTCTGCCGTTACGGTGAAAAGCAATCGTCCGTGGACGCTCGCTTTCGAATCGGGCGCAGACTGGGTGACTCCTTCCGCGACCGATGGAAAAGCCGGTACGACCGAGGTCGAATTCTCGATCCCCGCAAGCAACGAGAGCCGTACGGCAACGCTGAGTTTCCAGCTCAAGAACTCCTACGGCGC
Source organism: Alistipes finegoldii DSM 17242 (assembly GCF_000265365.1). NCBI lineage: Bacteria > Pseudomonadati > Bacteroidota > Bacteroidia > Bacteroidales > Rikenellaceae > Alistipes > Alistipes finegoldii. The sequence goes on from NC_018011.1 coordinate 3,108,113, forward strand.
CTATTTCACCAAGACGGTTACCATTAACCAGGGTGAAGTCGTTCCCGAAAAACTTGTTTATAAAGAAACTTTCGGAACGACGGGAGATAAAACTCCGGTTGCTTCATACGATGGCTGGGATAAGACCGGTGAAGGCTCTTCGACCGTAACTTATGCCGGTGAAGGGGTTGATATTCGCAGTAATCTTTCCAGTGTCGGCAACGGAAGTGCCTATGAAGGTTCCGGTGGTTCTAATTTGATGTTTGGCACCGGAAACACTTATTTTACGGTTCAGGATATTACGCTTCCTCAGGGCCAAACCGGATATACTTTGACTTTCGGCGCAAGTTATTTCAATGCTCCCAATATTGAGATCTACGATCAGCTGACCGTTCAATTCAGTAAAGACGGCGAAAAATGGACCAATGCCATTCCCTATACTTTCGAAAACTTTGTGGCTGAGAAAAACTGGAATCTTGCAACGTTGAACTTTACGTTGAAGGAATTCTCGGAGCATCTGTATATTAAATTCTTATCCACTAAGAAGCCTGACGGCAACTATCGTATTGACGATGTTACTTTGGTGACGAGTGCCGGTGGACAGCAGGTCGATTTGGATAATGGCTCCGTGACACCGCCTGTCGGTGATGTAGAGCTTCCGACTACTGTTGTGACGCAGTTTGGCGACAGTTTCAACGATGTTATTAGTGGTGTTGTTTACGATTCTCCCAATTGGGCGTTTACTTCGAGTGATGCTGGGTATCCGGCCAATCCTAAATTGGGATGGTTCGGCAGTGTATTTGGAGACACGTTCTATCTTCAGTGTGCTCCTTACAGCTCAACGCAGAAGACCGTTACGGCTTATGCTATAATGACTCCGTTTAATGTGAAAGCTGCGGATAATAAAGTGTTGACGTTCAAACTGGCATGGTATTTCAATGCAACGGCAAGTGCAGCTGACGACAGCAAGATTGAGATCGTAGCTTCTACTACGGTAACAAACGAAACGATTACCGATCCCAGTGTATGGACTGTTGTTAAGACAATCGAGTATAAAGAGGGGGTAAATGAGATCAACGTGTACTTTGACGAGTCTGCCGATCTTTCGGCTTATGCCGCTTCTGATAAAGTATATGTAGCTTTCCGTTATGTAGGGCATAACAACACCTATCGATTGGATGATGTCTCGTTCAATGGGGGAGCTACCGGATCGCTTGTTGTCGATCCTACGGCCATTTCTCTCGGTGATGCAGCCGGAGCGACGGCAAAAATTACGGTTACGTCTACCGGTGACTGGAAAGCGACTGTTTCCGGTTCAGGCTTCTCGATCGACAAAACTACGGGTACGGCTTCCGACACTTCGATTACCGTAACTGCTTCTGAGGCCAATGCTTCTTCGGAAATAAAAAATCTGGGTTCGATAGTCGTCAGCAATGACTTTGGCACCAAGACGATAGCGGTATCACAGAAGGGGGTGTCGAACGACATATTCTATGAATCGTTCGGTGATTTGGAACAGAAACTCGACAAGTGGCCTTATATCAATGAAAGTCCGTATGTGATTCGCAGCGGATTCGGCTATGTTTCCGGTACGTCAGACTATAAAACAGCTTACGCTTCGAACCGTTGGACGGCAACAACGGCTTCTCCGACAAGCGCGGGCTTTTCAGGTAAAGGCTTGATGTGGTTGCAGGCAGGTAAGAATGCATATTTTACGGTGCAGGATCTTGTTCTTACAACTGAAAAGAATCTGTCAATCCGTTTTGGATTGTATGGTAATACTGATGCTTTCGATCCCCAAAAGGATGTCATTAAACTCTATCTTTCGTCAGATGCCGAAAATTGGACTGAAATAGCGTATAATCTGGAAAATGTAGATGCAACTCCGGCTTGGAAATGGGCATCGGCTGATATTACGCTGAAAAATACTGTTTCACGTCTTTCTTTGAAAATTGAATATCCGAGTGGTGCGACCGGAACTCGTGTTGATGATGTCCGTATTTTCGTTGGCACGGGTGGGACAGAGATCGATTTGGGCGGCGGTGCCGCTACGCCTGCGGTTACGACGGCCAACGCTTCGAATGTAGCCGAGACGACGGTGACGCTGGGCGGCTCGATCGCCAATGCCGATCTGGCCGACTATTCGGCCGTCGGCGTGGAGTATGTGGTCTTCGCCACGGGAAATACGCCCGATTGGACAGGCTCCGTGAAAGTTCCGGCCGCAACGAAGGCTGCGACATGGACCGTAGACGTTACCGGCCTGACGAAGGAGACGCAGTACGCTTTCCGCGCCTACGCGACTCCCAACACCGGTGATATTCTTTACGGCGATCATAAGACGTTCGTAACGACCGGCGGAAGCGGCGGTGCGACAACAATTACGATTCCCGAACTCTTGGCCAAGATCACGGCGACTTCTGCTGCCGAGGTGATCGACGAAAATGTGACTTATACCTTCGAAGGTGTAATTTGCGGTGATCCCAAAGCTGGCAATGCTTCTTTCGGTACGCTTTACGTGATGACTCCCGGAGCTACGACCGGTGGAAACGGTATTTCGCTTTACAACTCGGTATTTTGGAGTGAAGGTGACTATAAACTGGGCGATAAAGTGCTCGTCACGCTAACGGCAGGTGTCGCAAAAGGTCAGATCCGCAATTCGATTCCTCAGGTTTCGGAAATCGGGACCGGTGAAGTGATCGTGCAGTCGAGCGGTAATGCAGTAACTCCTATCAAGGTGAATTCGGTCGCCGATATTTCGAATTATTTCAATATGCCCGTCACGATCGAAGCTACGACGAGTGCTGCCGGCATGTGGATGGACAGCGGAGCGAATACGACCCGTACGCTGACGGCCGGAGGAGCTAACTTAGCCGTATACCTCAATAAAAATGCTTGGACAACTTTCAAAGATCAGCCTTATATCGCAACGACTGCCGAAATTACGGGTATCGGTGCGGTGTATTCCGGTCAGAACCAAATTCTTCCCCGTAATCTCGACGACGTGAAGAACTTTAAGTCTACGGCCCCTATGATTATCGATGTAACTCCTTCTTCGTTATCGTGGGCGTCGGATGATACGGCTGAAAAGACTGTGACGATCGAAGGTGTGAATTTCAATGGATTTACGTTATCTTCGCTGACTTCCTTCAACGCGTCGGTCGAGGGAACGACCGTGAAGATTTCGCCTAAAACCGCCAATACGGGCGATACGGACATTAAAGAGACTCTGACTATTACGGCTACCGGAGGAAACGATGCTACAGTTGCTTTGACGCAGTTGAAAAAATCGTCGGGTGGTGAAGTAACTCCCGGTGTTGCATATGTTTGGAGCCTTGTAAATGGTGATTTAGGTTCGAAAGCCGATGGTGTGACCATCGTTAAAGGTACGCCAGAGTTGGAATGGATTACGAGTCCTACTTGGTCGGGATCATCGTTCTACTTTGGAAACGACAATAATAAAGGTGTTCAGGTTGGATCTAAGAATCAACCGGCCAGCCAATTTGTATTGAAATCCACGGCATATACTGGTGGGGTGAAAAAGATTGTTGTTAATAGCAGTGGAGCTGCTAGTGCTAATGTAACTTTGAAGGTGCAGGTCGGATCTACGACATTTGTTTGTGATGGAAATAGCACTGCTGATTTGACGTCTTTGGCTGCCGAATATACATTTGAAAATGCAGTAGCTGTTGAAGGTGACATTGTTTTAACATGGGATAATGCAACTAGTGTAGCAGGAAGCGGTAAGGCTTTTTATATTAAGTCTGTTGCTATCAACCCGGCAGAATAACCGAATATCGACACTCCCTCTCCCGGCAGGAACATCCTGCCGGGGGAAGGTTGTCTTAAAATGCGTATTTTCGCACTTAGTTTTTAATTGAATGACGTTGATATATAAATATAGTTCGCGGATGTTTGCCGCTTCCCTTGCGGCGATGGTGCTGATAGCTGTCGCCTTTACGGGGTGCGGTAAGGATTCCGACAATAAGGGAGGCGGGGGCGCCAACTCGGTGGAGTGGGACCCTGCCAAGACCGTGCATCCCGATCAGGAGGGCGCTGCCGTGCTGCTCGTGACCGGAGATACGGGGACGCCGTGGACGGCTGAAATCATTTCGGGAGCCGAATGGATTTCGTTTAACCGGACAGCGCCGGGAGGCCAGACTGTCAAGACGGGAAAGGTCGGAACGAGTTTGTCCGACAAGAATCAGTATGTCTATTATTGGCCGAACAACACCAAGGACGAGCGGCATGCCCTGATCAGGTTCGAGTTCGAAGGCGAGATGCCCGTCGAGCTTGAACTCGTCCAGTACAGTACTTCGTCGAACGACAATGTATATGAGACCGGTCACAATCTGGTTTGGCCTGAGATTCCTGCCGAAAAGGTGAATAGCAATTATATTTATGTATCACATTTCGCTCAGCTCAAGAATCAGAATACGAATCAGTGGTATAACGCCCGTAACTATACGTTGTGTCTCGACAAAACCAAGTATGCCGCATGGTGGGTGGCTTATCCGCTGCATAGTTCGTATACGGGGTCGGGACGCGTGGAAACATGGGCGTATGATCCCAAGATCGCAGCTGAATATCAGGCTAATTTGACCCGTAGTTATCCTGCGGCGAATTACGACCGCGGCCATCAGATTCCCAATGCCGACCGTAGCGGAAATGCCACGATGCAGGCGCAGACTTTCTATTTCTCGAATATGACGCCCCAGAACTCCAGCCTGAACCAGCATCCGTGGGCGGACCTTGAGAAAATGGCCCGTGACCATTGGATGTGTTCCGACACGCTGTATGTCGTAACCGGTGCATATTGGAATCCCGGTAGTACGCTTACGACGGCAGACCGCGACGGTAAGTTATGTCCTGTGCCGAATTACTATTTTAAAGTATTTGTCCGCACGGTAAAGGGTAACATCCGTCAGGCTGGTGATAAACTAGGTGATTATTCGGCCGGCCAGCTCAAGTCCATCGGATTCTGGGTGGCCAACGAAGGCGGTCAGGGTGAGGCCAAAAGCTGGGTGAAGAGCGTCAAGGAGATCGAAGAGCTGACCAAGTTCGAATTCTTCCCCACGCTGCCTGCCGAGGTCAAGGAAAAGACAGATGCCGCCTCTTGGGGATTGTAAAACCTTAAAATTTCAGAACGATGAAAAAACGACTGATATTCACTTTGTTCTTGGCGGCGTTCGTCGTAATGTGCTTTGCGCAGAAGCCCTGCAAGGTGATGTTCTATAACTTGGAGAACTTTTTCGACACCATCAACGATCCGGAGGTGCATGACGACGAGTTCACGCCGGAAGGTCCCAAGAAGTGGAATTCCGCCAAGTATTTCAAGAAGCTCGGCAATATCGAGCGGGTGCTTTTCGACATTGCTGCCGCAGACAAGAATTATCCGGCTGTTATCGGCGTCTCGGAAGTCGAGACGCGCTCGGTGCTGGAGGACATTGTGGCGACGCCCAAATTGGCCCCCGGCAACTACCGTATCGTGCATTACGATTCGCCCGAAGCCCGCGGCGTCGATGTGGCTTTCATGTATCGTCCCGATGTGTTCAAACTGGAGGGCAGTTTCCCGGTGAAAACCGTCGTGCCGCAGCTTCCCAACTTCAAGACCCGTGACATCCTGACGATGTGGGGAACCATCGAGAACGAACCCTTCTTCTTTATGGTTGCGCACTGGCCTTCGCGGCTGGGCGGCAAGGACGCTTCGGAATTCAAGCGCATTGCCGTCGGGGAGCAGATGCGCCGCATTGCGGATTCCGTGCTGAAGATCAACCCGGCGACCAAGGTCGTAGCCATGGGCGACTTCAACGACGATCCTACGGACGAGAGCATTGCCGAGGGGTTGGGTGCCAAAGCCAAGATGAAGGATCTCAAGCCGGGCGATTTCTACAACCCCTTTGCCGATATGCTCAAGGCGGGACTCGGAACGCTGGCTTACGGCGATGCATGGAATCTCTTTGACAATATCGTGGTCACGGAGAATCTGGCTACGGGTTCCGAAGGCAGGCTTCGTTTGCAGAAGGCTCCCGGATCGAAGTTCTACGGCAATATCTTCAAGCGGTACTACATGCTGCAGAAAGAGGGACAGTATAAGGGATATCCCCTGCGTACGTACGTGGGAAATAACTTTCAGGGCGGTTACAGCGACCACTTCCCGGTGTATATCTATTTTGCCAAATAAATTACTTACATAGTCTATGAAAATCAAGAGTCTACTAATTTTAGTGCTGTCGCTTGTGACGCTGACCGCCTTTGGACAGGACGGCGGTATCAAGGGCAGGGTCGTTTCGCGTGCGGGACGCATTGCACTCGGCGACGTGAAGATTACGATGACGCCGGGCGGTACGACAACGGTTTCGGATGCGCAGGGTAACTTCGTTTTCGAAAATATTCCTGCGGGCGAATATTCGCTGCAGTTCGAAACTCCCGAATTCGAGACTTCGAATATCGCCGTACGTGTCGGTTCGCAGATGCGCGACATCAATGCGGTGATCCTCGTGCCCGATACGCAGCGTCAGATGATCGACGACGCGGTCTTCGCGGAGTTCGACACCGAAACCACCGACGACGCGCAGGCTTTGCCCACGTCGCTCTCGGCTTCGAAAGACCTCTTCAATAACATCGCGTCCTACAAGTTCAGCGAAATGCGTTTCAACGTCCGCGGTTACGATTCGCAGTATCAGGACGTGTATATGAACGGCATTCAGCTCAACGACGCCATGACGGGCTATACGCCGTGGTCGTTGTGGAGCGGTCTGAACGACGCTACCCGCAATCAGGAAGTTACGTCGGGCATCGTGGCGTCGGACGCCGGTCTGGGCGGCATCGGCGGTACGACCAATATCGTGACGAGTCCTGCGCAGATGCGTCAAGGCCTGCGTGCGAGCCTCGTAAACGGCAACTCGATGTACCGTTTCCGCGCGATGGTCACCTATGCTTCGGGCTATCAGGACAACGGGTGGTCGTATGCCTTTTCGGTTTCGACCCGTCAGGGCGGCAACTCCTATGTCAATGGCGTCTATTACAACGCTTTCGGTTATTTTGCCGCTGTCGAGAAGCAGTTCGGTCAGCGTCATCGTCTGGCGCTGACCCTGCTGGGCGCTCCTACCGAACGCGGTGCGCAGCAGGCGGCGACGCAGGAAGCTTACGATCTGGTCGGCAATAACTATTACAACCCCAACTGGGGCTGGCAGGACGGCAAGAAACGTAACGCCCGTGTGCGCAACAACCACGAACCCGTCGTGATGCTGAACTATACGTTCGACATTTCAGACCGTTCGAAACTCGATCTGGCCACCTCGCTGCGCTTCGGCATGAACGGTTACTCGGCGCTGACGTGGCAGAATGGTCCCGACCCGCGCCCGGACTATTACCGTTATCTGCCGAGCTACTTCGCGCTCGACAAGAATATGCTGGGTGCGGCTTGGCAGCAGGTTTACTGGCAGGCCAACT